>JBJTOY010000059.1:0-36325 GCA_046074845.1 Actinomycetes bacterium | reverse complement strand
CCAGTCCGGGGTGCACGAGCGCGTGCTCACCGTCGCTTACGAGAAGCAGTCGGAGTCGAACGCGACCTGGGGTCTCTCGGTCCCGATGCCGTTCGCGCCTCCCCTCGTGGCCGGGGCCGGCGGGTACTTCGCCCCGATCATCCGCGGCTACATCTCGCAGAGCGGCGCGCCCCGTCACATCGGGCACCTCGTGGCGGTGAAGGACCGGCTCAACGCACTCCGCAACCCGCGGGCGCACCTCCACCTCCCGGACATCACCCTCGAGATGGTCGAGGAGTCGTTCCGGCTGTGGGACCCGCTGCGCTACCTCGACACCTGCCCGTCCTCCGACGGGGCGATGGCGATGGTGATGGGGAGCGAGTCGGTGGCCGCGGCGGCGCCGAACCCGGTGGCGTGGGTGCACGGCACCGCGATGCGCTCCGAGCCGACGATGTTCGCCCGGCGCAACCAGATCAACCCGCAGGCCGGCCAGGACTGCGCGGCCGACGTCTACCAGCAGGCCGGGATCTCGAACCCCCGCACCGACCTCGACTGCGCGGAGGTGTACGTCCCGTTCTCCTGGTACGAGCCGATGTGGCTCGAGAACCTCGGGTTCGCGGAACTCGGCGAGGGCTGGAAGCTCACCGAGGCCGGGGCGACGGCGTTCGACGGGGACATCCCGTGGAACCCGTCGGGGGGCGTGCTCTCTTCGAACCCGATCGGTGCGTCCGGCATGATCCGCTTCGGCGAGGCGGCCCACCAGGTCGAGATCCGCACCGGCAAGGCGATGGGCCACGCGTACGGCGGCGGATCGCAGTTCTTCGCCATGTGGGTCGTCGGCGCGCAGAAGCCCGAGTAGGCGACGGCGGGTCATCCCCGTGGCGCTCGAGACCGGCACGATCCCCGTCCCGTTCGGGTGGTTCCGGGTGGCCGACTCGGCCGACCTGGCCCCCGGGGACCTCGTGTCGCTGCGCGCCTGCGAGCGTGATCTCGTGGTCTGGCGGACCGAATCGGGTGCTGCGTGCTGCGCCGATGCGTGGTGTCCGCACCTCGGGGCCCACCTCGGCGTCGGCGGCCGGGTGGAGCGGGACGCGGTGGTCTGTCCGTTCCACGGCTGGGAGTTCGACCGCGACGGCGTCAACTGCCGCATCCCCTACAGCGAACGGACGAACGGCCGGGCCCGGTTGCGCACCCACCCGGTCATCGAGCGCAACGGGCTCGTGCTCGCCTGGGTGCACCCGACCGGCGAGCCGCCGACGTTCGACGTGCCGCAACTCCCGGAGACCGACGATCCGGAGTACCTGCCGTTCATCGTGCGGTCCTACGTGATCAACACCTCGGTGCAGGAGTTGGGGGAGAACGGCATCGACCGCTGCCACTTCCCCGTGGTCCACCTCGCTGACGATCCACCCGAGATCGCCGAGTACGACGGGTCCGGCGACATCGCCCACGTCCGCACCATCGTCGAGCTCAAGACGCCGTTCGGCGACTTCCCGGGTGAGATCGACGTCCACCAGTACGGCCCGGGGTTCTCGGCGACCCGGTTCGTCGGCTTCGTGGACACCCTCCTCATCGCGACCCAGACCCCCATCGAGCGGGACCGCTGCGAGCTGCGGTTCCACTTCACGGTGCGCCGCACCGGCACCGAGGCCGAGGCCCGGGAGATCGCGGAGCTCTACGTGGGGCACATCGACGAGCAGGCACGCGAGGACGTGCCGATCTGGGAGCACAAGGCGTTCGTGCCCCGACCGGCGCTCTCGGACGTCGATGGGCCGATCCTCGAGTACCGGCGGTGGGCGGCCCGGTTCCACGTCGCCCCGGCCTGACCCGGCCACGGATCCCGTCGGCGCACCTGCGCCGGGGCCGTCGTGTCTCGCATCGGGGCCCCGGGCCTGCGATACTGCCCGTTCGCCACGTGGTGTGGCGTCGAACAGGGGGAACTCCATGCGAGGACGGATCATCGCCCGCACGGTCGTGTGCGCGGTCGCACTCTCGCTCGTCGCGGCGGCCTGCAGTCGGAGCGACAGCTCGGACGGCGGATCGACGAGCACCACGGGCGGCGGGAACGCCACGGCGTCGGGCTCGTTCGGCGCGCTCGGCAAGGTGTGCGGGCCCGGCGACGCCAAGGGCGCGACGGCGCCCGGTGTGACCGACTCCGAGATCCGTGTCGGCACGGTCGCCGACCCCGGTTTCGCCGGTCGTCCCGGCCTCAACCAGGAGCTCTTCGACGCGGCGACCGTGTTCACCGAGTGGTGCAATGCGGCCGGTGGCATCGCGGGTCGCACGATCAAGCTCGACCTCCTCGACGCGAAGCTCGTCGAGTACCGCCAGCGAATCCTCGAGGCCTGCGACCAGGACTTCTCGCTGGTCGGTGGCGGCGCGGTCTTCGACGACGCGGCCCAGAAGGACCGCCTCGGGTGCCTGCTCCCGGACATCTCCGGATTCGTGGTGAGCCCCGAGGCCCGCGGTGCCGACCTGCTGGTGCAGGTCCTGCCGAACCCGAACAACATCCAGCCGATCGGTGACTTCCGCTGGCTCGCCGAGAAGTTCCCGGCCGCCAAGGACAAGGTGGCGGCCCTGACCGCGGCGCTCCCGTCGACCCTCGTCGTGAAGGATCAGTCGGTCGAGGGGGCCGAGGCCGCCGGCATGACGGTGATCTACGACGGCCAGTACAACGCCGCCGGCGAGACGACCTGGGCGCCGATCGTCCAGACGCTCAAGTCCAAGGGCGTGCGCGGCCTCATCTGGACCGGTGAGCCGGAGAACCTCGCGAAGTTCGAGCAGGGTCTGGTCGACGCCGGGTACGAGCTCGACTTCATCCAGGCCAGCCCGAACCACTACGACCAGATCATGATCAAGACCGGCGGGAAGGCGATCCAGGACACGTACGTCCGCAGCTCGATCTACCCGTTCGAGAAGGCCGCCGACAACGCGGCGACCCAGCAGTACCTCGACCTGTTCGCCGAGTACCTGCCGAAGGGCAAGGCCAAGTCCTACCTCGGCGTGCAGGCGTTCTCCGCGTGGCTGCTCTTCGCCAAGGCGGCGACGGCCTGCGGCGACGACCTCACCCGCAAGTGCATCCTCGACGAGGCGAAGCGGGTCGGCGGCGCCAACTGGGTCGGCGGCGGGCTCCACGCCCCCGCCAACGTGCGGGAGCAGCAGCCGACCGACTGCTTCGCGGTGTTCGAGGCGAGCCCGAAGGGCTTCAGCCTCCCGGACATCGGCCCGAACGATTCGATCTACAACTGCGGACCCGAGAACCTCTTCACGCTCAAGCGCTCGTACGGCAAGGGCGTGACCCTCGCCGATGTGGGCAAGAGCCTGTCCGACCTGAAGTAGCGGACGAGCGCGTGGGGGTGGGTCGACCCGCCCCCACGCCTCACCCGCGGAGGCTGCGTTGGACAAGTTCCTCACCTTCACGATCGTCGGGCTGAGCACGGGCGCGATCTACGCGATCATCGCCAGCGGTCTCGTCCTCACCTACACGACGACGGGGATCTTCAACTTCGCTCAGGGCGCGATCGGCATGGTCTGTGCCTTCGCCTACTGGCAGATGCACTTCGCGTGGGGCTGGCCCGTGTGGGTGGCGCTCGCCGTCGCCGTCCTCGTCATCGCGCCGCTCCTCGGGGTGCTCATCGACGTCCTCGTGATGCGGGGCCTCGAGGATACGAGCGAGGTCACGAAGCTCGTCGTCTCGATCGGTCTGCTCGTCGGTCTCATCGGGCTGGCGATCTGGGTGTGGAAGCCCGGGGTGAGTCGCAACTTCTCGGCCTTCTTCGCGAACCAGGGCTTCACGCTCTTCGACACGAGGGTGACCGGGCAGCAGGCCCTCACCGTGGTGGTCGCGGTCGTGGTGGCCGGCGCGCTCTGGTTGTTCCTGAGGACGACCCGGACGGGGGTCGCCATGCGTGCGGTGGTCGACGACCGGTCGCTCGCATCCCTCAACGGCGTCCGCCCGAACGTGGTGTCCTCCTTGGCCTGGGCGATGGGCTGCACCCTCGCCGCGATCGGCGGCATTCTCATCGCCCCCAACGTGGCGCTCGACGCGGCGACGCTCTCGTTGCTCATCGTGAACGCGTACGCCGCCGCGATCATCGGCCGGCTGCGGAGCCTGCCCCTCACGTTCCTCGGCGCGGTCATCCTCGGCTGCACCGAGGCCTACCTCGCCGGGTACCTCAAGACCAGCCCGAACTTCGCCGGACTGCGCCTGGCGGCGCCCGCCATCCTGTTGTTCATCGTGCTCCTCATCATCCCGTCGTCCCGTCTGCGCGGTCGGCGCCAGAGCCGCGAGTACTTCCCGATGCCGACGTGGAGGGGCACCTGGGTCTTCGCGGGACTGTCGGTGCTCGCCGGGGTGATCATGGCGACGACGCTGTCGACCAGCGACGCGACCACCTACGCGAAGGTGTTCACCTTCGCGATCTTCGCGCTGTCGCTCGTCCCGCTCATCGGCTTCGCCGGACAGATCTCGCTCGCCACCCTGACCTTCGGCGCGATCGGTGCGCTCATCTACGGCCACCTCGGTGCCGACGGCAACCCGCTCGCGCTCGTGCTCGCGTTCGTCGTGCCCGCCATGGTCGGTGCGCTCATCGCGCTCCCGGCCCTGCGCCTCTCGGGCATCTACCTCGCGCTCGGCACCGCGGCCTTCGCGGTGGCGCTGGACCGGTGGATCTTCAACCTCGCCGACTTCGACATCGGTCCGGTCCACATCAGCCTGTTCGAACTCGGCTCCACCGAGGTCGCACCGCTGCAGGTGTTCGGGTACACCTTCGACACGCCGGCCCGGCAGATGATGCTCGTGAGCGTGGCGTTCGCCCTCATCGCCGTGGTGGTGGTCGCCGTGCGTCGGAGCCGGTACGGGCGGCGTCTGCTGGCCATGAAGTCGAGCGAGGCCGCGTGCGCCACCTTGGGCCTCGACCTCGTCGGGACCAAGCTCTCGGTGTTCGCGCTCTCGGCCGGGATCGCCGGGATCGGTGGTGCGCTCTACGGCATGCAGCTCCGCTCCATCAGCCCCCAGAACTTCGGGTTCGTCAACGGGCTCCCGGTCCTGCTCCTCGCGGTGGTCGGCGGGATCGGCGCGGTCGGGGGCGCGCTCCTGGCCGGCGCGTCCCTCATGGGGTTCCTGCCGCTCATCTCGACCCTCGGCACCTTCTTCTCGAACCTCGCGTCGGTGCTGCCGGGCCTGGCCGGCATCGGCCTCGGCCGGAACCCGAACGGTTCCGTGCACGACATGCGCGAGGGGTTCGCCCCGATCCTGCGCCACCGGCCCGCCATCATCGGGCTGGCCGTGGCCATCCCGGTCCTCTGGGCCCTGCGCCTCGCCGGTCTCCTCGGCAACGGCGCGTTCTACCTGCTCCTCGCGCTCGCCCCGATCGCCGCGGTCGTGCTCGCCGCGATGCGAGTCGGTCTCGGCGACGGCACCGAGGTCGAGGACACGCCCACGGTCGACCACGTGCCGCTCGAGTGGAAGGGCTTCAGCGTCCCGTGGGAGCCGGACGACGTCATCGAGCTCGATCGAGCGCTCGGCATGAACGAGGTGCAGCTGCATGGCGCTCCTTGAGGTCAGCGACATCTCGGTGCGCTTCGGCGGCAACCTCGCCCTCGACGGGGTGAGCGTGGAGGCCGAGGCGGGTCGGGTCACCGGGCTCATCGGTCCCAACGGCGCGGGCAAGACGACGCTGTTCAACGTCATCACCGGGCTCCAGCCCCCGACCTCGGGGCAGGTGACCCTCGACGGCGTCCCGATCACCCGCCTCTCGCCCACGAAGCGGGCCCGCCGGGGTCTGGCCCGCACCTTCCAGCGCCTCGAGCTGTTCACGATGCTGAGCGTGCGCGAGAACATCCGCGTCGCGGCCGACATCCACCGGTCCTACAGCCGTTCCAAGGAGGACCCGGCGGCGGTGACCGACGCGATCATCGAGCGGATCGGTCTCGGCGCGGTGGCCGACGCCCGCGTCGACGCACTGCCGACGGGCCAGTGCCGCCTCGTCGAACTCGGCCGTTCACTCGCCACGCGACCCCGGGTGCTGCTGCTCGACGAGCCCGCCTCCGGACAGGACGACACCGAGACCGCGGCCTTCGCCGCGCTGCTGCGCGAACTGGCGGAGGAGGGGATGGCGGTCGTGCTCGTCGAGCACGACGTCGCGCTCGTGATGGACGTGTGTGCCCGGGTCCACGTCCTCGACTTCGGGCGGGTGATCGCCTCCGGGACCCCGGCCGAGGTGCAGCGGAACGACGCGGTGCTCGCGGCCTACCTCGGGACGTCCTCGTGATGCCCGAGGCCGCACCGCTGCTCGAACTGCGCGGGGTCCGGGCCGCCTACGACCGGATCGACGTGCTGTTCGGTGTCGACCTCGTGGTCGGCCAGGGCAGCGTGGTGGCCCTGCTCGGCCCGAACGGGGCCGGCAAGACCACCCTGCTCAAGGTCGCCTGCGGCCTCATGCCTGCGACCGCGGGCGACGTCCTGTTCTGCGGCAAGCGGGTGAACGGCGTGCGCCCGGACGAACTGGCCCGGCGGGGCGTTGCGATGGTGCCGGAGGGCCGGGGCATCTTCCCGAACCTCACCGTGCGCGACAACCTGCGGATGATGACCTACACCGGCGCCTCGCTCGCCGAGATCGAGGCGATCGCCTTCGATCGGTTCCCGCGCCTCGGGGAGCGGGTCCGCCAGGTCGCCGGGACCATGTCGGGCGGGGAGCAGCAGATGCTCGCGATGGCCCGGGGCCTCGCGACGGACCCGGCGGTGCTCATCCTCGACGAGCTCTCGATGGGCCTCGCGCCGATCATCGTCGAGGAGCTCTACGAGATCGTGGCCACCGTAGCCCGCAGCGGGGTCTCGATCCTGGTGGTCGAGCAGTTCGCCAGCACGGTGCTCGGCGTGGCCGATCACGCCGCGATCATGGTCCACGGGCGTATCGTTCGGGACGGCGCGCCGGCCGACCTCGAGCAGGAGTTGTCGTCGGCGTACTTGGGGAACCAGCAGGGGGATCGATGAGCACGGACCGGGTCGAGCAGTTCAGGCAGGAGATGGAGGCGATGCAGGTGCGTGATCCCTCCCAGGGGCGGGACCGCCTCTGGCTCCGCGTGGGCGTGGCGCTCATGATCGCCGGTCTCGTCGTCGCCATCGCCGCCTACCCGCTCGCCGCGACCGGCAACGACCTCGAGCAGGGTCAGGCCATCGTGCAGGGCATCGCCGGCCTCACCGCTGCGGTCGTCGGCACGGCGCTGTTCCTGCGCCACTCCTTCGGCAACTTCCTGCGGTTCTGGCTGGCCCGGCTCTCGTACGAGCAGCAGCAGCACGCGGACCGCATCATCGCCGAGCGCGGCTGACGGGAATGAGCGAGGGCCGGCCGGCCCTCGCTGCTACGGTCCCGGACCCATGGAGTTCCGTCGGATCCACGCCCTCCCGCCGTACGCCTTCGCCGAGATCGATGCCCTCAAGGTCGCATCCCGTCGCGCCGGCGTGGACATCATCGACCTCGGGTTCGGCAACCCGGACCTCCCGTCCCCCGACGTGGCGGTGGACAAGCTCGCCGAGGCGGCCCGCAACCCGCGCAACCATCGGTACTCGGCGACCCGTGGCATCCCGCGCCTACGCCTCGCCATCTCCGACCTGTACCGGCGCAGGTTCGATGTCCACCTCGACCCCGATGCCGAGGTGTGCGTCACGATCGGCGCCAAGGAGGGGTTCTCCCACCTCATGTGGGTGCTGCTCGGCCCGGGCGACACCGCGCTCGTCCCGAGCCCCTCGTACCCGATCCACATCTGGGGGCCGATCCTCGCCGGCGCCGGGGTGCACTACGTACGGCTCGGGCCGGATCAGGACTTCTTCGCGAACCTCGAGACGGCATGGGAGCAGGCTTGGCCGCGGCCGCGCGTCGTGGTCATGTCGTTTCCACACAACCCGACCGGCCAGTGCGTCGACCTCGAGTTCATGGCCCGCATGGTCGAGTTCGCCCGGACCCACGACGTGCTCCTCGTCCACGACTTCGCCTACGCCGACGTCGGCTTCGACGGCTACCAGCCGCCGTCGCTGCTGCAGGTGCCGGGGGCCAAGGACGTCGCGGTCGAGATCTACAGCCTCACGAAGTCGTTCTCGATGGCCGGGTGGCGCGTCGGCTTCATGCTCGGCAACCCCGAGGTCGTCGGGGCGCTGGCCCGGTTGAAGTCCTACCTCGACTACGGCACCTTCCAGCCGATCCAGATCGCGTCGATCGTCGCCATGAACGAGGCCCCGGACTACCCGGCGGAGATCTGTTCGGTCTACGAGTCCCGGCGCGACGCACTCATCGACGGGCTCGCCCGCATCGGGTGGCACATCCCGAAACCCGAGGGCACGATGTTCGTGTGGGCGCCGATCCCCCCGGAGTACGAGGAGCTCAAGAGCCTCGAGTTCGCCAAGCTCCTCGTGAAGGAGGCCCACGTCGCGGTCTCGCCGGGCGTCGGGTTCGGTCCGGGTGGTGAGGGCTTCGTCCGGTTCGCCCTCATCGAGAACGAGCAGCGCGTGCAGCAGGCGATCCGCGGGATCAAGCGGGCCCTGCCGAAGCTCGGCGAGTAGCGGGGCGCGGACGTCCCGTCTGCTCCGCGACCGTCAACCGTTCGTCATCGAACCGTTGCGCGGGCGCAACCTCGCCGCGGCGACCCGGCAACCTGGAACCGCCACACTGGGGCCGTCAGTCCGACGACCCGGAGGTGATCCGATGCCGATCCGTCACCGCCTCGAGCACCTCGTGGCGATGTTCGGTCTGCTCCATCCGGCCGAACAGGTCGAACGCGACCGTCGCCGGCGAGCGGCCGTGCACGCCGACCTCGACGTCCTCGAGCAGCGTCTGGCCGTCGACGACGGCGCCGCAGCGCCCTGCGAGGTGACCGCGGCGTAGTCCTGCCCGGGCGCGTAGTGTCGGCGTCCGCCGGCCCGCGCGTCCGGTCGCCCGGTCGCCCGACCGGCCGGCCCGCATCGGTCCGGTCCGACAGCGGTGCGGGGAGGTGGGGCGTGGCCTACTGGGTGCTCAAGGTGATCCTCACGCCCGTCATGCGCCTCGTCTTCCGGGTGCGGGTCACGGGCCGTGAGCACCTACCGGCGAGCGGGCCGGTGATCGTCGCCGCGAACCACCGCTCGTTCATCGACTCGCTCTTCATCCCGCTCGTGGTACCCCGTCGGGTCACCTTCGTCGCCAAGGCCGACTACTTCGACGACCCGCGCACGGCGTGGTTCTTCCGGGCCGTCGGCCAGATCCCGATCCGACGCGAGGGCGGCAGCGCCAGCGAGCGCGCGCTCGACTCAGCAGCCGAGGTCCTCGAACGCGGCGAGGTGTTCGGCATCTACCCCGAGGGCACCCGCACGCGGGACGGGTACCTCCACAAGGGACGGACCGGCGTGGCCCGGATCTCGCTGCGCACCGGCGCACCGATCGTGCCCTGCGGTCTCGTCGGCACCGACGAGATCCAGCCCACCGATCGCAGGCTCCCGCGGTTCTTCCGCCGGGTCGAGATCAACTTCGGACGCCCCATCGACCCGGCGAACTACCTCGACCGGGCCGAGGACCGCCTCGTGCTCCGGCAGATCACCGACGAGGTGATGTTCGAGATCCGTGAGCTCTCCGGGTACGAGTACGTCGACGTCTACATGGCCTCCGGCGGTGGCGCCGGCGCCGCCGCGCCCGGTGCGCACGACGTCCCCGAGCCGGCGGTGACCATCGCCGCGACCTCGGGCCCGCGCGCCGAGGCGTCCTGAGCCGCGGTGGCGTCCACGAGCCGCCCGCGCGGCCTGCGTGCCGTGCGGGCCGTGGCGGTCAGTCGGTGACGACCTCGTGGTCCCAGTCCCGGGAGCGTTCGACCGCCCGGGCCCAGGTGGCCAGACGCCCCGTGACCTCCTCGGCGTCCATCGACGGACGGAAGGCCCGTTCCTCCCGCCAGGCCGCCGCGGCCTCGGCGGGCGAACCCCACACGCCCTCGGCGATGCCGGCCAGGTAGGCCGCGCCCAGCGCCGTCGTGCCCTGCTCCGCGGGTCGTCGCACGGTGACCCCGAGCAGATCGGCCTGGAACTGGCAGAGCAGATCCATGGCGCTCGCACCACCGTCGACCCGCAACTCGGACAGCGCGGTGCCGGAGGCCGCGTCGACCGCGCGCACGACGTCGGCGGTCTGCAGTGCCATCGCCTCGACGACGGCTCGGGCGAGGTGGGCCCCCGTCGTCCCGCGCGTGATGCCGAGGATGGTGCCGCGCGCGTACGGATCCCAGAACGGCGATCCGAGCCCGGTGAAGGCGGGGACGAGCTGGACCCCGCCGGTGTCGGGGACGGACTCGGCGAGCGGACCGCAGTCGGCCGCCTCATCGATGATCCCGAGTCCGTCGCGCAGCCACTGCACGGCGGCACCGGTGACGAAGATCGAGCCCTCCATCGCGTACGTGGTCGTGTCCCCGAGGGTCCAGGCGACGGTCGTGAGCAGGCCGTCGGCCGGCTCGGGACACTCCGCCCCGAGGTTCACGAGGACGAACGAACCGGTGCCGTAGGTGTTCTTGGCCATGCCCCGCTCGAAGCAGGCCTGTCCGAACAGCGCCGCCTGCTGGTCGCCCGCGATCCCGCTCACCGGCACCGCGAGGCCCGCGGCCCGCGCCGGGTCGGTCGTGCCGAACCGCCCGCCGCTCGGCATGACCTCGGGCAGGGCGGCGATCGGCACGCCGAACCGTGCGCAGAGTTCCTCGGACCAGGCGAGGGTCGTGATGTCGAGGAGCATGGTGCGGCTCGCGTTCGACGGATCCGTCGCGTGCACACGCCCGCCGGTCAGGTTCCAGAGGAGCCAGGAGTCGACGGTGCCCACCGCGAGGTCGCCGTCGGCAGCCACCCCGCCCTCGGAGAGCAGCCACTCCACCTTCGAACCGGAGAAGTAGGGGTCGAGGACGAGGCCCGTGCGGGAGCGCACGGTCGGCTCGAACCCCTCGGCCCGCAGCGCATCGCACCGGGCCGCGGTCCGACGGTCCTGCCACACGATGGCGCGTTGGCGCGGTCGACCGGTCCGACGGTCCCAGACCACGACAGTCTCGCGCTGGTTCGTGATGCCGATCGCCGCGACCGTCGCGCCCTCCCGGGCGATGCGTTCGACGACCTCGGTGAGCGTGGCGAGCGTGGCGTCCCAGATCTCGTCGGCGTCGTGCTCGACCCAACCCGGGCGCGGGAAGTGCTGGGGGAACTCGCGGTACGCGCTCGTGCGCAGCACGCCGGCCTCGTCAACCGCGTAGGTCCGGATCCCGGTCGTCCCCGCGTCGATGCTCAGCACGTAGGCCACTGCGATCCAACTCCTCGTCGGCCCCGTTCCGGGGCGGGTCGGGATGTGCCGAGGCTACCGGTGCGTCCCATGTGTGCACCGGGGCGCGGATGGAACGGGCGCCGCGACGGGAGCGCGCCGATGGGGCACGATGGGGTCCCGGGCCGACGGCGACCCGGAGTCGGATCGACACGGGGGAGCGAGGATGCGCATCGGGGTCCTGACCGGCGGGGGCGACTGCCCCGGCCTCAACGCGGTGATCCGCGCCGTCGTGCGTCGGGGTGAGGCCGATCACGGCCACGAGTTCGTCGGGTTCCTCCACGGGTGGCGCGGCGTCATGGACGGCGAGACCATCCCGCTCTCGATCGACACGACGCGGGGCATCCTGGCCCGGGGCGGCACGATCCTGCTGTCGTCGCGGACCAACCCGTACAAGTCGGAGGACGGTCAGGCGCGTGTGCGCGCGACCCTCGATCGCATGGGGGTGGACGCGCTCATCGCCATCGGAGGCGAGGACACCCTCGGGGTGGCCCGCCGACTCGCCGCGGACGGGGTGGCGGTGGTGGGCGTCCCGAAGACGATCGACAACGATCTCTCAGCCACCGACGTGACCTTTGGGTTCGACACGGCGGTGCAGACCGCGGTCGACGCGATCGACCGTCTCCACACGACCGCCGAGAGCCACGACCGGGTCATGGTCGTGGAGGTGATGGGACGCCATGCGGGGTGGATCGCGCTGCACGCCGGGATGGCGGGGGGAGCGAACGTCATCCTCATCCCGGAACGTCCCTTCGACATCGCCGAGGTCGTGCGCCACCTCGAGGACCGCCACGGGGACGGCCGTCACTCGTCCATCGTCGTGGTGGCCGAGGGTGCCCTCCCGAAGGAGGGGACGCTGGCGCTCCAGGACGGCGCGGTCGACGAGTTCGGGCACGTCCGGCTCGGGGGCATCGGCAACCTCGTCACCGAGGCGATCGCGGCGCGCACCGGCTGGGACGCACGCGCCACGATCCTCGGCCACGTGATCCGCGGTGGGACCCCGACCGCATCGGACCGCCTGCTCGCCACCCGGTTCGGACTCGGCGCGATCGATTCGGTCGCCGAGGGGGACTTCGGGGTGATGGTGGCGCTGCGCGGCACCGACATCGTGCGGGTACCGCTCGCCGATGCGGTCGCCGAGCTCAAGACCGTCCCGCCGGAGCGCTACGCGGAGGCCGAGGTGTTCTTCGGCTGAGGCGCGCCCGCGCCGGGCCGGATCACATCGGCGCGTGAACCGGTGCGGACTACCGTGACCGCCGTGGCCAGCGCCCTCGACGACCTCATCGAACTCCTCGACCTCGAGCAGCTCGAGGTCAACCTGTTCCGCGGCCTGAGCCCGGACGAGCACCAGCAGCGGGTGTTCGGTGGGCAGGTGGCCGGACAGGCGCTCGTCGCCGCCGGACGCACCGTCGAGCCGGGGCGCCCCGTGCACTCGCTGCACTCGTACTTCCTGCGGCCGGGTGATCCTTCCGTGCCGATCATCTACGAGGTCGATCGCATCCGCGACGGCCGGTCGTTCACGACCCGGACCGTGAAGGCGATCCAGCACGGCCGGGCGATCTTCAACCTCAGCGCGTCGTTCCAGACCCGCGAGGCGGGCCCGGTGCACGAGGACGCGATGCCGTCGGTGGTCGCGCCGGGCACCCTGCCCACGATGCAGGAGCAGCTCGCCCCCTACGCCGACCGGTTCGGGCCCGACTTCCGCGACTGGGTGCTGCGGGACCGGCCGATCGACTCCCGACCGACGATGCTGCCCGGCTGGCTCGACCCGTCGCCGCGCCCGCCGGAGCAGGACGTGTGGATCCGGGCCAACGGCGCACTCCCGGAGGATCCGCTGCTCCACGTCTGCGTCGTGGTGTACGCGTCCGACCTCACGCTGCTCGACACCGCGATGCTGCCGCACGGGGCGTCGTACCTCGACGCCAAGTACCAGGTCGCGAGTCTCGACCACGCCATGTGGTTCCACGACGAGTTCCGGGCCGACGAGTGGTTGCTGTACCACCAGCACTCGTCGCGGGCCGGCGCGGCGAGGGGGTTCGCGGCCGGGCAGTTCTTCACCGAGGCGGGCCGGCTCGTGGTCACCGCGATGCAGGAGGGTCTGGTCCGTCCCATCCGCGCCACCTGAGGCGGCCGGCGCGCGTCAGCCGAGCAGGTCGGCGCAGAAGGCGACCGTCTCCCGCACGAGGACCTCGGGCGCCTCCCAGGGGACGAAGTGCCCGCAGCCGTCGAGACGGATCGGTCCGACGTGGTCCGGGAAGACCCGCTCGGCCATGCGGTCGAAGTCCGGGTGGATCACGTGGTCGCTCGTCCCGAACAGCACGAGCGTGCGGGTCGGGTTCGTCCGGCCACGGAACATCGAGTTCCCCGAACGGGCCGCGGCCGAGAACGTGGACTCGTAGGCGCCGAAGGACGCGCGCAGGTGGGCGGCGCTCGTGAACGGTTCCACCATGAACGCGATCTCGTCGGCGGTGAACGCGCCCGGGTGGGCCCAGCGGCGTCGGCCGTAGAACTCGGCGATGTAGGCGCGTCTCGCCTCGGGGGTGTCGAGCTCGGCGGCGAGCCCATCCGGATCCGTGCCCTGTCGGATGAAGTAGTCGAGCACCTCGTCGGGCGGCCGCACCTCGAGGTCGTCCATCTGGCCCTTGAGGTGGGGCAGCGGGGAGTTGAACAGGACCATCCGGTCCACCCACTCCGGGTACCGCATCGACAGCTCCTGGATCACCGGACCGCCGAGGTCGCCTCCGACGAGCACGACCCGGCGGTGTCCGAGGTGGTCGTGCACGAGCGCGTGGAGATCCTCGGCGTGCGCAGGGACGTCGTGGAACCCGTCGGGTCCGAGGTCCGAGTCGCCGAAGCCGCGCAGGTCCGGGGCGATCACCTCGAACCCGGCGGCCGCGAGCGGCTCGACGACCCGCCACCAGATCCGTTTGGTCTCCGGCCATCCGTGGACGCACAGGAGCGGCACGCCGCCGATGCCCTCGTGCACGTACTCCTGGTGGAACCCGCGCACGGTGGTCGCGTCGATCTCGAAGCGTTCGGGGTCGAGGACCCCGCCGTCGCGGTGGTCGTGTCCGAGGTGGTCGTTCACGGGTGCGCGCAGCCTCTCGCCGCCGGGATCGGGTCGAGCGGTACCGTACCGGCATGCTCGAGTTCACCGCCGTGCCCCGTCGTGCGCTCGCGGTGTACGCGCACCCCGACGACCCCGAGGTGTCGGCCGGGGGGACGCTCGCCCGGTGGGCGGCGGCCGGAGCCGAGGTGTGGGTGCTGGTGACGACCGAGGGCGACAAGGGGAGCGAGGACGCCGGAGCCGTGCCGGGCGAGGTCGCGGCGCGACGACGGCTCGAGACCGCCGCGGCGACCGAGGCGCTCGGACTCGCGGGAACGCTCCACCTCGGGTACCCCGACGGCGAGATCGAGGACTCCCGGGAGGCGCGCGCCGCGATCGTCCGTCACGTGCGGGACCTGCAGCCCGAGGTCGTGCTCTGCCCCGATCCGACCGCACTGTTCTTCGGTGACCGGTACTTCAACCACCGGGACCACCGCGTCACCGGCCTGCTGGCGCTCGATGCCGTCGCGCCGGCCGCGGCGAACCCCCACTACTTCCCGGAGCAGATCGCCGAGGGGCTCGCGGCCCACCGCGTCGAGGAGGTCCTGTGCTCCGGCACGTTGACGCCGGACACCTGGGTCGACATCACGACGACCCTCGACCGCAAGGTGGCGGCGCTCGCCTGTCACGTCAGTCAGGTGGGGGACGAGGCCCACTGGGTGCCGGAGGTCGTCCGGGAGCGCGCCGCGGCCGTCGGCCTCGAGGTCGGGGTCGCGCACGCCGAGGCGTTCCGCCGGCTCCGGCTCGGCTGAGGACGGGAGGCCGCCTCAGCGGCGCGGGATCACGAGCGGGGTCGGCGCCACTCGGCCATGGCCCGCAGCGTGAGGACGGCGACCACGCCGACGCCACCGGCCGCCGCGATCCCGCCCACGAGCGCGCCGAGCGCGAGCCACAGCCCGCGATCGCCCTCGGTCTGCACCTCCACGAGGCCGTAGCCGATGACGGCGCCGAGGATGCCGCTCGCGACCGTGAGCGCGTAGGCGAGCAGGAACGCACCCTTGCCCGGTCCGGGGCCGGTGTCGAAGGCGGGGGGTCCGGGGTTCGCCACGACGCGTGAGTGTAGGCATGGCGCCCCTCGCGGACGACCCGGCCGGGCCGCCCCGGCGCGTCCGGGGCCGGCGTGCCACACTCGGTGAGTGGAGGAGCACCGGTTCCGGGTGGCGGGTGCGGTCGTCGTCGACGGCGACCGCCTGTTGCTCGTCCGCAACCTGCGGCGCAACGGCTCCCACGACTGGAGCACCCCCGGCGGGGTGATCGACCCCGAGGACCCGAGCGTGCTGCACGGCCTCGCCCGGGAGGTCGAGGAGGAGACGGGCCTGCGCGTCACGGCCTGGGGCGGCCTGCTGTACGAGGTGACCGCGACCTCGCTCGACCTGGGCTGGGTCATGCACTGCGAGGTCCACCTCGTCCGCGAGGTCGACGGCACGCTCACCGTCGACGACCCCGACGGCATCGTGGACCACGCGGCCTACATCGCGCCCGAGGAGCTCGACGAACACCTCGAGGGGTGCTTCCCCTGGGTGCGCGAGCCCCTCGCCGAGTGGCTCCTCGAGCGCTGGCCGGGTGACGCGCCCCGGGCGTTCCGCTACGAGGTCCGGGGTCGGTCGCTCGGCGCGCTCACGGCCGTGCGCGTCCCCTGAGCGGCGATGCCGGTGGTGCGCGAGGACGCGACCTTCCTCCACCTCGACCTCGACGCGTTCTTCGCGTCCGTGGAGCAGCGCGACGACCCGGGCCTCCGGGGACGCCCGGTGATCGTGGGGGGGACCGCGGACCGCGGGGTGGTCGCCGCCGCGTCCTACGAGGCCCGGGCGTTCGGCGTGCACTCGGCGATGCCCTCGGTCCGGGCGCGCCGACTCTGTCCGGACGCGGTCTTCGTGGCGCCGCGCTTCGACGCCTACGAGGCGGCGAGCCGGGAGGTCATGGCGATCATGCGCGCGCTCACGCCGCTCGTCGAACCGTTGTCCCTCGACGAGGCGTTCATGGACGTCGCCGGTTCACAGCGCATCCACGGTGACCCGGCGACGATCGCCGCGTCGCTGC
The DNA here is from genome assembly GCA_046074845.1 of Actinomycetes bacterium. Classification (GTDB taxonomy): domain Bacteria; phylum Actinomycetota; class Acidimicrobiia; order IMCC26256; family IMCC26256; genus IMCC26256. The sequence goes on along the minus strand of JBJTOY010000059.1, from coordinate 19,897 downwards.
GGGCCCGCATCCTCGCCGAGGTCGGACTCCGTGCATCGGTCGGCGGGGCGACCACGAAGATGCTCGCGAAGATCGCGAGCGACCTCGCCAAGCCCGACGGGGTCCGGATCGTCGTGCCGGGGACCGAGCTCGCGGTCCTCCATCCGCTCCCGGTGCGTCGGCTCTGGGGGGTGGGGCCGGCCACCCACCAGCGGCTCGAGCGGTTCGGCGTGGTGACGATCGGCGACCTCGCGGCACTGCCCGAGGCCACGCTCGTCGCCGCCCTCGGCGAGGCCGCGGGGCGCCACCTCCACGCGCTCGCCTGGAACCGTGACGCCCGTGCGGTCGAGCCGGGGCGCGGGGTCAAGTCGATCGGGCACGAGGAGACCTTCGCACTCGACCGCACCGATCGCACCGAACTCGAACGGGAACTGCACCGCATGGTCGACCGGGTCGCGACCCGCCTGCGCGCCGCCGGGCTCGTCGGTCGCACCGTGCAGGTCAAGGTCCGCTACCACGACTTCCGCACGGTGACCCGGGCCCACACCTCGGCGGTGGCGACCGACCTCGCGGCCGAGATCGGTGCGGTCGCCCGGTCGCTGCTCGACGGCCTCGACCTCGGGGGAGGGGTCCGCCTGCTCGGGGTGTCGGTCTCGGGCCTGCGGCAGCGGGGCGCCGAGGCCGAGCAACTGTCGTTCGCCGCACCGGACGCGCCCGCGGTCCGGGACGAGCGCCGCGCGCTCGAGCTCGCGCTCGACGCGGTGCGCGAACGGTTCGGGTCGGATGCGGTCGGCTCCGCGGCCCACACCGATCGGGGACGGCTGCGTACCGATCGCGCCGGGTCGCAGTACGGTCCGCTCGCCGAACGGGCGGCCGGTCCCGGCGGGTCGACGCGCGACGGCCGGCGGACCGAGGAGGAGGACCGACGGGGATGAGACGGATCGGCCTCGTCGGCTGCGGCCACATCGGCACCGTGCACTCGCTCGCGCTCGGGCAGTTGACGCGTGCCGGGCTCATCGACGCCGCGATCACCGGGACCCACGATGCGGATCGGTCGCGTGCGGCCGAGCAGGCCCGCCACCACGACGCCACGGTGTTCGACGACCTCGAGGAACTCGCGGACGCCTCGGACGTGCTCTGGGTCTGCACGTGGACCTCGGCGCACCGGGAGGCGGTGCGGGCCGCCGCGGCCCGCGGGCTCCCCGTGTTCTGTGAGAAGCCGCTCGCGCCGACGCTCGCCGAGTGCGAGGAGATCGCGGTCGACCTCCGTCGGGTGCCACACCAGGTCGGGCTCGTGCTGCGGCACGCCCCGGTCTTCCGGGCGGTCGCCGAGGCGGTGGCGAGCGGGCGGTACGGCCGGCCGATGGCGACCATCCTGCGCGACGATCAGTACTTCCCGATCCAGGGCATGTACGGCTCGACCTGGCGCAGCGACGTCGCGCGCGCCGGCGGTGGCACGCTCATCGAGCACTCGATCCACGACGTCGACCTGCTCCACTGGATCCTCGGTGGGATGCCGGGCGCGGTGGCGGGTCGCGTCTCGTCGACCTTCGGGTACCCGGGCATCGAGGACACCGCGACGGTCACCCTGGACTACGGGGACCACCGGGCGACGATCGTGAGCGTCTGGCACCAGGTCATGACTCGACCGTCGACCCGTCGCCTCGAGGTGTTCTGCGAGGAGGCGCTGCTGTGGACCGAGGACGACTTCTGCGGGCCGCTGCTCGTCGAGACCTCCGACGGCGCCGCGGCGATCACGGGGACGCCACCGGCGTGGATCGAGCGGTTCTCGCTCCCCGAGGACCTGGCCCGGCGCCTCGCCCCGTACGCGGAGCCGGGCAAGGCGTTCCTCGACGGCCTCGACTCGGACGTCCCGGAGGAGGCCGGGTTCCCCGACGTCGAGGTGGCACTCGCCGCCCACCGGGTGGTGGACCTCGCCTATCGGTCCTCGGCCGCCGGTGGCCCGGCGCTCGCCCTCGGCGGTTGATTCCGTCCCGAACGCGCCGTTGAGCGCCCGGCCTCCGGCGTGCGAGACTGCGTGAGGTCGCGTGCCGGACCTGCGAGGGGCTCCGGTAGCATCGACCGATGAGCCACCGGCGCCGCCGGGGGCCGCAGTGACGATCAGGTGACGAGGCCGATGCCGCTCTCCGAGGAAGAACAGCGGATCCTGCGGGAGATCGAGGCGAACCTCACCGCGACCGACCCCGCCCTCGTGCAGCAGGTCTCCGAGACCACGCTCTACCGGCACGCGGCGCGCACCATCCGGTGGGCGGTGCTCGGGTTCATCGCGGGGCTCGTGCTGCTCGTGCTCACCTTCACCCAGGTGCTGCTGCTCGGCGTGGTCGGGTTCCTCGTCATGCTCGGCTCGTTGCTCGTCATCGAGCGCAACGCTCGGGCGATGGGTCGGGCCGGCCTGCAGAGCCTCGGTGGCTCGCTGCGGACCGGACCGCTCTCGGGGATGGCCGGCCGTCTGCGCCGCCCCTCCAACGACGACGCCTGATCCGCGTCGATGGAGTTCACCGCCGCGCAGGCCGCGCGCCTGACCGGTACCACGGCCTCACAGGTCGCGTACTGGGCCCGCTCGGGGCTCGTGGTCCCGGCGGGTCGGCCCGCCCGCTACTCGTTCCGTGACCTCGTCGCGCTCCGGGTCGTCGGGGCGCTGCTCGCCGCCGGGCTGAGCCCGGCACGCGTGCGCCGGGCGATCGGACAGCTCCTCGAGTCCGGGGAGGACGTCACGGGGCTGCGCATCGTCACCGACGGTGACCGGGTCTGGGCGTGTCGCGACGACGGCCAGATCCTCGATGCGCTCGGGCACGGGCAGCTCGCGCTCTTCGTCGCCGTCGACGCGTACGCCGAGGAGGTCGCCGGGGAGGTCGCGACCTTCGAGCGCGAGCGCGACGAGTTCGTCGAGCGGCTGCGGCGGGCGGAGTCGTGAGCGAGGCCGCCGGGCACCGGGTCGGTCCCATCGTGACCGCGGTCCTCATCCACCCCTCGCTCTGGCCGACCGCGATCGGTCAGGCCCTCCGCCTCGCCCCGACCGGCTGGTGGCGACGGCCCCCGTTCCTGCCGATGCCGGATCCGGGGTACCTCGCGTTCCGGCTCGAGACCCAGTACGGCCGCGACGCGGAGCCGACGGGCGCCGACGTGGTCTCGTACCTCCGGTGGTGCCGGGACGAGGCGCGCCGACGCGGCCACCACGTCGACGGGTAACCGCCGGGCGCTGCGGACCCGCGCCCTCAGGGGGCCGGGAACACCTCGACGTGCACGGGTTCGTGGAGCCGGCGCTCGAGCGGGGGCAGCACCCACCCGAGGACCGGTCCGGTGCACACGGCGATGATCACGGTGCCCACGCCGACCTGACCGCCGAGCGCCACCCCGATCACGAGCAGCCCGGCCTCGAGGCCCCAGCGGGCCGTGCGCACGGACAACCCCTTGCCCACGAGGCCGAGCATCAGCTCCTCGGGGGGGTTCGCGCCGATGCGGGCGACGACGATGAGGGCGATCGCCGTCCAGAGTCCGACGAGTGCGCCCAGGAGCCACCCGATCCGGACGGCCAGGGCGTCCGGGGTGTCGACGTGGGCGAGGACGAGGTTGATCATCGCCCCGAACCCGAGCAGTGAGAGCAGGGTGCCGGGCCCCGGGCGGCGGCCCACCGCCACGGCGATGACGATCACGACGGCGCTGACGATCCAGGAGGCCGTCCCGACCGGGACCCCGATCGTCCGGGCGAGGCCCGAGTTGAGGACGTCGTAGGAGGACACGCCGAGGCGGGCCTCGAGCAGCACGCCGACTGAGGCTCCGCCGAGCACCACGCCGATCGAGAAGAGCGACAGGCGACCGGGCATCCGCACCGCCGCAGGGTACCGGCCGCACCGGCGGTGGTGGGGGAAAGTGGTGATGGGTGGTTGACAAGGGTGAGAAGTGGTGCCTAAGGTCACGCCCGTGGGGATCGCCGGATCCCTCCACCGCCCGGTCCGCCGGGTCGGGGAGGGGGCGGGGATGAGCGGGCCGCCGGTCGGGGCCCGCCGAGAACGACGAGGCGGGGACCGATGGCCAAGGGGTTCGAGGGGAGCTACCAGCACTCCCTCGATGCGAAGGGACGGGTCGTGATGCCCGTCGACTTCCGCGCCGGTCTCGCCGACGGGTGCCACGTCGCACCCGGTCTGGACCGCTGCGTGTCCGTCTACCCGGATGCGACCTTCGACCAGGTGCGCGCCCGGGTCACCGAGGCCGCCCGTCGCGGCACCCGGCAGCGCAACGCAGCACGCGCCTTCATCGGCAACTCGCGCCGCGTCGAGGTCGACCGGCAGGGCCGCGTCGCGCTGCCACCGACGCTGCGGGAACTCGCGGGCCTCGATCGCGACGTGATCGTGGTCGGCATCGACGAACGCATCGAGATCTGGGACCTCGCGCGCTGGCGCGAGCAGGAGGCCATCGGTCTCGAGGACCTGGCGACGTCGCCCGACCTCGCGGACCTCGGGATCATCTGATCGACGACGGGGACGACGACACCACGCCGCCGAGGGGCGGTGCACGACCAGCACGACCAGCGACACCAGCGAGACACCTTTGACAGGTGGGACCGGAGTCCGGCCCACCACCAGCCCTCCGGGCGGCACGGAAGAAGGCTCCACTCCGCCCGCTTTCTGCCGAGTGCCGACGGAGAGAAAACCGTCCGGCACGCATGGCTGTCCGGGGGGCTGGTGGCGGACCGGGTGACGGATCCCGCAACGTTGCGAACGGGGGCGAGGAAGCGGTGAGCGAGGCGTTCGAGCACCTTCCGGTGATGGCACGGGAGGTCCTCGAGCACCTCGCGCCGGTCCCGGCGGGCACGGTCGTCGACTGCACGGTCGGCGGAGCCGGGCACGCCGGGCTCCTCCTCGACACCCGTCCCGACCTCCGAGTCCTCGGCATCGACCGGGACGAGGTGGCCGTGGCGGTGGCCCGGGAACGGCTCGGCCGGTTCGGCGAGCGGGCCCGGGTGGTCCACGCAGCGTTCGGGGATCTCACCGAGACCGTACGACGAGAGACCGAGGGAGACATCGTGGGCATCCTCTTCGACCTGGGCGTCAGCAGCCCCCAGCTGGACCGGCGGTCCCGCGGGTTCTCGTACTGGGACGAGGCGCCGCTCGACATGCGCATGGACTCCTCGCAGGCCCTCACCGCGGCCGAGGTCGTGAACACCTACGACGAGGCGGAACTCACGACGATCATCGCGACCTACGGGGAGGAGCGGTTCGCCTCCCGCATCGCCCGCGAGATCGTCGCCCGACGGCCGATCGCCACCACCGGGGAACTCGTCGACGCGATCAAGGACGCGATCCCGGCCCCGGCCCGGCGCAAGGGCGGCCACCCGGCCCGGCGCACCTTCCAGGCCATCCGCATGGAGGTGAACCGAGAGCTGCCCCAGCTCGAGGCCGGCCTCGACGAGTCGGTGCACCTGCTCGCCCCGCGGGGCCGCGTGCTCGTCCTCGCGTACCACTCGCTCGAGGACCGCGCGGTCAAGCAGCGCTTCAACACCTGGGCCGGGCGGGGCCCGACGATCGGTCGGCCGGATCTCCCGGTGTCCACCGCTCCCGATCCGATCGTGCGGCTCGTGACCCGCAAGCCCGTGCGGCCGAGTACGGCTGAGGTCGAGGCCAACCCGCGAGCGCACAGCGCGCTGCTCCGGGTCGTGGAGCGTCTCGGATGACCGCGACGCTGCGCGCGCCGGCGCGTCGCACGACGGCGGCGCGGACGCCCCGCCCCGCGGCCGGTCCTCGTCTGCGCGTCCTCAGGTCGACCGACCGGCGCGGGGTGACCCGCGGCCACCGCATCCGCCTCCTCGTCGTCGCCGCGGTGGCGGTCGTGGCCTCGGCGGTCTACCTCCAGATCGAGCTCGCCCAGCAGCAGGTCCGGCTGCGCGAACTCACGGTGCGCACGCAGGCCGCGCAGGCCGACTACCAGCGGGCGCGTCTGGCCCACGCCGAGGCGACGGCCCCGGCGAGCATCATCGAGCGGGCGACCCGCCTCGGCCTCGTGCCGGCGACCACTCCCCGCTACGTCAGCGTCCCCGGTGTTCTTCCCCCCTCGGGCACCTCGGCCGCCGCAACGTCATCCACTCTCGGCGAGGGCTGGGAGAAGGTGAAGCCGCACCTTGTCGCACGACCGTGAGCCCCGCGAACCGCGCACCGGATCCGTTCGGACGGTCGCGTCGGCGCCGTCCGGGCGCCGGGACGCGTCCCGATGGACGGCTCCCGCACCCGGCACCGCCGCCGGCGGGCGCGACCGTGCGGCGCGTCCGGCGCGAGGTGCCGTGAGCGACGCCCCCATCGGATCGGTCACGCGCTCGACGCGCGCCGCCCGGACCCCGAGTCGGACCACCGACCGGGACGGCGCGGGCCGGACCCGCTCCTCCGGGGCGCGTCCGGCCTCGGCGCACGCGGGCCGGTCCCGCACCGAGGCCACCCCCGTCACCCGCACCGCCCGGGCCCCGCGCCCGGCGGACCGCTCCAACCAGCGCCCGGTCCCACGTCCGGCGGCACGTCCTGCGGCGAGGCCCGCCGCGAGGCCGAGCGCGCGACGGGCGGCCCCGGTACGCGATCCCTGGGTCGGTCGACTCGTCCGGGCCGCCGCCGGCACCGCCGCCGCGCTCGGGGCCGATGTCGTCGACCGGGCGGGGGAGCGGCTGCGACGCCCACCGGTCCGGGATCGCCGGCGCACCAAGGCCGAGGTGGCGCGCTCCACCGGTCGTCGCCTCGTCGCGGTGACGGTCGTCGTCGTGCTCTTCTTCGCCGCGGCCATCGTGAAGATGGGGATGCTCCAGACGACCGAGCGCGGTCGGTACCTCGCATGGGCCGTCGGGGAGCGGCAGCGCTCGACCGAACTCGCCGCGGATCGCGGCACGATCTTCGACCGCAACGGCCGCGACCTCGCGATGTCGGTGACGAGCCGGACGATCGTCGTCGACCCGACGCTGGTCGAGGACAAGGTGGGCACGGCGGCCAAACTCGCGCGGGCACTCGACCTCCCGGCCCGCGACGTGCTGAAGATCCTGCGCACGCGGAACCGGCGTCAGCCCATCGCCTCCGGGATCGGCGAGGCGCGCATCGCGAGGTTGCGTCGGATCGGTATCCCGGTGCTCGCCGACGCGGGTCCGGGCGAGGTCGTCGTGGATCCGACCCGCATCCTCGACACGACCCGCGCCGCCCGCCGCATGGCCCCGGTGCTCGGGATGGGTGCGGGGCGCATCCGCTCCCTGCTCGAACGGCAGGTCCGGTTCGCGTACCTGGCCCGTCAGGTCGACGAGGAGACGGTGCGGCGACTGCGACGCCTCGACCCGAAGGCGGTCGAGGCCGGATCCATGTACCTGCTCGGCGGCGTGTACATGGTGCCGGAGCCGAAGCGGGTGGCGACGAGCGGCGGGGATCTCGCCGCACCGGTGATCGGAAGGGTGAACGTCGAGGGCGCCGCCCTCTCGGGGCTCGAGGCGGGCAACGACGGCATCCTCCGGGGCGAACCCGGACGGATCATCTCGCAGTTCGACGCGCAGGGTCGCGAGATCCCGAAGTCGCGCAAGGCCTTCGTGCCGGCCCGTCGCGGTCAGGACCTCGTCCTCACCATCGACCAGGACCTCCAGTACGTCGTCGAGCAGCGCCTGCTCGCCCAGATCGAGGCGACCGGCGCGACCGGCGGCACCGCGGTGATCGCCGACGTGCGCACCGGTGACGTGCTCGCCATGGTGTCGGCGGTCGGCGCCGACGCGGCCAAGCGCACCCCGGCCCGCCTCGCGAGGTCCTACGAGCAGAACCGGCCCCTCACCTGGACCTACGAGCCCGGGTCGGTGAGCAAGATGATCACCTTCGCCGGCGCGATCGAGCGTGGCCGCATCACCGCGGACAAGGTGTTCACCGGGGTGGGTTCCTCGATCCCGATCCCCGGATTCGACAACCCGCTCGTCGACGACCACCCGCACCCGTCGGTCATGACCGCGACGGACATCTTCGCCCAGTCCTCGAACGTGGGTACCCACATGGTGGCGGACCTCCTCGGGAAGTCCGACCTCTCGTACTTCATGCACGCGTTCGGGTACGGCGTGACCACTTCGATCCCCTTCCCCGGCCAGTCGCCGGGGATCCTCGCCCCGGCCTCGCAGTGGACCGAGTCGGACATGTTCACGAAGCCGATCGGCATGGGCGTCTCGACCACACCGATGCAGGTGCTCAACGCGTACATGACCATCGCGAACGGTGGCCGCATCGTGCACCCGCGCCTCGTCGACGCCCACATCGACGCGGACGGCCGGCGCATCCCGGTGCCGCGGGTGCGCAGCGATCGGGTCGTCACCGCGGAGACGGCGCGCACGGTCACCGACATGCTCGCCCACGTGGTCGCACCGTCCCCGGCCACCGGGGGCTCGGCCGCGATCGCCGGGTACACCGTGGCCGGCAAGACCGGCACGGCGCGCCAGGTCACCGGCTCCGGGAAGGACGCGTACGCACTCGCCAAGCTCGAGGCCACCTTCGTAGGGTTCGCCCCGGCCGAGGACCCTCGCCTCGCCGCCATCGTCGTGCTCGACGGGCCCGCCGGCAACAAGGGCTTCTACGGCGGTGGCAAGTCCGGGCCGCTGTTCGCCCAGATCATGGGCTACGCGCTGCGGAGCCTCGGGGTGGCCCCGACCCGTGACCCGCAGGGTCCCAGCCAGGCCGTGACCGGACCGCTCGTCCGGCCGCGCCCGGCCCGACCCGCGGGTCCCGGCCTCGTGGGCACGCCGCTCGCCGGTACCGTGTCCACGGGCACGGCCACCGCTCCCGCCGCCGTTCCCGGCTCCCCGCCGACCCGCTAGGTACCCACGATGCTGCTCCCGGACCTCCTCGCCGACGTCGAGGTCATCCGCATCCTCGGCCCGGGTGATCCGGACGTGCGCTCGGTCGTCCACGACAGTCGGCGGGTGACCCCGGGCGCACTCTTCGCCGCGGTGCCCGGCGCGTCGACCGACGGGCACGACCACATCGACGAGGCGGTCCGGCGCGGGGCGGTCGCCCTGCTCGTGGAACGCGAGGTACCGACGGCGGTGACCCGGGTCCTCGTCGAGTCGGTCCGCCGGGCCGTCGGACCGATCGCCGCCGTGGCGAACGGTCGTCCCGCGGAGGCCCTGCGGGTCCTCGGGGTGACCGGCACGAACGGCAAGACCACGGTGACCCACCTCCTCGAGGGGATCGGTACCGCCGCCGGAACGTCCACCGGGCTCATCGGCACGCTCGGGGCGCGCGTCGGCGGGACGGCGATCCCGGTCGGGTACACCACCCCCGAGGCCCCGGACCTCCAGGCCCTGCTCGCGACGATGCGGGACCACGGGGCCGGGACCGTCGCGATGGAGGTGAGCTCCCATGCGCTCGCCCAGTACCGGATCGACGGGACGCGCTTCGCGGCCGCGTGCTTCACGAACCTCACCCATGACCACCTCGACTTCCACGGCACGATGGAGGCGTACTTCGCCGCGAAGGCCCGCCTCTTCACCCGCGCGTTCACGGACCGCGCCGCGATCGACGTCGACGACGTCCACGGGGTCGAACTCGAGGCGCGGGCGACCGGGGCCGGCCTCGAGGTGACCACCTACGGCCTGGGCGCCGCGGCGGACGTGACGGCCCGCGACGTCGTGGTCGGTCCGCGGGGCACCGACTTCGTGCTCTGCCTGCGGGCGGCCGGGCTCGAGGTGCCGGCCCACCTCGAGCTGCTCGGGCGCCTCAACGTCGCGAACGCGCTCGGCGCGGCGGCCACCGCGCTGGCGGCCGGGACCGATCCGGATGCCATCGTCGCCGGGCTGGCCACGACCGCACCGGTGGCGGGTCGGCTCGAACGGGTCGACGCCGGGCAGGACTTCACGCTGCTCGTCGACTTCGCGCACACCCCGGATGCGCTCGCTGCGGTCCTGCGGGACGCCCGCGCGCTCGCCGGTGGTGCGCGCGTCATCGTGGTGTTCGGGTGCGGCGGGGATCGCGACCCGGCCAAGCGGCCGCTCATGGGCGCGGTGGCGGGCTCGCGGGCGGACCTCGCGGTGCTCACCGCCGACAACTCGCGCTCGGAGGATCCGGAGGTGATCGCGGCCTCGGTGCTCGAGGGCCTGCGGGACGGACCGGGCCGCCACGTGGTCGAACTCGACCGCCGGGCGGCCATCGGGCTCGCCATCGACGCCGCACGCCCCGGCGACGTCGTGGTCGTCGCGGGCAAGGGTCATGAATCCGGCCAGATCGCGGGTGGAGTGACGACGCCGTTCGACGATCGGGTGGTCGCGCGCGAGTTGCTCGAGGGGGCGTCGTGCCGATGACCCTCGGAGCGATCGCCGCCATCACCGGCGGGCGGCTCGTCGGCGGCGACCCGGACGCGACGGTCCACGGGTTCGACTTCGACTCCCGCGTCCAGACCCCGGGCGCCGGGTTCGTGGCCCTCGTCGACGGCCGGGACGGGCACGAGTTCGTCGCAGACGCCCACGCGGCCGGCGCGGCCGTCGCGCTCGTGGCCCGGGTCCCCGACGGTGTCGAGGGTCCGTGCGTGGTGGTGGAGGATCCGCTCGCCGCCCTCGGCGTCCTCGCCGGTGCGGCGCGTGCGGCGCTGACCGACACCCGGGTGGTCGCGGTGACCGGATCGGCCGGCAAGACGAGCACGAAGGAACTGCTCGCCGCCGCGGTCGCGCCGGTGCGGCGCGTGCATGCCAACGCGGCCTCCCACAACAACGAGTTCGGTCTGCCGGTCACGATCCTCGGGGCGAGCCCGGACACCGAGGTGCTCGTGCTCGAGATGGGGGAGCGCTTCGCCGGAGATCTCGCGTACCTGTGCGCGATCGCCCGACCGGAGATCGGCATCGTCACCAACGTGGGCCTCGCGCACGCCGAGCACCTCGGCGGCCGCGAGGGCACGGTGGCCGTCCTCGCCGAGATGGTCTCGGCCCTCGGACCCTCGGGGCTTGCGGTGCTCAACGCGGACTGCGACGCCACCCCGGCGCTGCGGGCCCGGTCGGCGGCGCCGGTGCTGACCGTCGGGGTGTCGAGCGCGGCGGACGTGCGCATCGAGCACCTCGTGGTGGACGACTCGCTGTGCGCCGCCTTCGACCTCGCCACGCCCTGGGGTACCGTCGCAGGCGTGCGGCTCGCCCTCCGCGGCGAGCACCAGGCCGTGAACGCCGCGCAGGCCGCGGCCGTCGCGCTCCACCTCGGCGTCCCCGGCGCCACGGTGGCCGCCGGACTCGGGGCGGCCCGTGGTGCGGCGTGGCGCATGGAGCTGACCCGGGCCCCGAACGGCATCGCCGTGCTCAACGACGCCTACAACGCCTCGCCCGGCGCGATGGAGTCGGCACTCCACGCGCTCGTGCGACTCCCGGCCGAGCACCGGATCGCGGTGCTCGGTGCGATGCTCGAACTCGGCGCCCACAGCGACGCCGAGCACCGCCGCCTCGGCGCCCTCGCTGCCGGGCTCGGCATCGATGCGATCGTGGTCGTACCGACGGACGGCGCCGCGCCCCTGGCCGAGGCCGCCGAGGCCGCGGGCGGCAACGTCGTCCGGGTGGCCGACGCGGAGGCAGCGGCGGCCTGGGTCCGCAGCCACGCGAACGCCGGCGACGCCGTGCTCGTCAAGGCCTCCCGGCGGGTGGGGCTGGATCGGGTCGCCGCAGCGCTGCTGGAGGTTGCCGCGTGATCGCCGTCCTCATCGCCGTCGCCACCAGCTTCATCGTCTGCGTGCTCGCCACGCCGTTCCTCATCCGGTACCTGGAGCGCCGCAGCATCGGCCAGGCCATCCGGGACGACGGGCCGGTGGCCCACCCGCACGAGGCCAAGGCGGGGACCCCGACGATGGGTGGGGTCGCGATCATCGCCGCGGCATTCGTCGCCTACCTCGTCGCCCACATCAGGACCGAGGCGATCAAGTTCGCGGACACCGCGCTCGCACTCTGGTTCCTCATCATCGGCATGGCGCTCGTCGGCCTCCTCGACGACTGGCTCGGCGTGCGCCGGTCCCGCAACCTCGGCCTGCGCAAGCGCGGCAAGCTTGCCGGGCAGTACCTCGTCGCCGGTGGGTTCGCACTGCTCGCCCTGTGGTTCGTGGGCACCGCCACCCGACTCTCGTTCACCCGCGCCTTCGACTTCGAGATCGCGGGGTGGCTCTGGGTCGTGATCGCGGTGATGGTCATCGTGTCATCGGCGAACGCGGTCAACATCACCGACGGACTCGACGGCCTGGCGGCCGGATCGGCGGCGCTCGTGTTCGCGGCCTTCATCGTGGTGGCCTTCACCCAGTTCCGCCACCCGGAGGCGTACCAGCTCATCGCGGCCCAGCAGATCGATCTCGCCGTGATCGCGGCGGCGATGATGGGTGCCTGCGTCGGGTTCCTCTGGTGGAACGCGCTCCCGGCCCGCATCTTCATGGGCGACACCGGCGCGCTCGCCCTCGGTGCGGCGCTCGCGGGGCTCGCGATCCTCACCCAGACGATCCTGCTGCTCCCGATCCTCGGTGGCCTCTACGTGATGGAGACCGGGAGCGTGATCCTCCAGATCATCTCGTTCCGCGGGTTCAAGCGGCGCATCTTCCGGATGTCGCCGATCCACCATCACTTCGAACTGCTCGGGTGGCCGGAGTCCACGGTGGTGGTGCGCTTCTGGATCCTCGCCGGGTTCGCCATGGCCCTCGGTCTCGGCCTGTTCTACGCGGACTTCCTCCGCATCCCGGGGCTCGTCGGATGAGTCGGCGCGTGCTCGTGGTCGGCCTGCGGATGACGGGCCTCGCCACCGCGCGCGCCCTGGCCGCCGCCGGCGACGCGGTGACCGTGGTCGAGGAGCGGCCCGGGCAGTCGGGGTACGCCGAGCGCGCGGCCGAGGTTCGTGCCGCCGGCGTGGGCCTCGTCGAGTCCCCGGCCCCCGAGGACTGGGCGGGCCTCGTGGCCGCGAGCGATCTCGTCGTGCCGAGCCCGGGGGTCGCGCCGGGTCATCCCGTGCTCGCGGCTGCTGCGGCCGCCGGCGTCCCGGTGCGCGGCGACGTCGACCTCGCGGTCGCCTCGGCGACGGTGCCCGTGTGCGTGGTCACCGGGACCAACGGCAAGACGACGGTCACGACCCTCATCGCCGCGATGCTCGAGGCCTCGGGGGTGCGCGCGCCGGCGGCCGGCAACATCGGGTGGGCGCTGCTCGACGCCCTGCGCGTCCCCATGGACGTGCTCGTGGCCGAGGTGTCATCGTTCCAGCTGTACACGACGACCACGACGTTCACCCCGCGGGTCGCGGTGCTGCTCAACGTGGCCGACGACCACCTGGACTGGCACGGTTCCTTCGAGGCCTACGCGGATGCGAAGGCCCGGTGCTTCCGGTTCCAGGGTCCGGACGATCTCCTCGTGTTCAACGCGGACGATCCGGTGGTGGCCCGACTCGCCGCGACCGCGCCCGGACGACGGATCCCGTGCTCGACCGTCCCGGACGCGGCCGAGGGGTACCGGATCCTCGACGGGCACCTCGTGACGCCCGCCGCGGCACCGATCGTGGCGGTGACGGACCTCCCCATGCGCGCGCCGCACGATCTCGCGAACGCGCTCGCTGCGAGTGCGGCCGCCCTCGACCTCGGGGCCACCCCGGATGGCGTGCGGGCGGCGCTGCGGTCGGCCACGAGGCTCCACCACCGCGTCGAGCCCATCGGGGAGACTCGGGGTGTGCGGTTCATCGACGACTCGAAGGCGACCAACCCCCACGCCACGCTCACCGCGCTGTCGGGCTTCGAACGGGTCGTGCTCATCGCGGGCGGCCGCAACAAGGGCCTCGACCTCGGGGTCCTCGGCGGCGGCGCCGGGCGACTCGTGGGGGTCGTGGCGATCGGGGACGCGGCCGGCGAGGTCGAGACGGCCCTCGCCGCCGAGGTCCCGACGGTGCGGGCGGGGTCGATGCGCGCCGCGGTGCGGACCGCCGCCGGCATGGCCGCGGCCGGGGACGTCGTCCTCCTGTCGCCCGCGTGCGCATCATTCGACTGGTACGGCTCCTACGAGGAGCGGGGCGAGGACTTCCGGGCCGAGGTGGAGGCGCTCATCGCGGAGGGCCACGCGTGACGGCGACGACGGGCACCCGCCGGGCCGCCCGCCGCACCGGTCCCGCGACCTCGCGGGCCTCGCGGAGGTTCATCCCCGACTTCGTGGCCCGCCGCGGCGGGACGCCCTGGAGCGTGTGGCTCGGGGTCGTCGTGGGCGCGCTCTGCGTCTTCGGCACCGTGATGGTCTTCGGTGCCTCGTCGGTGGCGTCCATCGACGAGGGCGGGGATCCGTTCCACTACGTCGCGCGTCACGTGCTGTTCCTCACGGGCGGCGCCGTCCTCTACCTCATCGCGTCGCGGGTCGACTACCGGAGACTGCGCGGCATCGGCGCGGTGGGGCTCGGGATCGCGATCCTCATGTGCGGCGCAGTCCTCACGAGCCTCGGCGTGTACTCCGGTGGGGCCCGGCGCTGGCTCGACTTCGGGGTCACGACCTTCCAGCCGTCCGAGGCGATCAAGCTGCCGCTCGCCATCGTGCTCGCGGCGTTCCTGGCCAAGCGGGAGCAGGCCGGCGAACTGTCGAGCCTCCGGCGCACGCTGGTCCCGATCGCGCTCGTGACCGGGTTCATCGCCCTGCTCATCATGAAGGAGCCGGACTTCGACTCGACCCTCGTCATCATCGGCCTCGTCGCCGGGGTGATGTTCGTCGCCGCGGTCCCGGGGCGGTGGCTCCTCGGGTCGGCGGTGGCCGGCGCGGGTCTCGTCGCCTACGCGCTCTCCCAGCCGTTCCGGCGGGAGCGGCTCCTCATCTTCATGGATCCGTGGCGGGATCCGCTCGACGCCGGGTACCAGTCGATCGCGGCGTCCACCTCGATGGCCATCGGCGGGTGGTTCGGCACCGGTCTCGGGTCGAGCACCGCGAAGTGGGGTTTCCTGCCGGTCGCGTACTCCGACTTCATCTTCGCGGTGATCGGGGAGGAGACGGGCGTCGTCGGCTGCGTGTTCGTCATCGCGTGCTTCGCCGCCTTCGGGTGGCTCGGCCTCCAGATCGCGCGGCGCGCGCCGGACCGGTTCGGACAGCTGCTCGCGGTCGGCCTCACCCTCACCGTGCTGCTCCAAGCCATGATCAACATCGGCATGGTCGTCGGCATCGTGCCGGTGTCCGGGCTCACGCTGCCCTTCCTGTCCTACGGCGGGTCCTCGCTCGTGCTCATGCTGCTGGCCGCGGGGATCCTGGCCAACATCGCGCGTCAGGCGAAGCCGAGCAGGGCACGGTGAGCGTGGCGGCCCGGCGGCCGCGCGCCGCATCCATCGTCATCGCGGGTGGCGGCACCGGCGGCCACGTGTACCCGGCGCTCGCGCTCGCCGATGCGCTCACGGCCCGGGGCCGATCGGCCCAGGACCTCCGGTTCGTGGGTGCTCGCCGGGGCCTCGAGGCTCGGGTCGTGCCCGCCGCCGGCTACCCGCTCACCCTCCTCGGTCTCCGGGGGCTCGATCGGGGTCGCTCGGCGCGCGCACTGGCGCGCAGCCTCGGCGCGGTGCTCGCCTCGGCGGCCGGCGCCCTGCGGATGCTCGCCACGTTCCTCCTGCGGCGGCCGGCGATCGTCGTCGGCGTCGGCGGGTACGCGTCGGCACCATGCGTCCTCGCGGCGCGTGCGCTCGGGATCCCGGTGGTCGTGCACGAGCAGAACGCAGGACCCGGACTCGTCAACCGTGTCGCCGTGCGCCTCGGCGCGCGGGCGGCCATCTCGCTCCCCGGCACGCCGCTGCGCGGCGCGGTGCTCACCGGGAACCCGGTCCGCGACCGGGTCGCCACCGTCGTGCGGGGACCCGATGCGGACCGGCCGCTGCTCGGCGTCGTCGGCGGCAGCCTCGGAGCTGGTCAGGTGAACGAGGCCGTACTCGGCCTCGCGACCCGCTGGCGCAACCGGACCGACGTGCGCATCCGGCACGTGGCCGGCTCGCGGTTCGTGGATGCGTGTCGGGCCGATCTCGACGCGCGTCGAGGGGCCGGTGACGCGTTGGTGTACGAGCTCGTGGGGTACGAGGAGCACATGGAACGGCTCTACGCCGAGGTGTCCCTCGCGGTCTGCCGGGCCGGCGCGGTGACGGTGGCCGAACTGGCGGCGGCCGGTGTGCCGGCGGTGCTGGTGCCGTGGTCGGGTGCGGCCGGGGACCACCAGACCCGCAACGCGGAGGCGCTCGTCGACGCGGGTGGTGCGGTGCTGGTCGCCGATCGCGACTGTTCCACCGAGCACCTCGACGAGATCGTGACGCCGTTGCTGGCCGACCCGGTGCGCCTCGCCCGGATGGGGGAGGCGGCGCGGACCCTCGCCCGTCCCGACGCGGCGGACCGACTCGCCGACCTCGTGGAGGAGGTGGCCGGTGCCCGCGCCTGAGCGATCCGGACGGCTCGACCTCTCGGTGCCGCGCACGATCCACATCGTCGGGGTCGCCGGACACGGCATGAGCGCGCTGGCCGCGGTCCTGGCCGAACTGGGGCACACGGTGTCCGGTACCGACCTGGCGCCCAACCGCCGGATGGATCGGCTCTCCCTCCTCGGGGTGACCTGCACGGTCGGGCAGCGGGCGGAGAACGTCCCCGAGGGCTGCGACGCGGTGGTCATCTCGACCGCGGTGCCCCGCTCGAACGTCGAGGTCGCGGTGGCCGAGGCCCGGGGGATCGACGTGTACCACCGGTCGGACGCGCTCGCGGGCGTCGTCGCGGCTCGTCGTGGCATCGGCGTGGCCGGCACCCACGGCAAGACGACCACCTCGTCGATGGTCACGCTCATCCTGCGCGCCGCGGGCCTGGCGCCGTCCTTCGTGATCGGGAGCGAGCTCCACGAGGTCGGGACGAACGCGGCCATGGACTCCGGGGACTGGCTCGTCGTGGAGTCCGACGAGAGCGACGGTTCGTTCCTGAAGTTCGACCTCGACGCCGCCATCGTCACCAACGTCGAGGAGGACCACCTCGGGTACTGGGGGACGATGGCCCGGCTCGAGGCGGCGTTCGAGGTCTTCGCATCCCACGTCGAGGGCCCGGTCGTGCTCTGCGCCGACGATCCGGTGACCGCCCGCATGGCCGCGGTGCACCCCCGTGCGGTGACCTACGGCTGGGCCGAGGGCGCGGCGTTCCGAGCGATCGACTACCGCAGCGGGGCCGGTGGCTCCCGGTTCACGGTCCTGCGCGCCGGTGAGCCGCTCGGCGAGGTCGCGCTGCCGCTGCTCGGATCGCACAACGCGCAGAACGCCACCGCGGCCACCGCGCTCGCCATGAGCCTCGGGGTGGACTTCGCGACCGTGCGCGACGCGCTGGCCGGGTTCGGAGGGGTCTCTCGCCGGTTCCAGTTCCGGGGCGAGCGCGACGGCGTGACCTTCGTGGACGACTACGCGCACCTCCCGAGCGAGATCCGTGCGACCCTCCGGGCCGCCCACGAGGGCGGGTGGAACCGGATCGTCGCGGTCTTCCAGCCCTACCGGTACAAGCGCACCCAACTCATGTGGCGGGAGTTCGCCGACGCGTTCGAGGGGGTCGACCACCTCGTGCTCACCGATGTCTGCGGCGCGAGCGAGGAACCGATCCCCGGGGTGACCGGGCGCCTCGTGCTGCGCGCGGTGCTGGAGGCCCACCCCGACCTGCCCGTGACCTACCTGCCGCACCGCGCCGAACTCGTCGCCCACGTCCCGCGCTACGCCCGTCCCGGGGACCTCGTCCTCACCCTCGGCGCCGGCGACCTCACGACCGTCCCGGACGAATGGGTCGGCGGGTGATCGAACCCGGCGCGCTCGACGCGATCGCGACCGCCCTGCGGGCGCGCCTCGGGGACCGGGTCGAGCGCGACGCGCCGATCGCGCCCCTCACGACCTACCGACTCGGCGGTCCCGCCGGCGTGCTGGCCCACCTCGCCGCACCCGAGGACCTCGCAGCGGTGGCCGAGGCCCGCGCCGGCCACGCCGAGGTGCCCCTCGTGGTCGTCGGGCGCGGGTCGAACCTCGTGGTGGCGGACGAGGGCTTCCCCGGCATCGTGGTCGTGCTCGGCGGTGGCTTCGAGGCGGTCGAGGTCGGGGAGACGTCGGTCTGCGCCGGCGGCGCGGTACCGCTGCCCGTGCTGGCCCGCCGCGCCGCGGCGCTCGGGCGGACCGGGCTCGAGTTCTACGTGGGCATCCCGGGGAGCGTGGGCGGCGCGGTACGGATGAACGCCGGCGGACACGGTCGGCAGACCGCCGACGTGCTCGTCTCGGCCGTCGTGGCCGACCTCGGTGGCACCGGCCGACCGGTGGCGCGGGACCCGGCGTCGCTCGATCTGGGGTACCGCCACTCGGATCTGCGTCCCGACGAGGTGGTCACCGGCGCTGACTTCGTCGTCTCGCCGGACGACCCGGCGGCCTGCGAGGCGCGCCTCGCCGAGATCGTGCGCTGGCGGCGCGAGCACCAGCCCGGCGGTGCGAACGCCGGCTCGGTGTTCCGCAACCCGGAGGGTGACTCAGCCGGCCGCATCATCGAGGCGGCCGGACTCAAGGGGCTGCGAGTGGGTGGCGCGGTCGTGTCCGAGAAGCACGCCAACTTCATCCAAGCCGACGCCGGGGCGACCGCGGCCGACGTCGCGGCACTGCTGCGGACGGTGCGCTCGCGGGTGGCCGAGGCCACCGGGATCCTGCTCACGCCCGAGCTCCATTGGCTCGGCGCCGGGGGCTGGGACGCCGAGGATCCGACGTGACGCCGCGGATCGATCCGCGCATCGAGGCCCGCCGCGGCGAGGTCGAGCGCGACGCGGCCCGTCGTCGCGCGATCGTGCTCGGCTCGATCGCAGCCGTGGTGGCGCTCGGCGGCCTCACCTACGCGCTCATCCACTCGTCCCTCCTCGCAGCCGATCAGGTCCGGGTGGAGGGGGTGACCGGGGCCCGGGCCGACGCGGTCTCGCAGTTCGCCGGCGTGCGGATCGGGGAGCCGCTCGTGCTCCTCGACACCGGCGCGGTGGCCCGTCGCGTCGAGCGGCTGCCCTGGGTCGGCGCGGTCACCGTGTCGCGCGGGCTGCCCCACACCGTGCGCATCACCGTCGTCGAGCGTGACGCGGTGGCCTGGGCACGCCGGACCCCGGGGTCGAGCACCACCTCCACCACCGCGGTGGTCCGGAACGGCGCGGGGACTTCCGGGGCGACCGGGGTCCCGACGACCACGGCCGCCCCGACGACCACCACGGTGCCCGTCCCCCCGGGCCCGCCGCGCCTCATCGACCGCACCGGCCGGGTCCTGGCCACCACCGCCGCGCCCCCGCCGGGACTCCCCGAACTCCGCGGGGTGCGGGTGCCCGAGGCGGGGCGCCGGATCGTCCCGCCGGGCGCGGCCCGGGCCATCGCCGCGATCCCGCCGGACCTGGGGCGTCAGGTCGCCGCGCTCGAGGTCGACGGGCGGCGCAACCTCGTGCTCGTCCTCGCCACCCGACCCGGGGTCCGACCCACGGCCCGACGCATCGTGCTCGGCGACGCGAGCCGGGCCCGCGCCAAGGGGCAGGTCGCCCTGACGGTCCTCGCGGCCCTCGCCTCGGCCCGCCAGGCGGTGACCACGATCGACGTCAGCGTGCCGACGGCGCCCGCGACCTCGTGATCGGTACGTCGATCGTCGCCGACCGGGCGGCGCCCGGGATCGTTGCCGCCCGGGGGGCCGTCCGGTAGAGTCCGGGCGACTTACCACAGGGTTCCACAACGCTCGACCTCCACCTCATCTCCACGGTCCGCGACGCCCGCGCGAGCACATCGCACGGTCGACCTCGGATCGACCTCGAGGGTTCCGCCCCGAGGGTGAGGGTTCCGTCCGGTCGGGGGCAGGGGCCACGCCGGGAGAGGCGATCCGCATGATGGGTGCACCGCAGAACTACCTCGCCGTGATCAAGGTCGTCGGCGTCGGCGGAGGTGGCGGCAACGCGGTCAACCGCAT
>JBJTOY010000058.1:0-24775 GCA_046074845.1 Actinomycetes bacterium | reverse complement strand
CACCGCGACCGGCACCTTCTTCCTGCGCCGTCGACCCCAGGGGGACCCGACGTGAGGACGGTCGTCATCGGCGGCGGCATCATGGGCGCGGGCATCTCGTACGAGGCACTCGTCGCCGGGTTCCCGGTCACGATCGTGGAGAGCCGTGACGAGTTCGTCGACGGCGCGCGCGAACGGGTCGAGCACTACGAGCGGCGCGCCCGGTCCAAGGGCGACGCGCTCGAGGGGTTCGGGGAGCTCGTCGTGACCACCGACCTCGAGGTGGCCGTCGCCACCGCCGACATCGTCGTCGAGGCGGTGCCCGAGGACCTCGACCTCAAGCAGGCGGTGTGGTCGCGCATCGGGGCCGCTGCGAACGACGCCGCGGTGCTCGCCTCCAACACTTCCGGCCTGCCGATCGCGGTGCTCGGCGCGGCCGGCGGTCGCCCCGGCCAGACCGTCGGCACCCACTTCTTCAACCCGGTGCCGGCGATGCGCCTCGTCGAGGTGATCCGCGGGGCCGACACCGACCCGGCGGTCCTCGAGCGTGCGCTCGCGTTCTGCCGCGCGCTCGGCAAGGAGACGGTCGAGGTCGCCGACCTGCCCGGGTTCGTCACGACCCGACTCGGCTGCATCCTCATGTGCGAGGCGATGCGGGTGTTCCAGGAGGGTGTGGCCAGCGCCGAGCACATCGACACCGGCATGCGGCTCGGGTACAACCACCCGATGGGCCCGCTCGAGTTGGCCGACCGGATCGGACTCGACACGATCCTGCTCATCCTCGAGGCCCTGCGCGAGGCCTACGGCGACGCGTTCCGGCCGCCGCCCGTGCTGCGCCAGCTGGTGGCCGCCGGAAGGTTGGGCCGGAAGTCCGGCCGCGGTTTCTACGACCACGCCTGACCTCACGCAGCGCGCGAAGTCGACGGATCCGCCGGGAGGCGTTGACGTGGGCGCCGGATCTCCCTAGCGTTGGGGCTGATGTTGCCTCCTGTGGCAACGCGCAACTTCCCGGAGGATCCGATGCGACCGTCCCCGCGCATCCTGCTCGTGCTCGCCGCCACCGTCCTCGTCGGCGCGGGTGCCGTCGCCGCCGTGGGCGCGCCGAGCGACCGGCCGGCCGAGGCGACGAGCCTCCCCGCCGGTGCCGTCTTCGTGCCCATGACCCCGACCCGCATCTTCGACACGCGCACCGGCCTCGGTGGCACGGTCGGACCGATCGGGAACGGGCAGACCTTCGCCGTGAGCATCGCCGGCCAGACCGACGGCAGCGTCACCGTTCCGAGCGATGCGGTGGCCGCAGTCATCAACGTCACCTACGTGGGCGCGACCGGACCCGGGTACATCACGCTCTACCCGACGGGCGCGGCGCGACCGAACGCCTCGAACCTCAACAAGAACGGGCCCGGCCCGGTGCCGAACCTCGTGACCGTGAAGATCGGCGCCCTCGGCACGGTCAGCGTCTACAACAACCAGTCGACCACCGACATCATCGGTGACCTCGCCGGGTACTACGTGATCGCCGCGAGCGGCGGCTCCGGCACCGCAGGCGCGACCGGACCGACGGGCGCGACCGGCGCCGCGGGTCCGACCGGACCGCAGGGCACCACCGGACCCGCCGGGGCGACCGGACCGCAGGGTCCGACGGGCGCAGGAACCACCGGAGCCTCCGGCGCGACCGGCGCCACGGGCCCGGCGGGCGCGACCGGTCCGCAGGGCGCGACCGGCGCCGCCGGGACGGCGAGCGCGACGGGAGCCACCGGTGCGACCGGCTCGGCCGGAGCCACCGGGGCCGCCGGCCCCACGGGGCCCCAGGGCGTCGCGGGTCCGACCGGACCGCAGGGTGATCAGGGCGACCCGGGACCGCAGGGTGACCCCGGCATCGACGGCATCGACGGCGCCGAAGGTCCCGCCGGGCCCGAGGGTCCGCAGGGTCCGCAGGGTGACCCGGGCCTCGACGGCACCAACGGCCTCGACGGCGCCGACGGGGCTCAGGGCCCCGCAGGCCCGACCGGTCCACGGGGTGCGACCGGTGCGACCGGTGCGACCGGCGCCACTGGTCCGACCGGACCCGGATCTGTGCTGCGGGTCATCGTCGACCAGGACATCGCGGTCGAGGTCACCGACTACGTCGCTGCGAACTGCCCCGAGGGTCGTGTCGCCTCCGGCGGTGGCTACATCAACAACTACCCGCTCGCCGAGCCGGCGATGCAGGTCCTCGAGAGCCGGCCGGCGGACGACGGGGCTGGTTGGATCCTCTACGTGTACAACGGCTCGGCTGCCACCGCGACCGTGCGCGCCTACTCGATGTGCGTGCTCGGCGTCGCCTCGTCCACCGGCCCGTAAACCGCAACGCCGACCATCCGAACCCGGAGCGATGCGAGCATCCGACATCCCGGTCGCGCACACGCCACCGGGCGGGTTCGGCACGCGGTTCCCGCCGCCGGTGCTCACCGGCTGCGACGAACCACTCGTCGAGGGGGCACCGGACCTGCGCGGGTTCTGGCGCGCGGTGCACGCGACGCGCGGTGGAGCGACCGTCGCCCCGGACGATCCGATCCTCACCTACGTCGAGCGCATCGAGCAGTGCGGCGATCGGATCGTCGACATGGGCGGCGGCACCATCGCCGACGCCCGGGCCGACGGCACCGAGGAGCACGGGGTGCACGACGTGTCGGCATTCGACTTCACGACGCCGATCCACGTGGTGGCGAGTTACGAGGACGGTGTGTTCGTGCTCCGGCCGGTCGGGCTGCCCGGGATCGAGGTGACCCGCCGTCTCGACGAGGAGGGCCGGATGGTCTGGACCCGTCCGGACGGCGGCGGCCTGGTGGTGACCCTCGAGCGGATCGGCGACGGCGCCGGCACCCCCGAGAACACGTTCCTCCCCAACCGGGGCTGAGCCCGAGCCCGTCCACCGGGCACCGTGTGGTGGAGACGATGGGATTCGAACCCACGACCCCCTGCTTGCAAAGCAGGTGCTCTAGCCAGCTGAGCTACGTCCCCGAATCGCCCCGCCGTGCGACGGGAGGCCGCGAGTGTACGTCGCGTGTCGGCCGCTCGGCCGCGCCCTAGGCGCGGAAGACCTGGCCGCCGTCGGCGTTGAAGACGTGACCGGTGATCCACCGGGCGCGGTCGGACAGCAGGAACAGGCACAGGCCGACGAGGTCGTCGGGCGTGCCCTGCCGCTTGAGTGCGAGCCCCTGGATGATCGGCTGCATGAACTCGTCGGGCACGACCGTGCGTGAGGCCTCGGTGGCGGTCGGGCCGGGGGCGATCGCGTTCACCCGGATGCTCTGCCCGCCGAGTTCGTGGGCGAGTTGCTGGGTGAGCGAGTTCACCCCGGCCTTGGCGAGACCGTAGAAGCCCGCGTACAGGTACGCAGCGGTGGAGGACTGGTTGACGATCGCGCCGCCACCCCGCTTGCGCATCGACCGGAAGCAGGCCCGCGTGCAGGCGAGCGCGCCCATCTGGTTCACGGCCATGAAGCGGGTCAGGTAGTCCCAGTCCACGCTCACGAGTGCGTCGAGCTGCATGCCGCCGAAGATGGCGGCGTTGTTGACGAGGTGGTCAATGCCGCCGAACTCCTCGATGACGGCGTCGGCCATGGCCTGGGCCGAGACCGGGTCGGACACGTCGACCCGCACCGCGAGGGCCCGGGCCCCGGTGGCGCGGATCCCGGCCGCGACCGACTCGGCCCGTTCGCCGTCGATGTCGGCGACGCCGACTGCGCCGCCGGCCGCCGCGATCGCCTCGGCGTACGCCTGGCCGATCCCGCCACCCGAACCGGTCACGATCGAGACGGTGTCGGAGAAGTCGAACTCGACCCCCACCGGGTGCGCCTCGCTCACCGCGGGTCCTCCCGGCGCTGGGCGATGACCTTCTCGGCGGCCGCGTTCATGCTCGTGGCCAGTGGCCAGCCCACGTAGTGGGTGAGGTGCAGGACGATCTCGCGGATCTGGTCCTCGGTGAACTCGCCGTTGGCGAGCGCGGACGTGAACTGGATCTCGAGGAGGTTGCCCAGGCCGAGCGCGCCGAGCGCGCCGATCGTGAGCATGCGTCGCTCGCGCACGTCGAGTCCCTCGCGGGTCCAGATCTCGCCGAAGAGGTGGTCGACGGTCACGTCGACGAACGGGCCCTCGACGTCCGCAGGGTCGTAGGTGAACCCGTAGACCTCCTGCATCTTGTCCATGCCGCGCTCGCGGGGCGTGCGGCCGTCGTCGATCGGCGCGCTCATGCGGGCTCCGCGATTGACTTGGTCTCCAGGTACTCCTCGAACCCCAGCACGCCCATCTCCCTCCCGACCCCTGACTGCTTGTACCCGCCGAACGGTACGTCGGGGCTGAACCAGATGCCCCCGTTCACCCCGACCGTCCCGGTGCGGATGCGGTTCGCCACCGCGACGGCCCGATCACGATCGCCGGACCACACCGATCCCGACAGCCCGTAGACCGAGTCGTTCGCGATGCGCACCGCGTCGTCGTCGCCGTCGTGCGGGAGGATCACGAGCACCGGGCCGAAGATCTCCTCCTGCGCGACGCGCGCCTCGTTGCCCACGCCGGCGATGAGCGTGGGCTCGACGAAGAACCCTCGATCACGCTCGGGGGGCCGGTTGCCACCGGTGACGATCGTGCCCCCCTCCTCCACCGCGAGGCGGATGTAACCCTCGACCCGCTCGCGCTGGCGGGCGCTCACGAGCGGGCCGCAGACCGTGCCGGGGTCGGTCGGATCGGACGCCGGGAGCTTCTCGAGGGTGCGCGCCGTCATCTCGATGGCCTCGTCGTAGGAGGCCCGCGGCACCACGAGGCGCGTCGTGATGGCACAGCCCTGCCCCGCGTGGGTGCAGACGGTGAACGCCGCGACCCCGGTCGCCGCCTTGAGGTCCGCGTCGTCGAGGACCACGAACGCCGACTTGCCGCCGAGTTCGAGGAACACCTTCTTGAGCGTCTCGGCCGCACCGCGCATCACCGAACGACCGGTGTTCGTGGATCCGGTGAACGAGACGTGATCGACCCGAGCGTCGGTGGCGATCGCCGCACCCACCGCGTGGTCACTGCTCGTCACGATGTTGAGCACACCGGCCGGGATGTCGGTCTCCTCGGCGACGAGCCGCCCCAGCACGGTCGCGCACCACGGCGTGTCCGGGGCCGGCTTCAACACGACGGTGTTTCCCGCTGCGAGCGCCGGACCGACCTTCGCGAGGTTGATCTGGTGCGGCACGTTCCACGGCGTGATCGCACCGACCACCCCGGTCGGCTCGCGCCGCACCCAGCGGTGTGCCGGCATCCCGAGCGGTTCGGCCCGACCGAGGTCGCGCTCCCACTCGTAGGCCTCGGCGAGGTCCGCGATCCAGCCGAGGCCGTTGACCGGGTCGTCGAGCTGGGCGGAGTAGGTGAGCATGAGCGGCGAGCCGGTCTCGGCCACCGTCATGGCCCGGATCTCGTCCGCGTGGGCCACGAACGCGTCACGCAGTTGGCGCAGGCAACGGGCCCGGAACGCGACGTCGGTCGACCAGGTCGTCTCGTCGAAGGCGCGCCGCGCCGCGCCGATCGCATCGTCGAGGTCGGTCAGGTCGCAGTCTGCGGCGACGCCGAGCACCTCCTCGGTCGCTGGGTTCACCGTCTCGAAGGTGCGGCCCGCGCGCGTTGCGCGCAGCACCCCGTCGATGAGGACCCGCTCCTCACCCATGGGCCCGGTCATGGGGTCACCCCGCCGACGCCGAAGATCGCGTCGACGTGGTCGTCGGTCAGGGTCGCGCCCGGAAGATCGAGCCCGAGGGCCGACGCGGCATCGCGCGCGGCCTGCAGGTCCTTGTGTGCGAGCGCGGCCGTAGCGCGCATGTGGTTCACGAGTCCCTCGTGGTCGTCCGCCCCGAAGGGGGCGACCGTGGCCCGGAACATGAGGGTGGACGGCCCGCCGATCCTTGCGTCGCTCGCCTTCACGACCTGGGCCAGCCTCGCGAGTTCGATGCCCGCGGCCTCGCAGATCCGCTGGCCCTCGTAGGCCGCGAGCCACGAGCCGTACTGGATGACGTTGCGGGCCAACTTGGCGATGAGCCCGGCCCCGAGCGGGCCCATCGGGACGATGAGCGAGCCGATCGCGTCGAGCGCCGGGCGGGCGCGTTCGATGTCGGCCTCGTCGCCACCGACCATGCAGATCAGGTCGCCGGTGGCCGCGGCACTCGGACCGCCGCTGACCCCGCAGTCGACGAGGCCGACGCCGGCGGCGGTCGCGGCCGCGCCGACCTCGACGATCGTGTCGGGCGAGATCGTGCTGGCGACCACGATCACCGAACCGGGTCGCGCCCCGGCGAGCGCGCCGTCGGGCCCGGTGACCACGGTGCGCACCTGGGCGTCGTCGACGACGGCGACGAACACGACGTCGCACTCGGCGGCGAGTGCGGCCGGCGTCGGCGCGATGGCACCGAGGTCCGCGAAGCGTGCCGTGGCCTCCTCGCGCACGTCGCAGACCCACAGCGCGTGGCCGGCGGCCGCCAGGCTGGTGGCCGCACCACCGCCGATGTCGCCCAGGCCGATCACTCCGACCGTCGTCACGTTCCCCCCTCGATCGCCCCGCCCGCTCCCGGACGCCGTCCGGAGAGTGTCGCCACTCGGACGAGGAATCGGCAACGTGCGGGCGACGCTGTGCTGGACAAGTGTCTGGACCGTAGTCCAGAATCGCAGCCGCACGCCGGGTCGCACTCCGAGGACCGGCGCCGAACCCGGGAGCCCGCATGGCCGAGCCGACCGCCCGACCCGCCGAACGCGACGACTACTCCGGAGCGTTCGACCCCGACTTCCGGTACGAGGACCTCTCGAAGCCCGCGCTCGTACGGCTCGTCCGCGAGTTCGCCCAGATCGTCCACATGCTCGACCGCTCCATGTGCGCGGCGATCGGCATGAAGTACGGCGCCGAGGCGGTGCAGGAACTCGCCATCGAGGAGTGGCGCGGGGCGAGCCCGGTCTACGGCGAGCGGCTGCGCCGCATCATGAACGTCGAGGGTGACGACGTCGCGGCGATCTTCAAGGTCCTCCAACTCGATCCCGGCTTCCCCCACCACTACATGGACGTCAACTACGAGGTCGAGGACGAACGGACCGGGTACTTCGAGCTCGCGTACTGCGGCGCGCTCATGGACGCCGAGCCCTTCGGCGACCAGATGGTCACGAACATGTGCCACCACATCGAGGACGGCACCTTCGACGTGACGGCCCAGGCCATCAACCCGAAGGCCCACATCACCCACGTCCACCGGCCGCCCCGGCCGTCGTCCGACTCCTCACCCCACTGCCGCTGGAAGGTCACGATCGACGAGGACAACGAGACCCTGCCCGAGGCGGACATCACCCGCATCGTGCGTGGCACCACCTGCGCCACCTTCGAGTACCCGCCGATGCGCGACGGCACGCCCCACATCCCCGCGCGGCCCGCGTGACCCCGATGGTCCAGACCGCGCCCCGTCGCCACCTCACCGAACGGCAGGCCGAGGCCGTCGACCACCTCGTCGCCGCGACCGCCCTCGAGGTCGCGGCCTGCGGGTACGACGCGCTCTCGATGCGCGGCATCGCCAGGCGGGCCGGGGTCGCGCCCGCCACCGCCTACACCTACTTCTCGTCGAAGGACCACGCCCTCGGTGAACTCCTGCTCCGCCGGGTGCTCGACGTGCCCGAGCCCGCGGTCGACCCGGACACCCCGGTGGCGGATCGGCTGGGGCGTGTCGTCGACGGGCTCGGCGCGATCACGGCCGGTGACCCCGAGGTCGTCGCCGCGTGCACCCAGGCCCTGTTGTCCTCGCACCCCGACGTGAAACGGCTGCGCGACCGCATCGGCCTCGAGGTCGCGCGTCGTGTCGCGACTGCGGCCGAGCGACCGATCGACGACCGGCTGGTCCGCGTCGTCGTGACGACCTACTTCGGCTCGCTGCTCATGGCCGGCATGGGCCACATGCCGTACCCCGAGGTGCCGACCTTCGTGGCCGACGCGACGCGGCTCATGACCGGGACCGACGGGACGGGCCGATGACCGGGATCACGTTCAGCCCCTACGACTACCGGATCCACGAGGATCCGTTCCCGACCTACGCGCGCCTGCGGGACGCCGCCCCGCTGTACCGGAACGAGGAGTTCGACTTCTGGGCGCTGTCCCGGCACGCCGACGTCGTGGCCGCCTTCCGCAACCTCGAGGTCTTCTCGAACGCCAACGGCGTGTCCCTCGACCCGTCGGCCTACGGGCCCCACGCGCACCGCACGATGTCGCTCCTCGCCACCGACCCGCCGCTGCACACGCGCCTGCGATCGATCGTGAGCCGCACCTTCACCCCGCGGAGGATCGCCGCCCTCGAGCCGCGGGTCCGGGCCATCACCCTCGAGTACCTCGAGCCGGCGCTCGAGGGCGGGTCGTTCGACCTCATCGACGACATCGCGGGCAAGGTCCCGATGGACGTCATCTCCGACCTCGTCGGTGTGCCCCATGCGGATCGGGCCGAACTGCGTCGACTCGCCGATCTCCTCATCCACCGCGAGGAGGGCACCTTCGACGTCACGCCGGAGGGGTTCGAGGCGGCCATCGCGCTCTTCGGCTACTACGACGAACTCATGCGGGAGCGGCGGGCGACGCCACGCGACGACCTCACCTCCGAACTGCTCGCGGCCGATGAGGGCGGTGATCGACTCACCGACGACGAGATCGCCGCGTTCCTGTTCCTGCTCGTGGTCGCCGGGAACGAGACCACCACGAAGTTGCTCGGCAACGCCTGGTACTGGGCCTGGGCGAACCCGGACGAGCGGGCGAAGGTGTTCGCGGATCGTGAACGCATCCACGACTGGGTGGAGGAGACGTTGCGGTACGACGGGTCCACGCAGATGGTGCTGCGCACGGTGAAGTCGCCCATCGAGCTCCACGGCACCGAACTGGGGGTCGGCGAGCGGGTCTTCCTGCTCATCGGTTCGGCGAACCGTGACGAGCGGGTCTTCGACCGTCCCGACGATTACGACCTCGACCGGGTCACCTCCGATCTGCTCGCGTTCGGCAGCGGCCGGCACTTCTGCCTCGGCGCCCTCCTCGCCCGCCTCGAGACCCGCGCGGTGCTCGACGAACTGCTCGCACGCGTGACCGACTACGACATCGATGCCACCCGCGCGCAGCGGGTGCACTCGGCCAACGTGCGCGGCTTCGCGCACCTCCCGACCACGGTGGTGACCCGATGACCCCGAGGTTCCCGGCCCACCCCGAACGGCGGCCCGTCGTCGTCACGGGTGCCTCGTCCGGCATCGGGCGGGCGACCGCCGAGGCCCTCGCCGCCCAGGGCCACCCGGTCGTCATCGGCGCCCGGCGGCTCGGCGAGCTCGAGACCATCGCGGCGTCGATCCGGGCCGACGGCGGCGAGGCCCACGCGCTCCACCTCGATCTCGCCGACCCGGACTCGGTGGCGCGCTTCGTCGACGCCGCGCTCGCCGCGGTGGGCGAGGTCGAGGTCGTGGTCGCGAACGCGGCCCGGAACCAGGTGGGCGCGATCCTCGAGACGCCGCCGGCCGAACTCGATGCCGTGCTCGAGGTGAACGTCGGCGGAACCCACCGACTCGTCTCGGCCCTGCTGCCGCCGATGGTCGAACGGCGCCGCGGCGACGTGGTGGTGGTGACCTCCGACGTCGTCACGAACCCCCGTCCGTCGATGGCGGCGTACGTGACCTCGAAGTGGGGGCTCGAGGGGTACGTGCGCGCCCTGCAGATGGAACTCGAGGGATCCGGGGTGCGCGTGAGCATCGTGCGACCGGGTCCGACCCTCACCGAGATGGGCTGGGACTGGGACATGACCCGGACCGAGGCCGCACTCGCCGAGTGGGGGCGTTGGGGCCTGGTGCGCCATGACTCCTACATGCGCCCCGGTGCGGTCGCCCGGGCCGTGGCCGCCGTCGTCTCCATGCCGCGGGGCGCCCAGATCACCTCGCTCGAGATCCACCCCGAGGCTCCCGTGCGGGAGGAGGACTGACGTGACGACGAACGAGGCGATGCGAGTGTCGGGTGGCGAGGGCGCCGACGGCCACCTCGACGAGCTCCGCACCGACCCGATCGCCCTCCTCGAGCGGGTGCGCGCCGAGTGCGGCGACGTCGGCCGGTTCGACCTCGCGGACCGCGAGGTCGTGCTGCTCACCGGCGCCGAGGCGAACGAGTTCTTCTTCCGCGCCCCCGAGGAACTGCTCGACCAGGCCGAGGCCTACCCGTTCATGACCCCGGTGTTCGGCGAGGGCGTGGTCTTCGACGCCTCCCCGGAGCGACGTCGCGAGATGCTCCACAACCAGGCCCTGCGTGACAAGTACATGCGCGGCCACGCCGCGACCATCGCGGCTGAGGTCGAGGCGATGGTCGCCCGTTGGGATGACGCAGGCGAGATCGACCTGCTCGACTGGTTCGCCGAGCTCACCATCTACACCTCCTCGGCCTGCCTCATCGGGAAGCGGTTCCGCGACCAGCTCGACCGTCGCTTCGCCGACCTGTACCACGACCTCGAACGGGGCACCGACGCGCTCGCGTTCGTGGATCCCTACGCGGACATCGAGTCCTTCCACATCCGCGACCGCTCGCGGGAGGCGCTCGTCGAACTCGTCGCCGGGATCATGGCGGCACGCGAGGCGACCCCGCGGGAGGAGGCCGACGAGGCCGACCTCCTCGACGTGCTCATGTCGATCAAGGACGAGGACGGCGGACTGCGGTTCCCGCCGGCCATGGTGACGGGCATCTTCATCTCGATGATGTTCGCCGGTCACCACACCACCTCGACGACGGCGTCGTGGATGGTCATCGAACTGCTGCGCAACGCCGGCGCGATCGACCGGGTGGTGGACGAGATCGACGCCTTCGCGGCCCAGGGCGAGGAGGTCTCGTACCAGGTGTTGCGGGAGATGCCGATCACCGAGGCCGCACTCAAGGAGACCCTGCGCCTCCACCCGCCGCTCATCCTGCTGCTGCGGGTGGCCAAGGAGTCCTTCACGATCGAGGGCGTCGACGTGCGTGAGGGCCAGATGGTCGGTGCATCGCCGTGGGTCTCGAACCGCATCGCCGAGTCGTTCGCCGACCCGGACACCTTCGACCTCGACCGCTACGTCGAGCCCCGCGCCGAGGACCTCGACAACCCGTGGAACTGGATACCGTTCGGCGCGGGCCGCCATCGGTGCGTGGGCGCCGCGTTCGCCATGATGCAGCTCAAGGCGATCTTCGCGGTGCTGCTGCGGGACTGGGACCTCGAGCTCGCCCAGCCGCCCGAGACCTACCGTCCGGACATGTCGAAGATGGTCATCCAACTCCAGCAGCCGGTGCGGGTGCGGTACCGCCGACGGGAGGGGCGGTCCTGATGCGCATCGAGATCGACCGCGACTTGTGCCAGGTGCACGGCGTGTGCGAATCCGAGGCCCCCGACGTCTTCGTCGTGCCGAAACGGGCCGAGACCGTCACCGTGCTCATCGCCGAGCCGGACGAATCCCTGCGGCCGCAGGTCGCCGCCGCCGCCAAGTACTGCCCGACCCGGGCGATCCGCATCATCGAGGAGGACTGACATGGCTTACCCGCGCGCCGAGATGGAGGAGATGGTCGAGCGCTGGCTCGCCGCGAACCGGGCCTGCGAGGAACGGCTCGACTGGCGACCGATGGCCGAGTTCTACACGCCCGATGCGACCTACGGCTGGAACGTCGGACCGAAGGACGAGTTCATGGCGGTGGGTCGGGACGAGATCCGCGAGCTCGCGCTCGGACTCGAGATGAGCGGTCTGGGCGGTTGGGTCTATCCGTACCAGCACGTGCTCATCGACGACGTGAAGGGTGAGATCGTCGGATTCTGGAAGCAGACCGCGCTCGCGACCCGGGCCGACGGCACGAACTACGAGGTGCAGGGCATCGGCGGCTCGTGGTTCGTCTACGCGGGGAACTTCCAGTGGTCC
Source organism: Actinomycetes bacterium (assembly GCA_046074845.1). GTDB lineage: Bacteria > Actinomycetota > Acidimicrobiia > IMCC26256 > IMCC26256 > IMCC26256. Next base: position 12,869 of record JBJTOY010000058.1, on the reverse strand, counting down.
TGGCAACGCGACTGGTTCGACGTGGGCAACGCCACCGCGGTGTTCATGGAGATGATCCGCGACGAGCAGTTGACGCCGGGCATGACCAAGCGGCTCGAGCAGTCGATGGCGGGCGAGCGCCTTCCCGGCCACTACCGACCGGACATGATGCCGGTCGGCCTCTGGCAGCGCTGAGACGCGACCCGCACTCCGATCGGCCCACGACGCGCTGAGGCGCGCCCGCGACGACGGTGGTCCGCGGTACGGTCATCCGGTCCCTCCGACCCATCCGCCGCCCTTCGGCGCGGCACGGGTTCAGCGCGCCCTCCCGCTCCGCCGAAGAACTCCTCGTGACCCGACTCCCCCGCCCCCGACGCCGACTCGCCGCCGCACTCGGGGCGGGGCTGCTCGCGACGGTCGCGTGGTGCTCGTTCGCCGGTGCCGCGGGCACCCCGGGTACCGACGTGACCACGGTCGACGCGTCCCGTCGCGGCGAGGTGCTCGAACCCGGGGACCGAACGGGATCTCCGGCGATCTCGGCGGCCACGAACATCCTCGGTCTGCAGTGGCGCGGCGACCGCGACGCCGCGCTCGTCGTGGAGACACGCGCCGCCGGGGGCACCTGGCGGCGGACCGCGATCGTCGGCGCTCCCGACGGCGGTGCGGATCCCGACTCGGCCGAGGCCCGCGCCGCGCAGGGCCGGGTCGGCGGGCGAACCGCCTCCCAGCCGATCTCGGTGCACGACGCCGACGAGGTGCGGGTGCGAGTCGCCGAGGGTTCGGTGTCCGACGTGCGGGTGGTGGCCGTCGCCCCGACACCGCCGATCCGCGAGGTTCCAGTACGCCAGGGCATCCTCGGCGGGGCCGCCGCCGCGGTGCTCGTCGCCGGGGTGCTCGCGATCCCGCGCCGTCGCCTCCTCGGTGCCGTCGGCGTCGTCGTGGTGGGTGGCGCGAGCCTCGTCGCGATCGCGGGCCCGGGTGCGCCCGCCGGGGCCGGCGTGCCGACCTCCCCCCCGATCATCTCGCGGGCCCAGTGGGGTGCGGACGAGAACCTCCGACTCGCGGCGTGCCCGGACGGGCCGAACTACGCCACGCCGAGACTCGTGGTGGTCCACCACACCGACACCTCGAACGGTGACTCACCGGCGCAGTCGTACGCGACCGTGCGGTCCATCTACACCTACTACGTGCAGGGCCGCGGGTACTGCGACCACGGGTACAACTTCCTCATCGACCGGTTCGGTCAGATCTTCGAGGGACGGTTCGGAGGTGCCGACCGGGGGGTCATCGGCGCGCACGCGACCCAGTTCAACACCGGGACCATCGGCGTCGCGATGATCGGCACCTACACGAACGCCGGACCGCCCGCGCCCACCGTGTCGTCCCTGATCCGCCTGCTGCAGTGGAAGATGGCGATCCACGTGATCGACCCGAACGAGGCGGTGACCCGCAACGACGTCGTCCTCGACCCGGTGATCGGGCACCGCGATGCGGGTGCCATCTCCGGCGACCCGACGGCCTGCCCCGGGAACGCCGGGTACGCGATCCTCCCGCCGGTACGGGCCTGGCTGCGCGCGACCGTGCCGGTGGGCGTGCCGTGGTCGAGCGTGGAACTCGTGCGCCGGACACCCGGAGCCGTGCGCATGGCGGGCTGGGCCCTCGATCCCGAGTCGAGCGACCCGATCGACATTCACACCTACGTCGATGCCGATGGTGCGCGCAACGTCGCGGACCTCGAACGTCCCGACGTCGGCACGGCGTACCCCGAACGCGGCACGCGGCACGGGTTCGACATCACGGCGACCGTGCCCCCGGGCACGCACTCGGTGTGCAACTACGCGATCTCGATCGGCAAGGGACGCAACGATCTCATGCGCTGCTTCACCACGAGCGGCCGACCGATCGGCAACTTCGAGGCCGTCGGTCGGGAACCCGGGTGGATCGCCGTCGCGGGCTGGACCCTGGACCCGGACACCGCGGACCCCATCCTCCTCGACATCCACATCGACGGCCGGTACGTGCACACCACCGGTGCCGTCGCGCCGCGGCCCGACATCGATGCCGCGTTCCCGGGCTACGGCGCGCCGCACGGGTTCTGGGCCCGGGTCCCGGTGACGCCGGGGCTCCACACCGTCTGCGTGTACGGCATCAGCGCGCTCGCCGACCCGTCGACGCTGCTCGGCTGCCGCGTCGCCTAGCGGCCGTCCGACCCGCGCCTCAGCGCGGCGCGCGGGCCGGGAGCGGTTCGCCCCGAGAGCAGAGCGCGCGCCACAGCGCGCGGTACGACGGGTACGTCATCGCCGGGGTGATGTAGCCGGCACGCTCGAGTTCGGCGTGGTACGCGGGGAGGCTGCGCCACGGCATCTGCATGTCCACGTGGTGCGCGAGGTGGTAGCCGGTGTTGTAGGGCGCGAACCAGAACCGCGCCGTGAGCGACTGCCGGACGTTGTGGGTCGTGAGCCGACGGTCCTCACTCGAGCCCAGACCGCCGTGCTCCCCGATGGAGCGCAGCCGGTTCGCCACCCGCCAACCCGTCATCCACGGCGCGAGCCACAGCGCCGGGTACACGTACCAACGCCCGGTGAGTGCCCACGTGACCGACCAGATCAGCGCCTGCGCGCCGATGATGGACCACGCCAACCTCCGACGGGGTCCGCGCACCGCACCACGCACCAGTGGCTTGAGGTTCTTGTACCCGGAGATGCCGAGCGCGTCGCGTCGCAGGCGTCGCCGGAGGTCCCGAGGTTCGCAGGGGTACCCCGAGTAGAACGCGATGTCGGGTTCATCGGGACCGAACTCCTGCCGGTGGTGGGCGAAGTGGGAGTGCCGGTACAGCCTCATCGGGACGAACATCGGGTACGCGAGGAACCAGGTGCCGACGAGGTCGTTGGCCCGTCGGTCCGAGAACAGGGTGCGGTGCGCGGCCTCGTGCATGAGGATCGCGAAGCGTGCGAACACCGGGGTCATGAGGACGAACGAGGTGATCCACAGCGGCCACCACCCGGTGACGACCGGGAGCGCCACGAGGGCGGCGAACCACAGCCAGACCACCACGACGCTGATCGCGTTGCGGAGGTTCGGGATCCGGGCGAGCGCGTCCCTGACCTCCGGGCGCGCCACCCCGGTCGACCGCAGGCGGTCGGTCGGGAACGGATGCTCGAGGCGCTCCGGGTCGACCATCATCGGCGTGCGGGTCACCCCGCCACGATACCGATCCGTGCCGATGTCAGCGCTGGCGGCCGAGCGGCGGTTCGTGGTGGGATGCCCGACATGACCTGGCTCGATGACCTCACGTCCCGCATCGCAGCGGCGCACGGCCTCGATGCGGCGAGCATCGGGCTCGTCGACGGCGACGCCGAGACCCTGCTCGACCTCGCGGGGATCGCCGCGCACACCACCGGTGAGCGGACGAACGCACCGCTGCTGTGCCACGTGCTCGGGCGGGCCCGTGCGCTCGGCGTGCCGTTGGAGGACCTCGCCCGCACCGTGCGGGGCGCGGTGGGAGGGACCTAGGAGACCGGCACACCCTCGAACCGGGACGCCGTGACCCCACGGCTCGCGAGTTCGGCGAGGAACGCGGTCGGGTCGACCACCGACGCGAGTCCGTGCACGCCGAGGTGCAGGCCCTCGAGTGTCGGCAGCGCTCCCGCGAGCGCAGCCGTCGCCACCGCGAGCACCGTGCCGCCGACCGTCGCGGTCCGACCCGCTGCGCCGTAGACCACGGGGACCCGCACCGTGCCGATGCGGCCCCAGACCTCGACCTTCGTCGCGCCCCAGCGACCACCGGGGTCCTCGCGGGAGAACAGCCCTCGGGTGCGCGGCGGTGGTTCGACGGCCCGCGCCGTGATGCGGTCGACCCCGGGGAAGGCGTCCGCGAGGAGGTCGATCCCGACCCCCACCATCTCGCACTCCTGCGCGCCGACCGGCTCCGGGAAGTACACGAGTTCGTGGGTGGTGCGCCGACGGACCTCGGCGATCTCGCCGTGCCGGACCTCGGTGGCCCGGTCGCTGTGCACCCGTCGCAACGAGGCCTCGCTCTTCGCCCCGGCGATCCCGGCCCGAGCCACGTGGATCTCGTCGACCGAGTCGAGCAGCGACGCGGCGTGGGCCGCGAGCACGTCGGACAGTCCGGGGGCGAGACCGCACCCCGCGAGCACGGTCACCCCGCGGGCCCGGGCCTCGCCGTCGAGACGCAGCAGGGTCGCGATGCCGTCGTGCTCGTCACCCGAGGTGGCCACCGGGGTGGCGGCGTCGAGCGCGGCCAGCACGAGGGGTACGTCGTCACCCGGAGGGAGCGCGCAGGCCACCACGTCGACCGGCCCCGGCAGCCGATCCCGCGGCCGCCACTCCACCACGGTCGCGCGGGCCCCGATGTGGCGGCGGAGCCCCTCGGCCCGCTCCCGCCGGCGATCCGCGATGAGGATGCGGTCGATCCCGGGAGTCTGCGCGAGTTGGCGACCGGCGCGGTCCCCGACCGCGCCGACGCCGACGAGGAGGACCGAGGTCACCGGAACTCGGGACCGGACAGCTGACGCCAGCCGCCGACCGTGGGCGGTACCCCGCCCTTGCCGCGCAGCCGCACGAGACCACCGGCGATCCCGGCGATCGCCACGACGAGGAGGCTGCGTCGGATGGCCCGGCCCGCGTGCATGCGCCGAGTGTACCGACGCGACGCCATGTGGACCCCGGTGGCGCGCGCCTCGGACCACACGGGACCGGACACGGATCGAGGCGACCGGATCGGTCGCCTCGTCGTGGACCCACGGTGCGGGCCGGTGGGGCTAGCTGGAATCGAACCAGCGACCTCACCCTTATCAGGGGTGCGCTCTAACCGACTGAGCTATAGCCCCGCATAGGGAGGGCGCAGATTAGCAGCCGGGCCTCAGGGGCCCGCCAGCCGAACCGGCTCAGAGGTGGTCCTCCTCGACCAGGACCACCTCGATGCCACCGGTCCACTCGGCGAACACGTTGTAGATGAGCGCGGCGACCGTCGACATGATCGTGGTGATCGCGACCATGACGAGGCCGACGAGCACGAAGCCCTCGAGGATCTGCACCGAGGCGAACCGGAAGTTCTTCGCGGAGAGCAGGCTCCCGAGGAACTCCTCGAGTCCGGAGATCGCGCCGAGGGCGGCCGCCAGGAGCCAGATCACCACACCCGCGATCACGAGGATGACGAGGAGCGCGACGTTGAAGAGCAACGTGATGCGCACGACCGACCAGATGTCGATCCGTCGGACCTCGTAGCGTCGTCGTTCGACCGTGGGGGTCGGACGCGCTGACGGCAGCGCGTCACCGGTCGCCGTGCCGTCGGTGCGGGCCATGGGTCCGGTCACTCCTCGTCGCCGTCGGAACCGTCGAGCACCGGTGCCACCGCCACCACGGTCTCGCCCTCGCCGACCGAGGAGACCTTCACCCCGGTGGCGTCACGACCCTGGGAGGAGATGTCTTTCGTCGCGATCCGCACCGCGTTGCCGGTGGAGGAGAACACGAGGATCTCGTCGTCGGGGAGCACCGTGAACGCGGCCACCACGCCGCCGCGGGAGGCGGTGATCCTCATCCCGCGCACACCCTGTCCGCCGCGGCCCTGCTGGTTGAATCGATCGAGCTTCGTGCGCTTGCCGTGACCCGAGGAGGACACGAAGAGCATCACCGCGTCGTCCCGGGCCACGTCGCAGGAGACCACGGCGTCGTCCGCGTTCTTGAGCTTCATACCCCGCACGCCCGCGGCAGCCCGGCCCATGGCTCGGACGTCCTGCTCGCCGAACCGGATCGTCATGCCGTTGCGGGACACCATGAAGATGTCGCTCTGCCCGTCGGTCTGCACGACCCGCACGAGTTCGTCGTCATCCTTGAGGTTGATGGCGATGAGCCCGGTGCGCAGTGAGGAGTCGTACTCGCTCATCTTGGTCTTCTTGACCTGGCCCCGCTTCGTGGCGAAGAACAGGTACGTGCCGTCCTCGTAGGTCCGGGTGTCGATGACCGCCTGGACCTTCTCCTCCGGGCCGAGGGCGATGAGGTTGACCACCGCGGTGCCGCGCGCGGTGCGCTCCTTCATCGGGATCTCGTGGGCCCGGAGGCGGTACACCTTGCCGCGGTTCGAGAAGAACAGCAGGTAGGAGTGCGCCGTCGTGGTGAGCAGGTGCTCGACGTAGTCGCCGTCCTTGAGTGCCTGGCCCCGGACACCGCGGCCACCCCGACCCTGGCGCCGGAACGTGTCGGCGGCGACGGTCTTGATGTAGCCCTTGCTCGTGAGGACGACGATGACCTCCTCGTCCTCGATCAGGTCGAGGTCCGACAGGTCGCCGGTGTCCATCGTGATGAGCGTGCGACGCTCGTCCGCGTACTTCTCGCGCACCTCGCCGAGTTCGGTGCGGATCACCTCGCGCTTGCGCTCGTCGCTCTCGAGGATGGCGGTGAGGTCCGCGATCGTGCGCTGCAGTTCGTCGTACTCGTCGCGCAGCTTCTGCTGCTCGAGCCGGGCCAGACGGCGCAGCGGCATCTCGAGGATGTGGTTGGCCTGCACCTCGGAGAACTCGAAGGGGGCGGCCATGAGGCCGGCCCGCGAGGCCTCGGTGTCCTCGCTCCCCCGGATGAGGGCGATGATCTCGTCGAGGACGTCGAAGGCCTTCACGAGGCCCTCGACGATGTGGGCCCGGTCCTGGGCCTTCTTGAGCCGGAACTGGGTCCGGCGGGTGATGACGTCGATCTGGTGGTCGACGTACACCTTGATCGCCGCGTCGAGCGTGAGCACGCGGGGCACGCCGTCCACGAGGGCGAGCATGTTCGCGGCGAAGTTCGTCTGCATCGGGGTGTGCTTCCAGAGCTGGTTCAGCACGACCTGCGCGTTCGCATCCCGCTTGAGTTCGATGACGAGGCGCGTGGTGTCGCCGCTCGACTCGTTGCGGACGTCGCGGATGCCCTCGATCCTGCGGTCGTTGACGAGGTCGGCGATCTTCGAGCCGATGACCTCGACCGAGGTCTGGTACGGGACCTCAGTCACGACGATGCGCTGGTCGCCCCGCTTGCCCTCGTCGATCTCGGCCACCGCACGCATGCGGATCGAGCCCCGACCGGTGCGGTAGGCGTCGCGGATGCCGCTGGTGCCGAGGATCGTGGCCCCGGTCGGGAAGTCGGGACCCTTCACGAACGCCATGAGGTCGTCGGCGGTGGCATCGGGGTGGTCGACGACGTGCAGCGCCGCGTCGATGACCTCGCCGAGGTTGTGCGGCGGGATGTTGGTGGCCATGCCGACGGCGATGCCGCCGCCACCGTTCACGAGCAGGTTCGGGAAGCGCGCGGGCAGGACCGCCGGCTCGACCGTGCCACCGTCGTAGGTGGCGATCATGTCGACGGTGTCCTCGTCGATCTCGCCGAGCAACTGCATGGCCAGCGGGGCCAGCTTCGCCTCGGTGTAGCGGGCGGCGGCCGGGCGGTCCATCGGGTCCGGGGACCCGAAGTTCCCGTGGCCGTCCACGAGTGGGTAGCGCAGCGAGAAGTCCTGGGCCATGCGCGCCAGCGCGTCGTAGATCGCCTGGTCACCGTGCGGGTGGTAGTAGGCCATGACCTGGCCGACGGTGTTGGCGCACTTCTTGTGCTGCCGGTCGGGCCGCAGGCCCGCGTCGTACATGCCGTAGAGGATCCGTCGCTGCACCGGCTTCAGGCCGTCGCGTGCGTCCGGGAGCGCCCGCGAGGTGATGACCGACATCGCGTAGTCGAGGAAGGATCGCTCCATCTCCTCCTGGATCGCGATGGGCTCGACGTTGCCGAGCGTCTGCTGGATGCCGTCGTCCGGCATGGTGTTCCTCCCCGCGCCGTCGGTGCGCGTGTCGTGGTCGGGCCCCTCAGATGTCGAGGAAGCGGACGTCCTTCGCGTTCTTCTGGATGAATCCCTTGCGGGCCTCGACGTCGTCACCCATGAGGGTCGAGAACGCCTGATCGGCGAGGGCCGCCTCCTCGATGGAGACCTGCAGCAACGTGCGCGTCATCGGGTTCATCGTGGTCTCACCGAGTTCCTGCCAGTCCATCTCGCCGAGCCCCTTGAAGCGGCTCACCTCGAAGCGCCGGCCCTCGTGCTCGGCCTCGAAACGCCGCAGTGCGGCCTCGTCCTTGAGGTACGAGCGCTCCTTGCCGAGGTCGGCCCGGAACAGCGGCGGCTGGGCGATGTAGACGTGTCCGTTCCGGACGATGTCCGGCAGCTGCCGGTAGAAGAACGTCAGCAGGAGCGTGCGGATGTGCGAGCCGTCGACGTCGGCGTCCGACATGAGCACGATCTTGTGGTAGCGCAACTTGTCGCCGTCGAACTCCTCCTGGATGCCCGTCCCGCACGCGGTGATGAGCGCCTGGATCTCCTCGTTCTTCAGCATCTTGTCGATGCGTGACCGCTCGACGTTCAGGATCTTGCCCCGGATGGGCAGGATCGCTTGGAACTCCGGGTTGCGGGCCCGCTTGGCCGAACCGCCGGCGCTGTCGCCCTCGACGATGAAGATCTCGCACTGCTTCGGGTCCTTGGACGAGCAGTCGGCGAGCTTGCCCGGCATCGACGCGGACTCGAGCAGCGAACGCCGGCGGGTGAGGTCGCGGGCCTGCCGTGCCGCGAGGCGTGCCCGCGAGGCCTGGGTGGCCTTCATGACGATCGCCTTGGCCTCGGAGGGGTGCTCCTCGAGCCAGTCGCCCAGCTTCTCGTTGGTCGCCTTCTCGACGAGGGAACGCATCTCGGTGTTGCCGAGCTTGGTCTTGGTCTGTCCCTCGAACTGCGGGTTCGACAACTTCACCGAGATGATCGCGGTGAGACCCTCGCGGATGTCCTCGCCCTGGAGGTTGGGGTCCTTCTCCTTGAGGAGGCCCTTGCCGCGGGAGTACTTGTTGACCGCGTTCGTGAGGGCCTTCTTGAAGCCCTCCTCGTGCATCCCGCCCTCGGTGGTGGCGATGTTGTTCGCGAACGAGTGGATGCCCTCGTGGTAGCCCGTGTTCCACTGCATCGCGATGTCGACCTCGGAGCCGTCGGCGATCTCCTCGAAGGCCACGACGCGCTTGAAGATCGGCTCCTTCGTGGCGTTGAGGTGCCGGACGAAGTCGGTGATGCCGCCGTTGAACTTGAAGTCCTCGGCCAGGGGCGGGTCCTCGCGCTCGTCGCGGAACCGGATCTCGAGGCCCTTGTTGAGGAAGGCCATCTCGCGCAGGCGCTCGATGAGCGTGCGGGCGCTGAAGTCCGTGGTCTCGGTGAAGATCGTCGGGTCCGGCCAGAAGGTGACCGAGGTGCCGGTGCGCTTCGACTCACCGACCTTCTTGAGCGGCCCCGTCGGGGTGCCGCCGCCCTGGAAGGACATCTGGTACTTGCCGCCGTCCCGCTGGATCTCGAGGTCCAGCCTCGTGGAGAGCGCGTTCACGACCGACACGCCGACACCGTGCAGGCCGCCGGAGATCTTGTAGCCCTCGCCGCCGAACTTGCCCCCGGCGTGGAGCACGGTGAGCACGATCTCGGCCGCGGACTTCTTCTTGTCCTCGGGGTGCGGGTCGACCGGGATGCCGCGACCGTTGTCGACCACCCGGCATCCGCCGTCCGCCAGCAGCGTGACGTCGATGCGGGTCGCATGGCCCGCCATGGCCTCGTCGACGGAGTTGTCGACGACCTCGTAGACGAGGTGGTGGAGACCGGTCGGGCCGGTCGATCCGATGTACATGCCGGGGCGCTCGCGCACGGGCTCGAGGCCCTTGAGCACCGTGATGTCCTTGGCTCCGTAGGCCACTGAGTGGGCACCTCTCGGGAGGGGTCTGCAGGTCGGTTCGGGATTGGATCGGGGTCGGTCCCGGGTGGTCGGAGGAGGGTCCGGGGACGGGGGGTCCACCGGGGCCCTCGACCACCCCCGGAAATGCGCGAAAGCGCAGGTCAGAGGCGGTTTTCCGGCTCCGCCGAGCCTACCAGAGGAGGGGCGTTCCGGCCGGGGTTTCCGGCCGATTTCTCAGGGGTTCGCGACCCGTGGGCCGCACCCCTCGGACGGCCCCGGCAGGGTCGCGCGCGGGTCGGACACCAAGGGTCGGATCAGCCCCCGCGCGACTCCTCGCGCAGCACCCGGACGCGCACGTCCCGGACCGTGCCCGCACCCTGTCGGGCATCCACCGCGGCGGCGACGCGCGGCCCGTCGAAGCGGGCCCGCGACGCCCAGGCGGGATCGGTCGCCCCGAGGACCAGCACGCCGTCACGCAGCGAGACGAACCGGACGTGGGGTGCGAGTTCGGGACCGAGGATCTCGTCCCAGTCGCTCGCGATCCCCGCGATCCGGCGCGGATCGTCGGCGCCGAGGTCACGACCGACCGCCCCGACCACGTCGCCGAGGGGCTTGGGGTCACGGTCCCGAGCCATCAGCGGCCCTCCACCACGCGACCCTCGGTGACTCGCAGCCACCGATCCGCACGCACCCCGTCGGGCAGGAGGCCCGCCGTGGTGAGGAGGGTCTGGCCGACGGGCAGGTGCTCGAGCAGGGCGGCCGACCGGGCCGGGTCGAGTTCGCTGAACACGTCGTCGAGCAGGAGGATCGGTTCCTCCCCCAGCACCTCGGCGACCACCCGGTGGCCCCCGAGTCGCAGCGCCAGCGCCAAGCAGCGCTGTTCCCCCTGGGAGGCGGTCGTCCGGGCCTCGAGGCCGTGGAGCTCGAGGCGCCACTCGTCCCGGTGGGGTCCGACGAGGGTGACCCCCCGGTCGACCTCCCGGCGCCGGTGGGTGCCGAGGGCGTCGAGCAGCAGGGTCTCGAGGTGATCCCGGTCGTCGGTCAGGGGGGCCTCGGTCCACTCGACCACGTAGGCCCCGCCGACCGCCGGATCCTCGGCGGCGAGGTCGGCGTAGGCCCGGGCCACCGCGGGCAGGAGGCGGTCGGTGAGCCGCAGCCTCGCCCGGATCAGCTCGGCGCCGGCACGGGCCAGTTGGGCGTCGAACACCTCGAGCGTCGGGAGCGCGTCGGCGTCGCGCAGGCCACCCTTGAGCAGCGCGTTGCGTTGGCGGAGCACCCGTTCGTAGTCGGACCGCAGCGCCTCGTACCGCGGGGCGCTCGCGGCGAGCAGATCGTCGAGGAACCCGCGCCGCATCGTCGGACCGCCCTTGATGAGTTCGAGGTCCTCGGGTGAGAACACGGTGGCGCGCAGGCCGTCGACGAGGTCACGGCGGCGGGCCAGGGCCTGGCCGTTGACGAGGATGCGGTTGCGACCACTCGCGCGGATCTCGGCCTCGACCCGGATGTGACCGCCGGCCCGCTCGACCTCGGCGCGCACGATGGCGGCGTCCGTGCCGGCGCGGGTGAGCGCGGCATCGGGGACGCCGCGGAAGCTGCGTCCGGTGGCGATCCACTCGACCGCCTCGAGCAGGCTCGTCTTGCCCTGACCGTTCGCGCCCGTGATCACCGTGCATCCGGACGGGAACTCGAGTTCGAGCCCCTCGTAGCAGCGGAAGTCGGTGAGCCAGAGGCGGACCAGATCCAACGCGGGCGGTGCGGCCTAGGAGATGCGCACGGGCATGAGCAGGTAGAGGAACTCGCCGCTCTGGTCGCCGGTGGATCGCAGGGTCGCCGGCTTGAGGGGATCGACCGTCTCGAGGAGCGCCTCCTCACCGCCGATCGCGGCGAGGCCGTCGAGCAGGAACTGCGGGTTGAACGCCACGCTCATGTCGGTGCCCTCGAACTTGGCCTCGATGGCCTCCTTCGCGTCCGCCCGTTCCTGGGCCGTCGCGCTGAGCTCGAGGCCATCGGCGCTCATCGTGAGTCGCACGGGAGTCGAGTCACGACCCTCGCCGACGATCTGCATGAGCCGAGCCGCCTCCTCGAGCGCCTCGCGGGCCACGGTGAGCCGATTCGGGTAGCCGTTCGGGATGAGTTGCTCGTAGTTGGGGAAGTCGCCGTCGATGAGCCGGGTCACCACGGAGCGGTCCTCGGAGGAGAACCCGACCTCGCGCTCGCCGAGCGTCACCGTGATCTCACCGGAGCCGAACACGCGCTGGACCTCGTTGAGACCCTTCGCCGACACGAGCACCTTCTGGCCCTCGTTCAGCAGGCCGACGCCGGCGAGGTCGCGCACGGCCAGCCGGTAGGAGTCGGTGGCCACGAGGCGCAGGCCGGTGGCGGTGGCGGCCAGCAGCACCCCGGTGAGGATCGGGCGGGCATCGTCCTTGGAAGCCGCCGGGATGACCTGACGGAGGGCCTCGGCGAACGGCCCGGCCTCGACGCTGACCTTCGTACCCTCGGGTTCGCCGACCCGGGGGAACTCCTCGGCCGGCAGCAGCCGCACGCTGACCTGGGCGGGGCCGCCGGAGATCCGGGCGTCGTCACCGGCCACCTCGAAGGTCACGCTGCCCGGCTTCAGCCGGCTGGTGAGGCCGTCGAAGAGCTTGGCCGGGACCACGGCGGTGCCCGGGACGTCGACCTGGGCCGGGATCCGAACCCGGATCGTGAGGTCGAGGTCGGACCCGACGAGCTCGATGCCGTCGTCAGCCGCCGTCACCTTGATGCCCGAGAGCACGGGCATGGCGCCGCTGCGGGCCGCCACGGCGCGCTGGGTGATGCCGATCGACTCGGCCAGGGTGTCTCGTTCGCAACGGAACTTCACGGCGATGGTCCTCCGAACACCGAAGTGTCTTGATGATGGTTGTAGTGGTAGTAGGGCCTGTGGATTGTGGAGAAGTGGCCATCGCCGCAGGTCAGGGGTGATTCCGACCCGTTCGTGGTCGTCCACAGCCGTCCACCGGTCGAGGGGACCTCGGATACTGCCCCGTGTGGTTTCCCACCGCGCAGACCCGGTTATCCCCAGCCATCCACAGGGTTATGCACTGGTCCCGAGCCGGATCCTCCCCATGAGCTCGTTGACCTGGTCGAACACGATGTGGCGCTCGAGAAGTAGAAGTAGAA
>JBJTOY010000057.1:0-7394 GCA_046074845.1 Actinomycetes bacterium | reverse complement strand
GGTGAAGCTCTGATGCCAGATGCGGGTCTTCATGGGGATTCCTCGAACGGTGTCGGTCGGTCGGTTCGGCGGCGCCGTGATAGCGCGCTCGAGAGCAGCTCGATGCGAGCCCTCTCGGTCGGTGCATCTGCAAGCTCGGCTTCGGTCTCGGGCAGCAGGCGCTCGATGAGCGACTGGCTGGCCGCATCGCAGCCCGCAAAGGCGAGGCATTGGGCTGCCTTGCGGCGCAGCTCCTGATCGGTCAGGCCCTCGGCCAGCTCGCGCAACTCGGGGTATTTGCCAAAGAAGTTCTCGCGCACGTAGCTCATGTCGGTGGTCACGTACTTCTGGAACTCGCCGTCGACGACCTCGTTCATGCGGTCGACCAGCAGGCCGTTGACGTCGGCGGCGAGCAGGGGGTCCCAGCCGGCTCCCCAGATGACCTTGATGACGTTCCAGCCCGCGCCGCCGAAGATCGCCTCGTGCTCCTGGATGATCTTCGCGTTGCCGCGCACCGGACCGTCGAGGCGTTGCAGGTTGCAGTTCACGACGAACGTCAGGTTGTCGAGGTGCTCGCGCGCGGCGATGGCCAGACCGGCGAGCGCCTCCGGCTCGTCCATCTCGCCGTCGCCCACGAAGCACCACACGTGCGCGGCCGAGGTGTCGATGATCCCCCGGTGCTCGAGGTACCGGTTGCAGCGGGCCTGGGCGACCGCGTTGAGCGGGCCGAGGCCCATCGACACGGTCGGGAACTGCCAGAACGCAGGCATGCGGCGCGGGTGCGGGTAGGAGGGCAGGCCCTGCCCCGACAGCTGCCGGCGGAACCCCTCGAGCCGGTCCTCGTCGAAGCGACCCTCGACGAAGGCCCTCGAGTAGATGCCGGGCGCGGAGTGACCCTGGAAGTGGACCTGGTCACCGCCGCCCGGCGCGTCCGGCCCACGGAAGAAGTGGTTGAACCCGACCTCGTAGAGCGCCGCCGCCGACGAGTAGGTCGAGAGGTGGCCCCCGATGCCATCGTGGAGCAGGTTCGCCCGGTCGACCATCGCCACGGCGTTCCAGCGCACGGCTCGCCGGATCCGACGTTCGAGCGTCTCATCGCCGGGGAACGGGCGCTCGCCCTCCGCAGGGATCGTGTTGACGTACGGCGTGGTGCGCACGGATCCGACGTCGATCCCGAGATCGTGCGCCCGGTCGAGCAGACGGTGGATGAGGTACCGGGCTCGGCTCCTGCCCCGGGCGCCCGCGACCGCGTCGAGGGACTCCACCCACTCGGCGGTCTCCTCCGGATCGGGATCCGGCAGCTGGTGCACGAAGTCGTCGCGGTCCACCGGGCCTCCTCCCCCGCAGGCTAGGCCGGAGGACCCACCGAGGCGACCGAGGACGGCTCCGGACGACCGGGCGGGACGAAGGCCTCAGGTCGGGCCCTCGCGGTGCCGATGGACGCCGTGAACGTCGGCACGGCCGAACCCGAACCCGGAGCACCGAATTGGACACCCGCCGCCAGACCCAGGAACGGACCCGTTCACAGGGCACCGAGGCACGCGTCGTCTTCGCGCTCATCCTCGGCGGCGCCCTCGCCGCCGCGGCCGGCGCGATCCCCTTGGTCATGCGGTTGGCCGACGGCGTCCACCTCCCGCTCCCCTGAGAGCATCCGGCGCACCGCGCCGGATGCCCACCGCTGTGCGGCCTGCGGACGGTACCGTCTCGAACCGAATCCGACACACACGACGAGGACGACCATGCCAGCCGACCGATGGGGAGCCCGTCGACCGACGTTCGAACCGTACGACGGTCCCGAGCGCGGGGCCACGTCGGTGGAGTACGCCATCATCGCGTCACTCGTGGCCGCCGTGATCGTCGCGGTGGTGATCCTGCTCGGACTGGCGACGGAGGAGAACTTCTCCACGATCACCGACCTGTGGCCCTGATCGCGGGGCCAACCCCGACGAGTGAGGCCCGGCCGCAGGGCCGGGCCTCATGATGTTTCGCCCGTCGCCGGGGGTCTCCGCGGTGGGCGATAGAGGACTTGAACCTCTGGCCCCTTCCGCGTCAAGGAACTCCACCCCTGCAGGTCACACCCCGAAACCCGCACAGATACTGACGTTTAGCCCCCCCGAGTGCCCCACGTTTCCGCGTGTTTCCCGCTCAAATGTGTTGGACGATGTGGGCCTACGGCGGACGGCAGGACGCCCGGGACGCGGCGAGGTCCCGACCGGGGAGCATCGATCCGAGCCGGGTCTGGGTCGAACGGCCTATTGGATGACCGGTGCCAGCAGCCCTACGGTCCCGTCGAACAGACCACTACCGAAGGTGCATCCATGTCGAACTACCTCACCCCTGTCGGTGAACATCTGAACATCGTGTCGAACATGAAGGGCGACGTCGGGCTGCGTTCGCTCGTCAGGCTGTCGGCGCAACTGCTCGGCGGGCTGCTCGGCTTCGCTATTGGAAAAATCGGCTGACGGGTCCCTCTGTCTCGGTGATCCCGAACGCGGCGAGACCCCGACCGGGACGAGCCGGGTCTGGGTCGAACGGCCTACTGAATGACCGGTGCCAGTCGCCCTACCGTCCCGTCGAACAGACCACTACCGGAGGTAGATCCATGAATGAAGCTCTCCTTCATCATTTGAACATCGTGTGGACCATGATCACCGGCGACGTCGGCGCCTTTGATCTCGTCAATAGGTCGGCGAGACTGCTCGGCGGGCTGCTGGGTTATGTGCAGCGCATCGGCGGTTGACGGGTCCCTCTGTCTCGGTGATCCGGGACGCGGCGAGGTCCCGACCGGGGTGAGCCGACCGGGACCTCGAGCGTGCCCTGCCATCCCCAGCTAGGGCAATCGAACCGCCGGCGGAACCCATAACGCCGGCGGCCCGAAGGCTACGTGTTCTGCAAAAGCATGAACCCGGGGTTCAACGTCAACACCGAAATGTGTTTCATGTGTTGCGACCTGGGCCTCGCGCCCTGGATGGACGCGAAACCGCAGGTCAGCGGGTGGGCGATAGAGGACTTGAACCTCTGACCCCTTCCGTGTCAAGGAAGTGCTCTACCTCTGAGCTAATCGCCCGTGGGGCCGGGAGGATAGCAGCGCGCCCCTCGATCCCCCCGGGCCCGGGACCGGACGCGATCGGCTCGAAGTGCCCCTCAACCCGATCCGCGGATCGGCCGATAGGTCCTCCGACCCGGTCGGGTCCAGCGACCATGATGGAGTTGGGACAGGAGGGCAGGTGGACGGAACGGCAGACCCGGTGACGAACGACGTGGCGCACCCTGATCGGTACCGCGGTCCGGACCGCCGCGCGTCGACGGCCGGGGTCACCCCGTTCGCGCTCCGACTCCCGCTGGCCGCCGTCCTGATCGCGGGAATCGCGACGTTCGTCGGACTGCGTCTCGTCCCCGGGATCACCGATGCCCTCTCGGCCACCGCCACGGTGGCGCGCATCTTCCTCACGGTCGCCGGCATCGCCGCTGTCCTGCGCTGGCGCCTGGATCGTATGAGCCGTTCGTACTGGTACGGCCTCGCCGCGATCGCCGCCGCACTGCCTCTCCTCGCCGTCACGGCCGGCACCGACACGATCGATGCCGTGACCTTCGCGTGGTGCATCGTGTCGATCCCGTTGGCCTGGATCGGCAATCGGGCGCCCGAGGTCGACGCGTCGCTGCGGCTGCCCCGGTCGGTCGGATGGTCGTCCCTCCTCGCCGCCGCCGCGCTGCTCGTCGGAGCCCTCGATGCACCGTCGGCGCACACGGCCGCACTCGGGATCGCGGCTGCGGTCCTCGGCGCGCTCACGGTGGATCTCGGCGTGCGAGCCCGTCGCGGAGTCACCCCCAACGGTCGGTGGTACACGCCGGTGCTGTTCGCCACCGCTCTGGCACCGGCCATCGCACTCACCGCCGGCTCCGGCACCGACATCTACGCGGCGTCGGGACCGGCGCTGCTCGTGGCCGCCGGGATGGCCTTCACCGGGTCGATCGCCGAACTCCACGTGGCGGCGGCCCGCCACCAGGGGCTCGCACTTGCAGCCACCATCGCCCGCGATGACGAGGTCGAACGGCGATTCCGCCAGGAGGCCGAGACCGCGGACCGACTCCACGAGGTCCGGTCCCGCGTCGCCGCGATCGAGGGCGGCGTCTCGGTCATGCGCGCCCCCGAGGAGCACGAGGCCCTCAACGACGCCGTACGGCAGGAGATCGACAGACTCCGCAAACTCGTCGCACCCGCCCCCCGCGAGGAGGCCGGGCCGTTCAACGTGCTCGACGCGCTCCGGGCCACACTCGTGGTTGCCGCGTCGGCCTGGCCTGTCCACTTCTCGATCAGCGAGGAGCTCATGGCGATCGGACGTCCGGACGACCTCGCACAGGTCGTCCACGGGTTGATCCACAACGCGACCAAGTACGCGCCCGGGTCACCGATCGAGGTGACCGCCGCGATCGACGGCGAGCACCTCCTCGTCGTCGTCGACGACCACGGGTCCGGTGTGCCCCGCGGCGAACGGGACCTGATCTTCGAGCGGGGGTGGCACGGGGACGGCGACGGGTTCGGACTCGGTCTCGCCATCGGCCGCGACCTCATGACCAGTGTCGGCGGCGATCTCTGGGTCGCCCCCCGTCCCGGCGGCGGGGCGCGCTTCACCGCGAGTCTCCCGGCGTGGTCCGGTCTGTCCTCCGTCGACGGCCCGGCCCACCGACCCGGCTCGACGCCCGCGCCCGAACTCACCGAGGAGGACCGGGCCCGCGCCCGGAACCGTCTCCGGGGTACCGGGGGTGCCTCGTGACCGGCCCCACCACCGAGCCGTCCGGGCTCGTCATCGTCGACGACCACGAACTCCTCGCACAGTCCCTCGCCCTGTCGTTCAGCCGTGACGGCATCGCCGCCACGGTCCTGACCCCGAGCACCGACGCAGCGGTCCTGGACGCGATCGCGGCGGCGCGACCCGCCCTCGTGCTCCTCGATCTCATGCTCGGGGAGATCGGGGCGTCCCTGCCACTGATCGATCCGATCCGTGCGCTCGGCGCCGACGTCGTGATCATGACCGGCGAGGAGAACCCGATCGCCTGGGCCGAGTGCTTCGAGGCCGGGGCCGCCGACGTGGTGAGCAAGTCAGAGGCCTTCGAGACCCTCGTGGACCGCATCAGCGCCATCGCAGCGGGGCGCGGCGCGCACACCGAGGCCCGCCGGGCCGAGTACCTCACGATGCTCCGGCAGCACCGGCAGTCCGAGACCGTGCGGCTCGAGCCGTTCGAACGCCTGACCGCCCGCGAACGCGAGGTGCTCGCCTACCTCATGGAGGGCATCGCCGCGGAGGAGATCGCCGAGCGGACCTTCGTGGCCCTGGCCACGGTGCGCAGCCACATCCGTGCGATCCTCACGAAACTGGGCGTCAACTCCCAGCTCGCAGCGGTTGCGGCGGCCCGTCACGCCGGCTGGTCCCCGCCCCCGATCGAGGAACCCTCGATCCCCTGACCGGCGCCGGGCGCGCCGGGTGCCGGCGACGCCGTCGAGACGCGACATCCCGCCGGTCCCGGGCTGCAATCCGGACTGGGTGACCGGTTCGGTCCCGTTCCGGCCGCATCGGGCCCGGTGCGGCGATCGCCCCGACCGCGGCACGGAATCACCAATCTTGACCATGGCGGCGGCTCCGCGGCGGGCCATCATGGGCAACGCCACCGCCCGATGTGGGTGGCCCTACCACCCGACACCATCAGGAGCAGCACATGGATCGCATGACCGAGCTCTACATCAAGTCCCGCAACGCCGTCCTCGCCGAGGCCTCCGCCGAGGATGGCGCGACGGCCGTCGAGTACGGGCTCATCATCGCCCTCATCGCCGCCGTCATCGTCGTCGTCGTCGTGGCGCTCGGCACCGACATCAAGGCGGCGTTCCAGAAGGTCGTCGACGCGATCTGAGTCCGCTCACCGCCCTGATCGGTGAACCTCGACGGGGCGCCGGACCGGTACGATGCCGGACCGGCGCCCTGCGTCGTCGCCGGGCACGGGACCGGTGCCGGGCACGCACACGGATCGGTCGAACCCGAGGCGGGGATCCCTCCGGCGAAGACCGATCCAGACGATCCGTACGACGCAGATGAAGGGCGAGCAGGTGGACGCACGGCTCCGGGAGCGAGGTGCAGCGGCAGTTGAGTTCGCGCTCGTCCTCGTCCCCCTCCTGCTGATCCTGTTCGGCACGATCTACTTCGCGCTCTACTTCAACGCCCGCCAGGGCGCCCAGGCCGCCGCCCGGGAAGGGGCCCGCGTCGCCTCGCTCCGTCGGGGCAGCGCCGCCGAGGCCTGTGCCCGGGCCCAGAGCGCACTGGCCGGCGTGGCCCTCGAGAACCCCACGGTCTCGGCGGGGTCCACCTCGGCCGCTTCGAGCGGTTGCGGTTCCGCGACCTTCCTGTGCGCCAGGACACCGGGCGGGATCACCGGCGACGTGTACGTGAAGGTGAGCGGGGAGGTGACGTTCGCCATCCCGTTCTCCATCACCGGTCCGGTGTCGGTGACCACCACGGCGAGGTACCGATGCGAGTGACGACTGGTCGACGGTTCCCGGGCGCTCGGCGCGACCGCGGCGCGGTCGCCGTCCTCGTGGCCCTGCTGGCGGTCGTCCTGATGTCGCTCATCGCCTTCGCCGTCGACCTCGGGTATGCATGGCAGACCCAGCGCAGCATGGTGAAGGCCACCGACGCCGCAGCACTCGCAGCCGCCCAAACCGCCCGCGAGGCCGCTCTCGCCAACGGGCGCGACCTCTCGAGCGGCGTCTGCCCGACGAAGGTCGAGGCCACGGCGACCGAGTACCTCGACGCGAACCGATCCGGCGCCTCGCTGAACCCCGACGGATTCTGTGTACTCGCCGGCGTCCCGGACGCCAACGGCGTACGACGAGGGATCAGTCCATCGGCCGGTCTGGTGACGGTGCGCGGCACCACCAAGGCCGAGTTCTCGTTCTCCCGGATCTTCGGCCTCAACTCGACCCAGGTCCACGCGTCCTCCACGGTCCAGTGGGGAACGGCGCAGCTCATGCCGATGATCGCCTGTGACGTTCGCGGCAACAACGGAGTCTCGGGCTGGATCAACGAACCGACCTCGCCCACCCAGTTCAGCCAACTCTGGAGCGGATCCGACTCCTCGACCCTGTGCTCGGCCGACGGAGGCGGCAACTCCGGCGCGGGTGAGTACGGCATGGTCGACTTCAACAGTCGACCCACCGACGAGGCGGACTTCAACGCCTGCCGGGCCTCGCAGCAGACCTCCGACACCAAGTACCAGACGACCACGCTGCCGGCGGACCTCGTCGGATGGATCGACAGCGGGTACACCGGGGCGGTGTCGAACGGGCAGTACTTCTGCGGTCGGGTCGGCCAGACCTACGGGGCCTCGGTCGACCAAGCGCTGTGCCGGGCTCGGGGCAAGCAGGT
>JBJTOY010000056.1:0-3887 GCA_046074845.1 Actinomycetes bacterium | reverse complement strand
CATCTCGACCCCGGTGAGGTCCTCGCCCTGCACGACGCACTCGTGGAGCATGAGCGCGGCGGCCGGACCGCGGATGATCGACGGTTCGAGGTCCTCCCACGCGTGGTGCTGGGCGGCGACCTCCGGCAGCGGCCCCGGTGCAAACCGGGCCGCACCGTCGACGACCTCGAGCGCCGCCCACTCCGCCGGCGCCTCGAGTGCGAGCCGGTACGACGCGTGGTGGGCGACCGGCCACAGCTGGAAGCCCCGGTCCTGGGCGGACTCGCACCGCGCGCAGAGTTCGACGAGCGCGTCCCAGTCGCGCCGCTCGCACGCTGCGTCGATCACCCGGACCATCTCGTCGAGGTCGTTGCGGGCGACGATCGCTTCGAGGTCGGGGGTGCCGGACTCAGACATGGCCGGCCGCGGTCGGGGTCGAGCCGGTCGGCCGCCGCTTGAGCGCTCGGAGCGCGGGTCGCTCGAGCCAACGCCATGACGCCAGTCCGAGCACCACGGCGAGGGAACCCGAGACGATGAACATGGATGCGGGCTCGGTCACCACCCCGTAGCGGTAGAGCAGCTGCTGCAACGGGAACGAGTAGATGTAGATGCCGTACGACGGATCGCCGAGCCGGTGCAGGAACCGCAGCGATCGGGCCCGGGTCGCACCGAGCGCGGTGACGGCCATGGGGAACCCGAGGAAGAACAGCACGGGTTCGCCGAGGCCGTACGCCGCAGCGACCAACGCGACTCCGGGCACGAGCAGCCGCCAGCCCCGCCACGGCACCGCCATGAGGGCGACCCCGGCGAAGAACCACGCACCGAGCGCGAGCAGCAGTCGGATGTCGAGGACGCCGAGGTCGAACCCGACGCTGCGTGGACCCGATCCGGCGTACGGACCGAGACGCCACGCGATGAGGAACGCGCCGAACATGAGGACACCGCCCCATCGCCTCCGGAGCAGGCCGGTGCATCCGCAGACCGCGAGGAGGACGTACGCGTAGACCTCCTGAGGCAGCGTCCACAACGATCCGTTCACCGCGGCGGACGGCTGACCGGCGAACACCCCCGGGAGCCGGCCCTCCACGCCGCGGAACAGGGTCGCGTTCTTGACGAGGTACTTCCACGTGAGCCGATCGGTGAAGTAATCACGGGCACTGAGCGTCGTGACGAGCGGGCCGAGCACGAACACCGTCGCCACCACGAGCACGATGAGCGCCGGCCAGATGCGTGCGAAGCGGTTCCGTGCGTAGACCCCGATACGGCCCGCGCGCTGCCAGCTCTGCGCCACGAGGAGCCCACTCGTGATGAAGAAGACGCTGACCCCGAGCGCGCCGAGGCCGAGGTGGTAGTGGCCGATCGAGGTCACGGGGCGACGCGCCGCATTGCCGGTCAAGGCGTAGGAGTGGGTCAGGACGACTGCGAGCGCCGCACCGATGCGGATCGCGTCGAACCCCGTGTAGCGATCCGGCCGCACCGAGTCGTCACCCACTTCACCCGCCACGATGGTCCGCCCCCGTCCGCTGCGCCGCGGCGAACGTAGTACGGCCCCGGTCGGGCCCGAACCGCGCGTGCGGCCCGCGGGGCCACCGGGTCCGGGCCCGGGTGCGGCCCGCTCAGGGTCGGAGCGGTAGTTTGCATGGTGACGGACCGACGACACCCCCGAGGAGCGCATCGTGGCCGATGCTGAGATCCCCGCCGTATTCCGACACGGCGATCAGGAGATCACCCTGCCGGTGATCCGGGGCACCGAGGACGAGCTCGGCGTCGACATCGCCAAGCTGCGGGCCCAGACCGGTCTCATCACCCTCGACTACGGGTTCATGAACACCGGATCGACCGAATCGTCGATCACGTACATCGACGGGGACGCCGGCATCCTGCGGTACCGCGGCATCCCGATCGAGCAGCTCGTCGAGCGGGACTCCCCCTCGTTCCTCGAGACCGCCTACCTGCTCATCTACGGCGAACTGCCGACCACCGCCGAGCTCGACGAGTTCCGGTTCGGCATCCGACGCCACACGCTCCTCCACGAGGACGCGAAGCGCTTCTTCGATGGGTTCCCCCGGGACGCCCACCCGATGGCGATCCTCTCGAGCGTGACGAGCACGCTCTCGACCTTCTACCAGGACTCCGACGACCCGCACGATCCCGAGCAGGTCCAACTCTCCATCCTGCGGCTCATGGCGAAGATGCCCACGATCGCCGCGTACTCGTACAAGAAGTCGATCGGTCAGCCGTTCCTGTACCCGGACAACCGCCTCGACCTCATCGAGAACTTCCTCACCATGATGTTCGCGGTGCCGTCGGAGCCGTACCACGCGTCGCCGACCGTCGTGCACGCGCTCAAGCAGATCCTGATCCTCCACGCGGACCACGAGCAGAACTGCTCGACCTCCACCGTGCGCATGGTGGGCTCCT
Organism: Actinomycetes bacterium; assembly: GCA_046074845.1. Lineage (GTDB taxonomy): Bacteria > Actinomycetota > Acidimicrobiia > IMCC26256 > IMCC26256 > IMCC26256. The sequence goes on along the minus strand of JBJTOY010000056.1, from coordinate 1,487 downwards.
CGGACGCCAACCTCTTCGCCTCGGTCACCGCCGGCATCAACGCGCTCTGGGGGCCGCTGCACGGCGGGGCGAACCAGGCGGTCATCGAGATGCTCGAGGCCGTGCACGCGAACGGTGGCGACGTGGACGCCGCAGTGAAGCGGGCCAAGGATCCCGACGACCCCTTCCGGCTCTCCGGGTTCGGACACCGCGTGTACAAGAACTACGACCCGCGTGCCCGCATCCTCAAGAAGGCCGCCGAGAGCGTCATCGCCGAGATCGGGCACCCCGATCCGCTCCTCGACCTCGCGATGCGGCTCGAGGAGGTCGCGCTCACCGACCAGTACTTCATCGACAAGAAGCTCTATCCGAACGTCGACTTCTACTCAGGGCTCATCTACCGGGCCATGGGTTTCCCGACCCGGATGTTCACCGTCCTCTTCGCCATGGGCCGCCTCCCCGGCTGGATCGCCCACTGGAAGGAGATGATGGAGAGCCCGAAGACCAAGATCGGCCGGCCCCGCCAGATCTACACCGGGTACACCGAGCGGCCGTACATCTCCATCAACGAGCGCGACTGAGCCGACGGCGCGCCTCGGTCGACCCGAGCGACCCGCCCACCGCACACGCCCCCGGAGGACGGCGACTCAGCCGCCGACCCGCTGGTTGTACTCGAGGATCGCGGCGTCGGCCCCACGCTTGGCCTCCGCGAGGGCCTTGGCCGGCGCGAGGTTCTCGGTGAACAGCCGCTCCTGGGCGAGGAGGACCGCGTCGCGGACCGCCTGGTAGGCCCCGATGACCGGCCCGGCGGTCGCAAGGTTGTTCGAACCGTTCACGAGCTGCTCGTAGGCGACCCGGAAGTTCGGCGACCGCCTCCACTTGTCGGCGAGGACGGGTTCGTCCACCGCCGACCTGCGGGTCGGGACGTACCCGGTGGAGGCCGACCAGTCGGCCTGGATCGCCGGTGAGTTCAGCCACTTCGCGAACTCGAACGACGCGGCCTGCTGGGCCGGGCTCGAACCCTTGCGCACGAGGTAGAGCGCTGCACCGCCGACGAGGACGCCGCCGTCGCCGCTCGGGCCCGGCATCGGGCCGACCCCGACCTCCACGCCCCCGCCCTCACCGCTCGAGAGCACCTGCTCGATGGTGCCGAGCGCGGCCGACGAGTCGATCGTCATGCCGACGTCCTTGGACCGGATGCCGAGCAGGTTGTTGTAGGAGTTCGAGCCGCTGGCCGAGTTGGTGACCGCAAGACCGTCGTCCACCATCGACTGCATCCAGGAGAAGATCTCGAGGCCGGTGCGGTTGTCGAAGACGACCTCGGTCGCCCGCTCCGCCCGCCCGTTCTCGCTGTTCGCGTACAGCTGGCCCGCCTTGGCCGACCACTGCTCGAGGTACCACGGGTCGAGCTTCAGCCCCCAGCCGTACTTGTACCCGGACTCCTGGAGCTTCTTCGCCGCGGCCCGCACCTCGGCGAGGGTCGACGGCGGGTCCTCCGGGTCGAGCCC
>JBJTOY010000055.1:0-2972 GCA_046074845.1 Actinomycetes bacterium | reverse complement strand
CGACGGCGAAGAGGACCACCGCGAGGACCGCCCCGAAGACCGTTGCGAAGACCGCGAAGCGGACCGCGCCGGCGAAGGCACCCGCCAAGCAGACCGCCAAGAAGGCCGCCAAGCAGACCGCGACGAAGGCGACCAAGCAGGCGAGCCCGGGCAAGGCGACCAAGGCCACCACGAAGGCGACGGCGAAGAGGACCACCGCGAGGACCGCCCCGAAGACCGTTGCGAAGACCGCGAAGCGGACCGCGCCGGCGAAGGCACCCGCCAAGAAGGCCTCGACGAAGGCGACCAAGCAGGCGAGCCCGGGCAAGGCGACCAAGGCCACGACGAAGGCGACGGCGAAGAGGACCACCCCGAAGACCGTCGCGAAGCCCACGAAGCGGAAGGGTTGAGATGAGCGCGATCCCCGAGATCACCGTCGACGAGGTGCGCGACGACCTCGTCCTGCTCGACGTGCGCGAGGCCGACGAATGGGCGGCCGGCCGTGCCCCGGGTGCGATCCACCTCCCGCTCTCCGAACTCGCCGGTGCGAACCTCGAGGTCGAACCGGGTGCGACCGTGCAGGTCATATGCAAGGTGGGCGGCCGCTCGGCGAAGGCGACGGCGTTCCTGCGCGACCAGGGCATCGACGCAGTGAACGTCGCGGGCGGGATGCTCGCCTGGGCCGCCTCGGGGCGGGACGTGATTGCCGACGACGGCCCCGGCCGGGTCGCCTGAGGCCGTGGCGGTGGACCGGCCGCTCGAGGGCATCCGGGTCCTCGACTGCTCGCGCGTCCTCTCCGGGCCGATCGCCGGGCGTGTCCTCCACGACCTCGGCGCCGAGGTGATCAAGGTCGAACCGCCCGAGGGCGATCTCACCCGCTTCGCGGTGCCCCGTGCCGGCATCACCTCGGCGTACTTCGCACAGCAGAACACCGGGAAGCGCAACGTCTCGATCGACCTCCACCACCCGGAGGGGGTGGAGTTGCTGCTGCGCGTCGGCGAGCACTGCGACGTACTCATCGAGAACTCCCGCCCCGGGGTGATGGACCGCCTCGGTCTCGGGTACTCGACCTTCGCGGCGCGCAACCCGGGGCTGGTGTACGCGTCGATCACGGGGTACGGACAGCAGGGACCGTGGTCGGACCGCCGCGCGTTCGCGGTGGTCATCCACGCTGAGATGGGACTGCTCGAGGCGGGCGGCCGGTGGCGGGCCGACGCGGCCGGATCGCACGACGCCGACCACGCCGAGCCCGGACTCGAGCACCGCCTGCGCGCGCAGGACCCGATGAGCCACGGCGACGTCTACGCCGGCCTGCACTGCGCGTCGGCGATCCTCGCCGCCCTCATCCAACGCGGTCGGACCGGGCGCGGACAGCACATCGACGTCGACATGGCCGAGGCACTCCTGCACGTCAACGACTTCGCGCACTGGGACCTCGCCGCGGCCGATCCGGGGGCCACCCGACCGAGCCTGGCCCCCGTCTACTCCCCGATCGTGACCACGGGCGACGGCACCGACCTCGTCATCGCGGGTGATCCGAGCAACGGGCTCGTGTTCGAGGGCTACGTGCTCGCGATGGACCGGCCGGACCTGCGCGACGACCCGCGCTTCGCACCCGACGCGCGCAGCACGCACCGCCACGATCTGCTCGCCATCATCCGGGAGTGGGTCGCATCCTTCGACCGAGTGGAGGATCTCCTGGCCCGTCTCGATGCCGTCGGCCTGGTCAACGGAGTGGTGCGCAGCATCGCCGAGGCGTCGGCCACCGAGTGGGCGCGGGCCCGGGGCGCCATCGCCGAGGTCGACGACCGGGCCGGCGGCGTGGCCCGGATCCCCGAGGCCCCGTGGCGGTTCTCCGACGCCGACACCGGGGTACGGGGCGTGCCGGCCTGGCGGGGTGAGCACAACCGCGAGGTGCTGCGGGAGCTCGCCGGGCTCGACGACGCCGAGGTCGACCGCCTCGAGGCCGAGGGCGTCCTGTCGGCCCGGCCACCACGGACCTGACCCTTGTCGGGCCGCACCGGCGGCCGTAACCTCACCTCCGCACGCCCCACGGACGGGGCCCGACGCCAAGGAAGGCACCGATGCACGCTCCCTCGCTCCTGCGCGCCGCTCGGCTCGCGATCATCGCCCTCGTGGTCCTCGCGGCCGCCATCGCTGCGGCGATCGCCGTGACGGTGCTGGAACGCCGTCCCAGGACCGCGCTCGCCGCGGTCACCTCCGACGTCTCGACAGATCCGACCGGCGCCACGGTCACGATCGACGCCCGCGGTTCGTGGCGTGAGGCGGGCACTCCCGGGAGGACGACGTCGGGCGGCTGCCGCCGGGTCTGGGTGCGGGCCGTCGCGCCGGTGTTCCTCGACCGTGGCGGGACGATGTGGAACGGACGGCACCCGATGCCCTCCAAGCCGACCCCGGAGTCGGTGGCGTACCACGTCTACTGCGGCGGCGTGTACGTGACGAGCGTGTGGCTCGAGCCGCGGGCGTTCGCACCGAACGCGGGTACCGCGCGCGACCTCGCGCTCCGCCTCGTCAACCGGTTGCCCTACCCCGCACTCGCGATCGTGGCGAACCCGTCCGCGCGCGGCCTCGCCGGCCTGGACTCGTACCTCGCGACGACCGGGTACGGCACCACGATCTCGGACCGCGTGCGCGCGTTCGGCGCGACCGTGGAGGTCGAGGCGATCCCGACCGCAGTCACCTGGGACCCGGGGGACGGCACCGGGACCGTGCGCGTCGCGTTCACCCCCGCGACCCGCGGGCTGCTCGCGCACCGATATGAACGACGGTCCGCCGGGTACACGGTCACCGCGACCCTGGACCTCGGCGTGCGCTGGCGCACACCCGGTGCGGTCTGGCAGACCCTGCCCCCGATCAGCCGGCGGGCGACCCGTGCCTACCCCGTCACGGCGGCGCGCAGCGTGCTCGTCCCCTGATCTCCGGCCTCGTTCGGCCGACCGGACGACGGGTAGCCTCGCCGCCGTGCCGACGA
>JBJTOY010000054.1:0-4532 GCA_046074845.1 Actinomycetes bacterium | reverse complement strand
CGGGAGGACCTCTTCGACGACTTCTGCCTGAGCCCGTTCCACCCGCGGGAGCTCGAGGCCCGGCTGCGGCACCTGTTCTTCCGGGCCGGTCGCGGCACCTCGGTGGAGATCCTCGAGTACGGGGACCTGGTGCTCAACCTCGAGACCTACCAGGCCGCGCTCTCGGGCTCGCCACTCGACCTCACCTACATGGAGTACGAACTCCTGAAGTTCTTCGCCACGAACCCCGGCAAGGTGTTCACCCGGGAGCAGTTGCTGTCACGGGTCTGGGGCTACGAGTACTACGGAGGGGCCCGCACGGTCGACGTCCACGTGCGTCGACTCCGGGCCAAGCTGGGCGAGGAGCACGCGAGCCTCATCCACACCGTGCGCTCGGTGGGCTACCGGTTCGGCCAGTCCCGGTTCACGCCCGGCGCCTGACGCGGGCGGCGCTACTTCGGGGCGTCGACGTGGCGCAGGTCGGCGTCGTCCGCCAGCACCTGGCCCATGAGCGCGCTCCACGCCGCCCCACCGAGCATCGTGGCGACGGGCAGGGCGAGCAGCATCACGATGACGATGAGCACCGGTCCGATCATGACCGTGAGCCTACCGATCGACCGGGAGGTGGGCCCACACCTCGATCTCGACCCGGGCCCCGGCCGGGAGGCCGGCGACCTGAATGGTCGAGCGCGCGGGCCGATGGTCGCCGAACGCGTCGGCGTACACCGCGTTCACTGCGGCGAAGTCCGCGAGGTCGACGAGGAAGATCGTCGCCTTGGCGACGTCGGAGAATGATCCGCCCACGTCGCCGAGCACGGCACGGATGTTGGCCAGCACCCGCTCGGCCTGCGCGGTGATGTCACCCTCGACGAGCGCCCCGGTGGCCGGGTCGAGCGGGATCTGCCCGGCGCAGGTGATCCAGTCCCCCGCCCGCACCGCGTGCGAGTAGGGACCGGCGGCGGGCGGTGCGCTGGGCGTCGGGAGCGGTTGGGCGGGCACGACGGTCTCCTCGGATCGGTGGTCAGCGGCGCAGGGCGCGCGCGGCACGGGTGTCGCGGGCGGGGAAGGTACCCGGCGCGACGCCGTCGGCCCGCAGCAGGCCGAGCACCGTGGCCGCCGCCACCGCGGCGAACACCGCGTCGGAGGCGCGGGCCCGCGGGGGGCCGGCGTCGTCCACCACCGCGATCTCGATCGGCGGCACCGCCTGGGCGCGGATGACGCCGAGGGAGCGGATGGTGAGGTCGAGGGGTTCCCCCGTCTCCGGGTCGACGGCGAGTCCCTCGGTGAGCACCCAGCCCAGCGCCATGTGCGCCGCCCCGATGGCGTACGAACGCAGCACCACATCGTCGAGCGGGTCGCCGGCCGCCACGTGCACCCGGACGCCCTCGATGCGTCCGGTGCTCGGATCGACCTCGACCCGCGCACCCGCGTAGGCGCCATCGGCGTTCGCGACGCAGGTGTCGAGGAGCACCGCGGCGGCCCGGGCGCCGCGCAGGAGTCCGAGGCGATCCGCATCGGCCGCGGCCAACGCGCCCTCGACGAGCACCGCCGTCTCGGCGAGCCCCGCGGCGCGCAGGGCGCCCGACACCGCGGGCCCGGGCAGCGGGACCGGCCGCCAGGTCGCGTCCACGGTGAGCCCGTAGGGCGAGTCGATCGCGGCCGCGGCCTCCAGCGCCCCCTCGCCGCCGGCGCCACACCTGCCATCGATCCGCACGGTGGTGCCGTCCAGCACCGAGGTCGCCGCGACGGGCGCGCGCTTCGGCGACCGGCGCACCACGTCCTCGCGGCTGAGCACGACCCGCACCGTGCGACCGAGGCGGTCGGCGAGCGCGCGGGCCGCGGCCGGCGCGATCGAGTCCGCCTTGCCACCGAATCCGCCGCCGTTCCCGCGGGCCGAGGCGGACTCGCCACCCGGCGCACACCAGGACGCATCAGGCTCGAGGTACGCGGGATCGACCCAGCCGGTCGCGAGTGCGTAGCCGCCGGGCGGCGGGTCGGGCACCGGCAGCGGTGGTCGATCGTCCACCGTGGTGCGTCGCCCCTGGACCGTGCCCGCGGTCCTGCGTGCGGCGACCAGGCTCGGTCCGACCACCCACGCCACACCGTCGACCTCCTCGGCCGGCACGTCGGAACCGGGTGGCCGCAGGACGGCGACGAGCGCGTCCCGCGGCGCCGCGTCGTCGGCGAACGCCGCGCCACCGAGTGGCACCGTGCCGTCGACCCGTTGGGGCACGCCGCCCTCGAGCCGGGCCCGCTCGGCGGCCAGATCCAGATCGCGCGTCCCCGGCTCGACCCCGGCCCGGACCTCGTCGAAGGCCTCCAGGATCGTCTGCCACCCGGTGCATCGGCACACGTGCGCTGCGAGCGCCCGGGCGATCCCGGGGCCGTCGCCGCGTCCCTTGGCCGTGGCCGAGGCGGCGCGCACCACGATCCCTGGGGTGCAGAACCCGCACTGGGTGCCGCCGGTCGAGACGAGGGCCTCGGCGGTGCGCGCACGCCAGTGAGGATCGAGACCGCGCACCGTCGTGACCCGCCGCCCCGCGACCCGGGCCACCGGCGTCACGCAGGCCACCCGGGCATCCCCGTCCACGAGCACCGTGCAGCAGCCGCACTGACCCTGAGGTGCGCATCCGTCCTTCACGTCGGTGACGCCGAGCCGCTCGCGCAGCGCGGTGAGCAGCGTCTCCCCCGCGTCCGGCTCCAGCGTCACCGCCACCCCATCGAGTTCGAACGAGACGTGATCGGACACCTGACACCTCCGGCTGCGAGGATAGGGCCATGCGCACCCCCGACCTCTCCCGTCGTGCCTTCCTCGGCGCCGGCCTCGCCGCGGGCGGTGCCGCCGCGCTCGCCGCGTGCGGCTCCTCGTCGTCCTCCGGTTCGTCGACCACCTCGACCGGGCCCGGACCGCTCCAGGCGCTCACCGTGTCGAGCGACCTCTACGTCGACCCCCGACCCCAGCGCTTCGCCTTCATCTTCACGCGCGGCGAGGAGTTCGTGGACGCCGGGGAGGCCACGGTCTCGATCCGACCCCAGGACGGCGCGTTCGGCGACGTCATCCCGGCGACGCTCCACACCGAGGGGTTGCCGGCGGGTCGCGGGATCTACACCGCGCCGCTGCTCCTGCTGCGCCCCGGCGTGTGGGAGGCACGGGCCACGCTGGACGGCCGGGCCGCCACCTCGTACTTCCAGGTGTCCGAGGAGTCCATCGCGCCGATCCTCGGCGACCCTGCACCGGACGCCCCCTCGCCGACCTCGGTCGCGACGCTCGGTGTGGATCCGATCTGCACCCGCGAGCCCGCCTGCCCCCTGCACACCAAGTCCCTCGGCGAGGTCATCGGCAGGGGGCGACCGGTCGCGGTCATGTTCGCGACCCCGGCCCGCTGCCAGACGCGCTACTGCGGCCCGGTGCTCGACCAGTTGCTCGCCGTCGCCCCCGAGTACGCCGAGGCGATCGACTTCGTGCACGTCGAGATCTACGCGTCGACCGAGGGCACACGACTCGTGCCGACCGTGGAGGCCTGGGGGCTCGACAGTGAGCCGTGGCTCTTCACCGTCGGCGCGGACGGCACCGTGCAGGAGCGGCTCGACGGTGCGTTCGGGACCGACGAGATCCGCGGGCTGCTCGACCGCGTCGGGGCCTAACGGCCGCCCGCGCGCTTCGCGACGACCTTCGCCGCGGCCTGCACCCCGGCCCTCGTACCCGCCTTCGCGCCCGCGGCTGCGGCCGCCTTGACGCCCGCCTTCGCCGCGGCCTTGGTGGTCGGCGACTTCGCGGCGCGCACCGCACCCTTCGTGCCGGCCTTGGCGCCCGCCTTCGCGGTGGCCTTGGCCGCGCCGCGGACGGTCGGCGACGTCGCCGCCCGCGCCGCACCCTTGGCTCCCGCCTTCGCCGCGGCCTTCGCCGCCGCCTTGGTGGTCGGCGACTTCGTGGCGCGCACCGCGCCCTTGGCCCCGGCCCGCGCGGCCCGGATCGCGAGGCGGCGACCACCGGCGAGGGCGGCGCGCACCGCGGCGAAGTCCTCGTCGGGGATCCGGTGGAGGTTGCCCTGGAAGGCGAGCTTCCAGTGCTCGGCCGGCCACTTGCGGATGTGTTCGAGGTCGTCCTTGACGCTCTCGGCCGGGACCCAGGCGTCCTCGTCGAGTATCAGCTCGGGCTCGGTCTCGCGGCGCCAGGGATACGGGTCCGGGTTGCCGGGCTTGCCGGGCCAGACCGGCTCGCGGTCCTCGAAGAGGTCGGAGGTGATGGTCACCGCGCCGCCGAAGGCCATGACCTTGGTGAGGTAGAAGATGATCCGGTCGCCGATCTCCATCGACTCGGCCTGCTTGCGCCGCCGCTCCTTGAACCCGATCAGCTCGAACCCCGTCTCGCGCGTGGCGGCGAAGTTCCCGGTCGAGCCGGTGAGGATCCAGGTGGTCGGCTTCTCGGCCATGGACCGAGTCTACGACCGCGCGGCGACGGCCAGCTCCGGCCGGGGCCGGTCAGTTGCGGGTGCCGCGCCCGAGCCGCTTGTAGACGTAGTTGTAGAAGTGCTGCGTGGTGATGCAGTACG
>JBJTOY010000053.1:0-10668 GCA_046074845.1 Actinomycetes bacterium | reverse complement strand
CATGAGCACGCGCAGCCCGGTGAAGTCCTGCCCGTCCCAGGCCGGGAACGGCGCGAGCGCCTCGAGTCGGTCCGAACCGGGCCGGATCGCGACCTCGACCCCACCCCCGTCGGCGGCCGGCGCGATGAACCCCGACTCGCCGGGGTCGAACCCGCGGGCCGGGAGTTCGTCGGCGGTCGGCGCGGTCAGCAGGACCTCGGTGCCGTCCTCGCCGACGACCGGCTCGACCGTGAAGTCGACGTCGAGGCGACCGGTGAGCGCCATGGCGACCACGGTCTCGGGCGATCCGATGAACGAGAGCGTGCCCGCGTTGCCGTCGTTGCGCTTCGGGAAGTTGCGGTTGAACGACGAGACGATCGCGTTCACCTCGCCGGGTTCGATGTCGTCCCGCTGCCACTGCCCGATGCACGGACCGCACGCGTTGGCGAGCACGGTCGCGCCGATCGCCTCGAGGTCGGCGAGGAGTCCGTCCCGCTCGATGGTGGCCCGCACCTGCTCCGAGCCCGGCGTGATGAGGAGCGGCGCCTTGACCCGCAGCCCCTGGGCCGAGGCCTGCCGGGCCAGGTTGGCCGCCCGACCGATGTCCTCGTAGGAGGAGTTCGTGCACGACCCGACGAGCGCGGCCGAGATCTCGACCGGGTAGCCCTCATCGGCGACGGCCTCGCGCATCTTGGCGATCGGGCGGTCAAGGTCCGGGGTGTGCGGGCCCACGAGGTGCGGCACGAGGTGGTCGAGGTCGATCTCGATGACCCGGTCGTAGTAGCGCTCCGGATCGGCGTCCACCTCCGGGTCGTTGCGGAGCGAGGCGGCGTTGGCCTCGGCGAGCGCGGCCACCGCCTCCCGGCCGGTGGCCCGCAGGTAGGCGGCCATCTTGTCGTCGAACTCGAACAGCGAGCAGGTCGCGCCGATCTCGGCGCCCATGTTGCAGATGGTCGCCTTGCCGGTGGCCGAGATGCTCGCCGCGCCGGGCCCGAAGTACTCGACGATCGCGCCGGTGCCGCCCTTCACCGTCAGGATGCCGGCGACCCGCAGGATGACGTCCTTCGGCGAGGTCCAGCCCGACAGCGACCCGGTGAGGCGCACCCCGATGTGCTTGGGCACCTTCGTGTTGAACGGCCACCCCGCCATCACGTCGACCGCATCCGCGCCGCCCACGCCGATGGCGACCATGCCGAGCCCGCCGGCGTTCGGGGTGTGGGAGTCGGTGCCGACCATCATCCCGCCCGGGAACGCGTAGTTCTCGAGCACGACCTGGTGGATGATGCCGGAGCCCGGCTTCCAGAACCCGATGCCGAACTTCGCGCTCACGGTGCGCAGGAACTCGTACACCTCGGCGTTCTGGTCGTTGGCCACCGCGAGGTCGGTGGCCGCACCGACGCGGGCCTGGATGAGGTGGTCGCAGTGCACGGTGCTCGGGACCGCGGTGGTGGGGAGCTTGGCGAGCATGAACTGCAGCAGTGCCATCTGGGCGGTGGCGTCCTGCATCGCGACCCGGTCGGGCCGGTAGTCGCCGTAGTCCTGACCCCGGGTCGTCCCGATCGTCGCCACGTCGTCGGCGTGGGCGAACATCACCTTCTCGCCGAAGGTGAGCGGTCGGCCGAGACGCTCGCGGATCACCGGCAGGCGCTCGGCGAAGCGCGCGTACACGCCCTCGACGAGTGCGGTGGGGGTGGACGGACCGACGGGCTCTGCGGGCATCTCGTTCTCCGGCGTGGATCTCGGGGTGGTCCTCCGATGGTACCGATCGGCGCCGACCGCACCGGGAGCCGGGCCCGCCGCGGGCCGGATCGGTCGGATCAGGTCGACCCGCCCGCCGGGAGCGGCGCCGGGGCGACCCGATCGACGAGCGGCTCTGCGGGCGGATCCAGACCGATGGAGTGGAGCACGCCGAAGTACCACCCGACCACCGCGATGCCGCAGACGTCGATGAGGACGAGCGAGACGACGTAGATCCGCGAGTACGGCACCGCCCGCAGGTCCTCGCCCTCCAGCGAGAACGCGAGGGATGCGAGCAGGACGCCGAGGATCAGCGCGCTGACGAGGAACTCGGCGCCCGGCGTCGCCCGGTCGTCGATCACCCCGTGGCGCACGCGGGCCGGATCGCCCCGACCGCGCCAGCGGATGAGGACCGCCGCCGCGAGCGAGAACCACGCGAGCGACACGCAGTACGAGGTGAGCACGTCGCTCGGTCGGTGCCAGCCGATGAGTACCACGCCGACCCCGAAGAATGCGGCGATGAGCGTTGCGGTCACCGCGAGGACCCACCGCCACCGCTGCGGCGCGACCATGACGAGACCGAGCGCCAGTGACATGCCGATCGTGGCGTGCCCGCTCGGGAGGCTCGGGTACGGGAAGGCCCCGATGCCGGGGTGGATCGGTCGGGGCAGGACGGCCTTGAGGATCTCCGCGGTGACGACCGAGCCGCCGATCGCCACCGCGACCGCGCCGGCGAGCCGCCAGCGGCGGCGCAGGAGCGACGCGCCCGCGTACCCGGCGGTCATCACGAGGAGGGAGGCCGGGGTCACGATCGTGCGCAGGATCCGCTCGCGACGCTCACCCAGGCGGATGGGCGACACCCACCGCGCGCTGTACGCGCGTCCGTCGAGGGTCTGGCCCCAGACCGTCAGCACGAAGACGGCGTAGAGCACCACGAACGCGACGACGCACACGGCCACGGTGATCCAGAGTGCCCGAGCACGCCCGAAGGCACGCTCGTCGACGAGGACCGGGCCGCCGTGGCGCACGATGGTCGGATCCGCGCGTCTGCGTTCGGGACGACCGCCTAGCGGTCGCGCTCCTCGATGACCACGGTCGACATCGTGTCGCCCACCTGCGTGGCGAGCGCCACGGGCATGCCGTCCACCACGTACCCGAAGAGGTTGTAGGCCTTCTGCAACTTCTGGCGGCAGTCGTCGATACAGATGAAGAACTGCGAGCCGTTCGTGTTGGGGCCGGCGTTGGCCATGGCGACCGCGCCGAGGGTGTACTCGGCGACCACCGGCTCGTCCTCGAACCGGTAGCCCGGACCGCCGCGACCCGAACCCTCCGGGCACCCGCCCTGGATGACGAAGTCGGGCACGACCCGGTGGAAGGTGAGGCCGTCGAAGTACCCCTGGCGGGCCAGGCCGACGAAGTTGTTCACGGTCCTCGGCGCGAGCGCCGGGTCGAGGTCCATGACGATCGTGCCGCGGTTCGTCGTGATGGTGGCGCGGTAGATCTTCGACTCGTCGATGTCGTGGGCGGGCTGCTGGGCCACGGATGCTCCTGGGTTCGGTTCAGGGTCGGGTGGTGGAGGGTACGTCACCTGCGACCGCGGCCGTGGCCTCGGCGAGGAGCCGCCGCACCGCATCCGACTGCGGACCGTCCGGCTCGGCGGCCAGATACAGCTGGAACTCCGGGATGGCTGAGGCGGGGTCGTTCCGGTCGCGCAGGAAGATGATCCCGCGGAAGAAGCGGGCGTCGGGGTAGGCCGGATCGAGGGTGATCGCCCGCTCGATGCGGGGCATGCCCTCCTCGGAGAGGCCGGCGAGGCGCGCGATCCACCCGCTGTAGGCGAAGGGCTCCGGATCCTCGGGGGTCAGGCGCGTGAGCGTGACGAACTGCTCGAGCGCCTTGGCGTACGCCTGCTGGGCCAGGTAGGCCCGGGCGAGGTCCCGCACCGCCCTCGGATCCTCGGGGTTCGCCCGGACGCGCGCCTCGAGCACGCCCACCGCCCGTCCGGTCGTTCCCGCCGCCCCGCTCGTCCCCACGGGCGCGCTGCCGGTGACGAGTTGCCCGGGCAGGCGGGCCCCCAGCGCGAAGGACAGCGACACCGCGGCGACGACCGCGAACGCGACGACCCCGATCCACACGCCGACGCGCAGCCGTCCGGCCCGCGCGCCCGCATCGGCCGACGCCGTCCGTTCCTCACCGCGCTCGATCGCGCGCAGCACCGCGGCGGCCCGCGCCGTGTAGTCGGCGTGCAGCGTCGCGTAGGTGTCCTCGTCGATCGCGCCGGCCGCCCGCTCGGCCTCGAGGTCCTCGACGGATCGGAGCAGGAAGTCGCGCTCCTCGGCGAGCCCGCTCACGCGCCGGCCCCGTCCTCGGCGTCCTCGCCCCCGAGCGCTCGGGCCACGAGTGCCTCGTCGTCCTCGGTGGCCCGCAGCCGCGGCGTGCGTCGACCCCGACGCACCGCCACCACGATGCCCGCGCCGGCCAGGATGACCGCGGCGACCGGCAGCGCCCACACGATGAGACCGATCCCCGTGCCCTGCGGCTTGAGCAGCACCGACTCGCCGTAGAGGTCCACGAAGTAGGCCCGCACCTCGGCCTCCGACTCGCCGGCCTCGAGGCGCCGCCGGATCTCGACCCGGGCGGCCCGCGCCGAGGCGGTCTGGCTGTCGGCGACCGAGAGGCCCTCGCAGTCGACGCAGCGGAACTCGCGGGCGAGCGCCCGGGTCCGACCGGCGACGGAGTCCCCGCCGGTCCGCGGCCAGAGCGCGAACGCGACCGCCCCGAGGACCACCACGGCGAGGAGGATCCAGGCGATGCGCTGGCGGGCAGCGCGCGCGTCGGCCACGTCAGCCCACCCGCTCGGCCGCGGCCACCATCTCGTCGAGGTTGTCGACGGTGACCGGTCCGTACTGCGAGGCGACCACGACCCCGCTCGGCGAGATCACGTAGGTCTCGGGCTGACCCCGCGTGCCGAAGGCGAGGGCCGCCCGTCCGCCCGGGTCCATGGCCACCGGCCAGGTCACGTCCTCGGTCCGCACGTAGCGCTCGACCGCGGCACGGGTGTCCTCACGCACGATCCCGAGCATCGTCACCGCGTCGTCGTCCCGGTTCGCGGACCACCACGCCACGAGCGCGTCGTGCTCCTGCTGACAGGGGATGCACCACGAGTTCCAGAAGTTCACGACCACGGTGCGGCCGATCTGGCTCTCATCCGAGACCCGCGCCCCCTCGAGGGTCTCGAGCGCGTACGTCGGCGAGGGCTGGCCGAGCAACTGGGAGCGGTTCGCGTCGGCCCGCGGGTCGCGCCCCACGTTGAGCGCGAGCACCACGGCGAGGGCGACGAGCACGACCGCCACCCCGATCGCCACCGCACGGACCCGCACCCTCACACGGGCTCCTCGGCCAGGATCCGGTCGGGCAGCACCCGTCGGGTCCGTGCGGGCACGAGCGCCAGTGCCGTCCCCAGCCCGATGAGCGCGCCACCGATCCAGATCCACACGACGAGCGGGAACACCGACACGCCGAGGGTGATGCGACCGCGGGCGTTCGGGGAGGACACGAGGGTCAGGTAGACGTCCGTCGTGATGCCGGTGCGGACCGAGGGGGTTCCGATCGCCTGGTTCGAGTTCGGGAAGGTCGAGACCGACGGCGCGTAGGTACCGAGGTCACGACCGCCGCGCTGGATGCGCACGTCGGCCGACACGGTCGTCTTCTGCGCCGAGCGCGTCGTCCGGCTGCCCTCGTAGGTGAACCGGTAGCCGTCGACGGTCACCGACGCGTCACGCCGGAGGCGGATCTCGGCCTTCGACGCGAAGGTGTTCGAGGCGGCGATCGCCACCGCGATGCACACGACCCCGATATGGACGGTGAGACCGCCGTACCGGCGCGGGTTCGACGCCAGCGTCCGCCACGCGGCGCGGCCGCGACCGACCCCATCGGCCCGGCTCCGGGCCCGTACGGACCGCCAGGTCTCCTGGACGATCGCACAGAGCGCGAACACCCCGAGCCCGAAGGCGAGCGCGGCCGGCAGCGAGCGGGCGAGGAACACGAGCGTGCCGACGAACAGGCCCGCACCGAACCAGGCCGGCACGAGGAGGCGCCGGCGCAGCACCTCACCGCTCGCGGCCCGCCACGGCAGGACCGGGGCAACCGCCATGAGGAAGAGGATCGCGAGGCCGAGCGGGACCGTCATCCGGTCGAAGTACGGCTCCCCCACCGAGAGTTGGGTGCCCTGCACCGCCTCGGCGATGAGCGGGAAGACCGTGCCGAGCAGCACGACGAACGCGAAGGCCACGAAGAGCAGGTTGTTGCCGAGGAACGCGGCCTCCCGGGACAGGGCCGAATCGATGCGGCCCGGGGCCCGCAGGCGGTCGCCCCGCCACGCGATGAGCGCGAGCCCGGACCCCGCACACAGCGCGAGGAACGCCAGCAGCCAGCCGCCGATGGCCGACTGGGAGAACGCGTGCACCGAGTTGACGACCCCCGACCGGGTCAGGAAGGTGCCGAGGATCGTGAGGCAGAACGTCGCGATGACCAGCGAGAGGTTCCAGACCCGCAGCATCGCCCGTCGCTCCTGCACCATCACCGAGTGGATGAACGCGGTGGCGGTGAGCCACGGCAGCAGCGACGCGTTCTCGACCGGGTCCCAAGCCCAGTACCCGCCCCAACCGAGCACCTCGTAGGACCACCACGCGCCGAGCACGATGCCGACCGAGAGGAACCCCCACGCGATGAGCGTCGTGCGTCGGGTGTCGGCGAGCCAGCCCTCGCCGACGCTCCCGGTGATGAGCGAGGCCAGCGCGAAGGCGAAGGGCACCGTGAAACCCACGTACCCGAGGTAGAGCATCGGCGGGTGGACGGCCATGAGCGGGTGGTTCTGGAGCAGCGGGTTCGGGCCGCGCCCGTCGATCGGCGCGCCGCCGGGCGTGAGCGCGAACGGGTTCGCCGGCCCGAGGACGAGCAGGAGGAAGAACAGCGCCACGCCGAGCATGACGACCGTGGCCCACACGACGAGGGGCTCGGACGCCCGGTCCCGGAAGTGGCGCACCGTGACCGCGACGTACACCGCGAGGATCAGCACCCACAGCAGGATCGATCCCTCGAGTGCGGCCCACAGGCCGGTGACGGTGAAGAGCAGCGGGGTCGAGCGAGCGTTGTTCTCGGCGACGTAGCGGATCGAGAAGTCGTGGGTGATGAGCGCCCACTCCATGGCCCCGACGGCGAGCAGCGCAGCAGCGAGGATCGCCACCACGCACCGACGGCCCGTCGCCAGCAGGCGCGCGTCGTCCCGGCGCAGCCCGAGCAGCAGGCTCGCGATCCCGACGATGGATGCGCCCGCGCCGATCGCGATCGCGAGGACGCCGATGGCTGCCTCCACGCGGTCCGCCTCAGCCGACCGGCGGGGTCGTCGTCGCCGGGGCCGAGGTGGAGGTGACCCTCACCTTCGGCGGCGTGTACTCCTCGCCGTGCTTGATCATGATGCGATCGGAGGCGAACGCCGCGTCACGTCCGCGCCCCCACCGCCCCTCGCACAGGACCGGCGCGCCGTCCTCGAACAACTGGGGCGGATCGCCGCGGTGTGCGACCGTGACGGTCCGGTTGCCGTCGGTCACCTCGAAGCGCACACCGGAGGCGGTCTCCTCGATCGTGCCCGGGACGACCGCACCAGCGAGCCGGAACCGCGCGGTGGTGTCGCGCTCGGCCACAGCCTCGGAGACCGTGCGGTAGTACACGACGTTGCCGGAGAGCACCACGGCGAGTCCGATGATGACCACGACCGCGCTTGCGCACAGGCCCACGGCGATCCACGTGCGGAGCGACGACCTCACCGATCGCGCTCCGCAGCCTCAGCGCGACGCGTGCGCACGACCAGGCGCGCCACGTACCCGACGAGGACGGCGGCGGTGAGCGCGTAGGACGCGATGACGAAGCCGGCGTCGCTCACGGTGCACTCCCGGTGCCCGCGGTCACCCGGGCCTCGATCGCAGCATCGAGCTCGCGCTCGGCGAGACCCTCCTCGAGCGTGGCGAGCCGGTAGCGCCGATCGAGCAGCGCGACGTAGAGGAGCGTGAAGGCGAGCACCCCGATCCAGAGGGTGAGGGCCATGGAGCCCTCGATCTGCGGGTTGAGCTCGGGGTTGAACACCGTCGCCTCCTGGTGGAGCGTGCGCCACCAGTTCACGGAGAAGTGCACGATCGGGACATCGATGAAGACGATGAGCGCGGTGATCGCACTCCGTCGGGCCCGTACGTTCGGATCGGCCGGGATGGCCCGCAGCGCCAGCAGGCCCAGGTAGAGGAAGAACAGCACCGCCGTGGTCACGAGGCGGGCGTCCCAGGCCCACCAGACCCCCCAGATCGGTCGGCCCCAGAGGGAACCGAGCACGAGGGTGAGCCCGGTGAGGATGAGGCCGATCTCGGCCGAGGACCCGGCGACCCGGTCCCAGACCATCGACCGGGTGCGGGGCACGAGCCAGAGCACCGACGCGAGCGTGGTGACGAAGAAGGCGAGGTACATCGCCCAGGCCGCCGGGACGTGCAGGTACATGATCCGCTGCGCGTCGCCCTGCACGGCGTCCGGGGGCGCGATGACGAGCCCGAAGACGACCAGCGCGCCGATGGCGAGGAGCGTGAGCGCGTCGACGGTGCGCCCGGCGCCCCGGGGCAGCAGGCGCGTGCGCGCGTCGGCCGCGGCGGCCGTGGTGTTCATGCGTCCTCCCACAACGGCCCGAAGGCGAGCATCCCGACTCCCGTGTAGAGCAGTGCGAAGACCACGAGCAGCGCGACCCACGGCCAGGCGTCCGCCGTGGCGCCCTCGAGGGCGTCCTCGAAGGCGCGGGTGGCGCCGAGCATCACCGGGGCCAGCACCGGGAGGAGCAGCAACGGCAACAGGGTCTCGCGTGCCCGCAGCCCGGCTGCGAGTACGCCGTACAAGGTACCGGTCGATGCCAATCCGAGGGTCGCGGCGACCGCGGCGGCGAGGAGGACCGCACCACCCCGCAGGTCCACCCCGTAGAGCACGACGACGCCGAGCCCGAGCACCACCTCGAGGACGAGGAGCTGCACGACGATGGCCGCGGCCTTCCCGAGGAAGACCGAGGCCGGATCGATGCCGGCGAGGCGGAGGCCGTCGCGGGCGCCGTGGGCCTGCTCGACGGCGAACGCCCGGCCGATGGCCAGCAGCGCGGCGAGGAGCACCGCGATCCAGAACAGCCCCGGCGCGACCCGGGCCAGCACGCCCCGATCCGGATCGAGGGCGAAGGCGAACAGGAGCACGACGATCGCCCCGAACGGCAGCACCTGGGCGAGCAGGACCCGGGAGCGGGCCTCGATGCGCAGGTCCTTCGCGGCGACGAGTCGCACCTCGGCGAGCAGGCTCACGCCGCCTCCACGGGGTAGGCGCGGCCGCCGCGCACGACGACCTCGCGATCCGCGAGCGCCCGCGTGCGGTCGAGCTCGTGGCTCGCGACGAGGACCGTGCGCCCCTCGGCCCGAGCATCCCGCAGCAGCGCATCGAGCACCTCACGTCCCTCGGCGTCGAGGCCGGCGTGCGGCTCGTCGAGGAGCAACAGCTCCGGATCGCGTCCCAAGGCCACGGCGAGGGCGAGCCGGCGGCGCTGGCCGGCGGAGAGTCGGGCGTGCACGACGTCGGCGATCGGGTCGAGACCGAGCCGGTGCATCGCCGCGTCGGCCGAGCCCGCGTCGCGACCGGCGGCTCGGGCCGCGAACCGCAGGTTCTCGCGCACGGTGAGGTCGTCGTAGCACCCGGAGTCGTGACCGACGAGCGCCAGGCGGCGCCGGTGCGAGCGTCGGTCGATCCTGAGATCGGCGCCGAGGACCGTCGCCTCGCCCGAGTGCAGCGGCAGCAGTCCGGCGAGCAACTTGAGCAGCGTGGTCTTGCCCGCGCCGTTGGGTCCGGACAGCAGGACCACCCCGCCGGCGTCGAGGTTGAGGTCGAGGCCGGCGAGCGCAGGGAACCGCCCGAGCAGACACACGGCGGAACGGAGTCGGACCACGCTGGACACCGGGGTCAAGGGTAGGGACGCGTCGCGGTCGGCGGCGAACCCACGGGGCGTAGGCTCGGCCACCGTGCGACGGATCGTCAGCGGAACCGGGCGGGTCCTCATCGTCCTCGGCCTCCTGCTCCTCGCCTTCGCCGGGTACCAGCTCTGGGGCACCGGCGTGTACGAGTCCCGGGCCCAACGCTCACTGCGTTCGGAGTTCACCGAAGCGCTCGCCACGACCACGACGACCGCCCCGGGATCAGCGCCCGCGGTGGAGCTCCCGCCGCCGACCGGCGAGGCCGTGGCGGTCATCCGCATCCCCCGGATCGGCGTGGACCGCACGGTGGTCCAGGGGGTGACCCGGGCCGACCTCCGCAAGGGTCCCGGTCACTACCCGGACACCCCGCTGCCCGGGGAGATCGGCAACGCCGCGATCGCCGGGCACCGCACGACCTACGGCGCGCCGTTCAACCGTCTCGACGAACTGCAGCCCGGCGACCGCATAGAGGTCCGCACGCTCGTCGGCTCCTACACCTACGCGGTGCGCGAGCAACTCATCGTTCGACCGACCGACGTCGGCGTCATCGCCCCGACACCGGGCCCGACGCTCACGCTCACGACCTGCCATCCGAAGTTCTCGGCGGCCAAACGACTCATCGTCCACGCCGACCTCGTGCCCGAGCCGAGCGACCCGCCGCGACCGGCACCCGAGACGCCTCAACCGACCCGGCCGCCCACGCTCGCCGACGCGCAGGCGCCGACCGATCGGGGCGGCGCGGTGCTGTGGGCGGCGATCACGCTGGCCGTCGGCCTCGGGTGGTGGTGGGTCTACCGACGCCGACGCCACTGGACGACCTGGGTCCTCGGGTTCGGGCCCTTCGTCCTCGTGTGCTTCGTCTGGTTCGGCCACCTCGACCGGGCACTGCCGAGCGGTCTCTGACCGATCCGTGGCG
>JBJTOY010000052.1:0-7067 GCA_046074845.1 Actinomycetes bacterium | reverse complement strand
GGCGGCCCGGCGCAGCGCCGCCACGGTCTCGGTCGGCCCAACCTCGGTGCGGCCCCGGAACGACTCCACGAGTCCCCGCAGGATCTGCGAGGTGATGACACCCGAGTTGCCCCGGGCCCCCATGAGGGAGCCGTGGGCGATGGCGGTGCAGACCTCGTCCATCGTCTCGGCGGTGCGCAGTTCGTTGGCGACCGACTCGAGGGTCAGCATCATGTTCGTGCCGGTGTCGCCGTCCGGGACCGGGTAGACGTTGAGCCGGTTCAGCTCCTCCTGGTGGGCGCGGAGCGCATCCCGGAACCGGGTCACCGCAAGACGCAGATCGGCGGCGGTGAGGGTCTCGAGCACGGGCACGGATCCGAGCGTACCGCCGGGAGGGAGCCGGAACGGGGCCTCCTGCTATCCTCGCCCGGTCCTGCGAACCGATCCTGAGGTCGAGCCATGTCATCCGTCTGCGACGTCTGCGGCAAGAAGCCGGTCTTCGGCATGCGCCTCAGCCACTCGCACCGCCGCACGAAGCGACGCTGGAACCCCAACGTCCAGAAGGTGCGCGCGGTGGTCAACGGCTCGCCCAAGCGCATCAACGCCTGCACCGCCTGCCTCAAGGCGGGCAAGGTCCAGAAGCCGTAACGGCCGTGCAGGGCGTCGTCCGCTCCTACGACCCGGAGACCGGGGAGGGTGTCGTCGTGCGCGACACCGACCGGCTCGACATCACCCTCGCCCCGGGAGCCCTCGAGGGCTCGCTGTTCCGGGTGCTCCGGCAGGGGCAGCGGGTGAACTTCGACCTCGACCCCGAAGGCCGCGCCACCGCGATCCGCTCGGGCTCCGAGGGCGACATGGGCCTGCCCGACCAGGTGCAGGTCTGAGCCTCTCCTGAGGCGTCCCGGCCCCGCCGTGCGCGGTTGGGGGCGGTAGCGGGAGCGGCCCTACACTCCGCGACCATTCGATCCGGGGGCGCCGAAGCCGCCGGGCCAGGTCGCAAGGAGTCGTACCCGTGTCCATCGCCGACGACGCCCCCACGAGGCACGCCCGGCTCATCGCCTGGGTCGAGGAGATGGCCGCGCTCACCGAGCCCGCCGCCATCCACTGGTTCGACGGTTCTCAGGCCGAGGCCGACCGCCTCGCCGCCCAACTCGTCGAGGCCGGCACCTTCGTACCGCTCGACCCGGCGAAGCGGCCGAACTCCTACTGGGCCGCGACCGACCCGTCAGACGTCGCCCGGGTTGAGGACCGCACCTTCATCTGCTCCGAGCGCGAGATCGACGCGGGCGCGAACAACAACTGGCGCGACCCGGCGGAGATGCGCACCCAGCTCGACTCGCTGTTCCGGGGTTCCATGCGCGGCCGCACCATGTACGTCGTGCCGTTCTCGATGGGCCCGCTCGGGTCGCCGCTGTCCTACATCGGCGTCGAGATCACCGACTCCGCCTACGTGGCGCTCTCGATGCGGGTCATGACCCGGGCCGGACAGGCCGCCCTCGACGTGCTCGGCGACGACGGCGACTTCGTGCCCTGCATGCACTCGCTCGGCGCGCCGCTGGCCGAGGGTGAGACGGACTCCTCCTGGCCCTGCAACCCGGACGAGAAGTGGATCGTCCACTTCCCGGAGACCCGGGAGATCTGGTCGTACGGGTCCGGCTACGGCGGCAACGCGCTGCTCGGCAAGAAGTGCTTCGCGCTGCGCATCGCCTCGGTCATCGCCCGGGACGAGGGCTGGCTGGCCGAGCACATGCTCATCCTCAAGCTCACGAACCCGAAGGGTGCGGTGCGCTATCTCGCCGCGGCGTTCCCGTCGGCCTGCGGCAAGACCAACCTGGCCATGCTCATCCCGTCGATCCCCGGGTGGAGGGCCGAGACGATCGGCGACGACATCGCCTGGATGAAGTTCGGCCCCGACGGCCGCCTGCGCGCCATCAACCCCGAGTTCGGGTTCTTCGGTGTCGCGCCGGGCACGAACATGGAGACCAACCCGAACGCGCTGCACACCCTCGACGCGAACACGGTGTTCACCAACGTCGCGCTCACCGATGACGGCGACGTGTGGTGGGAGGGCCTGACCGAGGACCCCCCGGCGCACCTCATCGACTGGAAGCGCAACGACTGGACCCCGGCCTCCGGCACCGATGCGGCCCACCCGAACTCCCGCTTCTGCGTGCCCGCGTCCCAGTGCCCGGTCATCGCGGACGAGTGGGAGGACCCCGCCGGCGTGCCGATCGACGCCATCCTCTTCGGCGGGCGCCGGGCCTCCACCGTGCCGCTCGTGTTCGAGTCCCGGGACTGGGAGCACGGCGTGTTCGTCGGCGCCACGATGGGTTCGGAGAAGACCGCGGCGGCCTTCGGCGGACTCGGCGACCTGCGCCGCGACCCGATGGCGATGCTCCCGTTCTGCGGGTACAACATGGGTGACTACTTCGCCCACTGGCTCACGATGCCGTCGCACACCGACCGGGCCAAGCTGCCGCACATCTTCGGGGTCAACTGGTTCCGCAAGGACGAGTCCGGCAAGTTCCTCTGGCCCGGCTACGGCGAGAACTCCCGGGTCCTCAAGTGGGTGTTCGAGCGGTGCGAGGGCGAGGGCTCCGGCGTGGAGACCGCCATCGGCACCGTGCCGACGCTCGAGGACCTCGACCTCGCCGGCCTCGACGCCGACCCGTCGAAGGTCGAGGCGGCCGTGGCCGTGCGCGCCGAGGAGTGGAAGCAGGAGGTCGGCTTCATCCGCGACCACTTCGACTCGGTGGGCGAGCGACTCCCCGCGGACCTGCGCACCCAACTCGACGCGCTCGAGGCCCGGCTCGGCTGACGCTACCGGCGCTCGCGGAGTCCCACACTTGCGCTCCGGCCCCGTCGGGGCGCCGGTCGCGCACCGGTCGGGGGTCAGTCGCGGGCGCGCCCGGCGCGGATCGCCCGTCGGGCGTGGCGGGCGATCGCGAGATCGATGAGTCGGTCGAGCAGATCCGAGTACGGCACCCCGCTGATGCCCCAGAGCCTCGGGTACATCGAGATCGGCGTGAAGCCCGGGATCGTGTTGACCTCGTTCACGAGGAAGCCGCGGCCCGGCTCCTCGAGGAAGAAGTCGACCCGGGCCATGGCCTCGAGTCGGCAGGCCGCGAACGCGTCGAGCGCGAGCCGGCGGACCTCGGCTTCCTGGTCCTCGGTGAGCGGGGCGGGCGCGCGCAGTTCGGCGGCACCGTCCTCGTACTTGTCGGCATAGGTGTAGAACTCCGCCCCCGGCACGATCTCCCCCGGCCGCGAGGCCTCGGGTCGCTGGTCGCCGAGCACTGCGACCTCGATCTCGCGTCCCGTGATCGCCTCCTCGGCGAGCACCCACTCGTCATAGCGGAGGGCGTGGCGCACGGCCGCCTCCAGCTCCGCCCGGTCGCGGGCCTTGCTCACCCCGACCGAGGACCCCATGTTGGCGGGCTTGACGAAGCAGGGCAGCCCGAGGTCGGCGACCACCGAGTCGCAGAAGGCGCCGATGTCCTCGCCGTCCCGGTGCTCGCGCCACGCGGCCACCGGCACGCCGCAGGCCACGAGCGCCCGCTTCATCATCGCCTTGTCCATGCCCACCGCCGAACCCAGCACGCCGGAGCCGACGTACGGCAGGCCCGCGAGTTCGAGGAGGCCCTGCAGCGTGCCGTCCTCGCCGTAGGGACCGTGCACGAGCGGGATGACCACGTCGACCCCGAGCGCGCCGGACGCCGGGAGCGCGACCGCGTCGCCCATGGCCTCGAGGGCCACCCCGTCGACCGGGAGGCCGTCGGGCGGGGCCGGCACCTCCGTCGCCTCGATGATCGCCCGGGCACCCGGCGCGTCCAGCCACCGGCCGTCCTGGGTGATCGCCACCGGGATCACCTCGTAGCGCTCCGGATCGAGCGCGCGGGCCACCGAGGTGGCCGTCACACGCGACACGTCGTGCTCGGCCGACCGGCCGCCGAAGATGAGCAGCACCCGCCGCCTCATCACCGGACCACCTGGAGGACGGCCCGGATGCCGAGGCCCATGACGAACAACCCACCGAAGCCGTAGAGCATCTCGAGCCGCCCCTTCATGGAACCTCGGTACTGGTACAGCAGACCGACGGTGATGAAGATCACGAACCCGTAGAACATGTGGAACCGCGGGACCTCGTACCGATCGCTCGCCACGAGGATGACCCCGATGAGCACCTGGAGCAGCACCGCGACCTCAGCCACGATCGTCGCGATCCACACGTGACGGCCGCGGAACCCGACCACGCGCCACGCGACGAGGGCGAGGATGCCGGCGATCGCGTTGAGCACGATCGCCACGTACCCCCAGAACGCGTGGAAGTCGTACAGCGCGGTGATCGCCCTCGCCCCCTAGAGCGCCGAGTCGTCGGATTCCGACGGCGAGAACGCGGTCTGCCCGCCGCGCAGGATGTTCTTGAGGACCTTGCCCGCCGGGTTCCGCGGCAGCGGCTCGCCGACGAAGGCCACGTACTCGGGCACCTTGAAGTCGGCGAGGTGGGCGCGGCAGTGGGCCCGGATCTCCTCGGCGGTGGCGGTGGAACCGGCCCGCAACTGCACGAAGGCCTTCACCTCCTCGCCCATCTCCTTGTGCGGCACGCCCACGATCGCAGCGTCGAGCACATCGGGGTGGTCGAAGAGCACGTGCTCGACCTCGACGCAGTAGATGTTCTCGCCGGCCCGGATGATCATGTCCTTGGCCCGGTCGACGAGGTACAGGAACCCCTCCTCGTCGAGCTTGCCGATGTCCCCGGTCTTGAACCACTTCTCCGGCGTGAGCACCTCGGCGTTCGCATCGGGGCGGTTCCAGTAGCCCCGGACCATCACGGTCGGGCCGCGGAACCACACTTCGCCGGTCTCGCCGACCTCGGCGTCACGCCCGTCCTCGGTGACGACCCGCATCTCGACCGTCGGCACCGGCCGGCCGACCGATCCGGGGTGGGCGAAGTAGTCGGCACCCGCGTTGACGGTCGCGACGGACGCAGTCTCGGTGAGGCCGTAGGCGGTGGTCAGGGCACGCTTGGCCTGGGGGAAGCACTCGTCGATGCGGGCCACGAGCTCCGGGGCAGCCGGCGCGCCGCCGTACGAGATGCGGGTCACGCTCGAGAGGTCGTACTCGGAGAAGTTCGGAGACTCCACGATGCGCCACATGACGGTGGGGACGCCGCCGATCGCGCCGATGCGCTCGCGCTGGACCGTCTCCATCGCGTGGTCGGGGTCGAATCGCCCCGGCGGCATGAGCACGAGCTTCGCGCCGGTCGCAAACGCGGTGACCATCGTGGCCAGGCATCCCGTCACGTGGAACAGCGGAACCACGAGGAGGCTCGCCGACTGGTACTTCGGCGCGTCCTCGGGCTCCGGGTTGCGCAGCATGCCCACGACCCCGCCGACCATGATGTTCTGGAGGTTCGCGATCACCTGACGGTGCGTGATGGTCGCACCCTTCGGCTTGCCGGTCGTGCCCGAGGTGTAGAGCAGCGCGGCGAGGTCGTCCTCGGCCGGCACGGGCCCGTCGACCGCGGGCGCGTCGGAGGCGGCGAAGATGGGCGCCGCGGGCACGGCCCGGCCGTCGGGGGCGTCGAGTCCGACCACGGCGATCGTCGTGAGGTCGGCGAGCCCGTCGACGACGTCGCGCACGAGGTCCCAGCGGCGGGCGTCGCAGAGCAGCACCTTGGTCCCGGAGTCCCCGAGCGCGAACTCGAGCTCCTCGGTCTTCCACCACGCGTTCAGGGGCACCGCCACGAATCCGGCCGTCGCGCAGGCCCAGAAGAGTGCGACCCACTCCAGCGAGTTCGCCGACACGATCGCCACCCGATCACCCGGCTCGAGTCCCTGATCCCGCAACCAGGCCACCGCCGAGCGCACCCACGCGTCGTGCCCCGCGTAGGACAGGCGTCGCTCGCCCTGCACGAGGAAGTCGGTATCGCCGCGCAACGCCGCGGCCTCCACCACCTCGCGCAGCGAGCGCATGCGCTGCTTGTAGACTTGGAGGTCCACTCCGAGCACCGGCTCGATGCCGATCTCGAACGGCCCACCGGGAGAGAAGAGTTGGATGATCGGATCGGTCTCGGTCACGGCGTCGGAGGCTAGCGGGTACGAAACCTGGGTACTTGGTCGCACGCGGTGGCCCCTGCGGGACCCGATCGATCCGCAGAATCACCAATCCTGAGGACGAACTCGCACGCCGCGACCCGCACGATGCACCCATGCCCTCCAACGACACCCGCACCGACCGACGCCGCTTCGGCGGCCTGGCACTCGCGCTGCTCCCCGCAGCCCTCGCCATCACGATCCCGATGACCGCCGGCGCCGCCACGTCGCCCGTGTCGTCGACCTGGCGCGGCGTGGACCCGACCACCTACGACCACGCGACCGGCGGCGGCGTCTGGTCGAACGGCACGTCCTCGCTCATGCCGTGGGCCACCGCCTGGTCCTGCGGCGACGTGGTGTCCTACATGCTGCGCCTCGACATCCGCAGCGACGTCTCCACGACGGCGGCCCGGGCGTCCATCGCCATGACCTCGGACTCGACCGGCCAGTCCGGTGTCGCCCTCGTGCCGATCGCGGGCGGCGCCTCGATCGACCCGGCCGACCCGGCACAGGCGGGCAACGGCGACTCGACCATCACCGACTTCGCCGCCGCGACCTCCGGCGATCCGCTGTCCTGGGGCGCGACCTCGAGCGTGGCGTTCACCGTGAACAACCTCGATGCCTCCGAATCAGTCATCGTCCGGGTCGACCTTCGCATCATCTGCAACGACACCGACACCTCCACCGGCACGGTCCAGGCGAGCCTCGACGCGGTGACGAGTGTCGACGGCACCGTCTCGTACCTCTCCGGCGCCCAGACCGTGCCGGCGAAGAAGGCACTGCCGGGCGCCCCGACCACGACCACGACGACCGCACCGCCCGTGACCACCACCACCGCACCGCCCGTGACGACGACCACCGCACCGCCGGTCACCACCACCACCGCACCGCCCGTGACGACCACCACCGCACCGCCGGTCACCACCACCACCGCACCACCCGCACCGACCACCACCACACCGCCGACCACCACAACCCCGATCACCCCCAACC
>JBJTOY010000051.1:0-8756 GCA_046074845.1 Actinomycetes bacterium | reverse complement strand
CCATGTCGACCGTGCTCGAACGGCACGGGTCCCTCACCGACCTCGTGTGGTCGCACGCGCCGGCGCGCCGGCGCGTACCGCGCCGTCCCGACGACGTCGCCGCCACGACGCCGGAGTCCGTCGCCCTGGCGAGGGCGCTGAGGGCCTGCGGGTTCCGATTCATCGGCCCGACCACCGCCCACGCCGCCATGCAGGCCGTCGGCGTCGTGAACGACCACCTCGCCGGCTGCCACGTCCGAGGGGCGTGCGAGGCCGCGCGGCCCTGAACGACCCCGGACGCGACGGGGCCCCGGCACTCGGCCGGGGCCCCGTTCACGTTCCGGATCGGACGCCGATCAGGCGAGTTCGCCGCAGATCGTGTCGACCATGAGCCGCGTCACCACGTACGGGTCGCAGTTGGCGTTCGGGCGACGGTCCTCGAGGTAGCCCTTGCGGTCGATCTCGCACTGCCACGGGATGCGGATGGACGCACCGCGGTCGGACACGCCGTAGGAGAACTGGTCGTACCGCTGCGTCTAGTGCGCACCAGTGAGCCGGCTCTCGATGTCGTGCCCGTAGTGCGCGATGTGGAGGTCGGCCTTCTTCCCGAGGGCCTCGCAGCCGGCGATGATCTTGTCCCAGCCGCCGTCGTCACGCATCGACTTCGTGGAGAAGTTCGTGTGCGCGCCCGCGCCGTTCCAGTCGCCCTTCACCGGCTTGGCGTCGAGCGTGACCATCACGTCGAACTCCTCGGCGATGCGGTAGAGCAGCCACCGCGACACCCAGATCTGGTCCGAGGCGTCCAGCGGACCCAACGGCCCGATCTGGTACTCCCACTGGCCGACCATGACCTCGGCGTTGATGCCGGAGATCTCGAGGCCGGCCTCGAGGCACGCCTCGGTGTGGGCCTCGACACGTCGCGACCGAAGATCTCGTCGGCACCGACGCCGCAGTAGTACCCGCCCTGGGGCGCCGGGAACCCGGTCTCGGGGAAGCCGTACGGACGGCCACCCTTGAAGAAGGTGTACTCCTGCTCGATGCCGAACATCGGCTCCTGGGCCGCGAACTTCTCGGCGACCTCGCGCAGCGCGGCGCGCGTGTTCGTCGGGTGCGGCGTGTCGTTGACGAGGAACACCTCGCACATGACGAGCACGTTCGGCTCGCCGCGGGTCGGGTCCGGGCACATGAAGACGGGCTTCAGCACGCAGTCCGACTTGTCACCGGTGGCCTGGTTGGTCGACGAGCCGTCGAAGCCCCAGATCGGGAGGTCCGCCACCGAGGCCGGGGCGTCCTTGTGGATGATCTTCGTCTTCGAACGGATCTTGGCCGTCGGCTCCGTGCCGTCGATCCAGATGTACTCCGCCTGGTAGGCCACTGCGCTCTCCTTCACCTGCGTCTGGGGGCGAGCGCCGAATCTACGCAGCCCCACCCGTCCGGGCCCATCCGGCCCCGGGGCCCGGGAACCTCCCGGAACGAGCGAGAGCCTCCCCGGCCGGGTTTTCCCGGCCGTTGCCCGATTGTGAACGGTGTGTGAACGGGGGCCCGGAGCCCGACGGGGGGCGGATCCGGATCAGCGCGGGAGGCCGAGGACCCGGTCCCCGAGGATGTTGCGCATGACGTTCGAGGTGCCCCCCATGATCGTGTACCCGGGGGCGTAGCAGAGGCCCCGGGTCACGTCATCCCAGAGGAGCGCCTCCGGTCCGAGCACGTGGGCGACGAAGTCCGCGACCCGGGCCTCGTGCTCGGTGCAGAAGCACTTCGTCGCCGCGCTGAACCCGGCCGGCGCCTGCTTGAGCACCTCCCGGATGACGAGGATCCGCCCGATGCGGTACGAGATCTCGAGATCCGCGATCCGCTGGCGGACGAGCCGGTCCGAACGATCCGCCCGCGCCACCGCGATCTCGTAGAGGGCGCGGTTCGATACGAGCCGGTCGATCCCACCGCGCTCGTGCTCGAGCTGCTTCATGGTCTGCCGGAACGCGCCGCCCTCCTCCCCCACCAGGTTCGTGACCGGGACCCGCACGTCGGTGAAGAACACCTCGCAGAAGTGGCGGTTGGTCGTCATGTCGGTGATGGGACGCACCTCGATGCCCGGGGTGTCCATCGGCACGATGATCTCGGAGATGCCGGCGTGGGGCGGACCGTCGGTCCGGGTGCGACAGATGAGGTAGCAGTAGTCGGCGACCTCGCCGAATGAGGTCCAGATCTTCTGACCGTTGATGACCCAGTCGTCACCTTCGCGCACGGCCGCGGTCTTGAGACTCGCGAGGTCGCTGCCCGCGTTCGGCTCGCTCATGCCGATGCACCACGTGGTCTCGCCCGAGAGGATCCGCGGGAGGAACTCAGCCTGCTGGTCGGGCCGCCCGTAGCCGATGAGGGCCGGACCCATCTGCCGGTCGGCGAACCACATCGCGGCGATCGGTGCACCCGCAGCGATGAGTTCCTCGCCCACGATGAGCCGGTCGATCGCGGGCCGACCGCCCCCGCCGAACTCGGTCGGCCAGGTCATGCCGATCCAGCCCTCGGCGGCCAACTCGCGGGCGAACTCCTTCGAGAAGCCGTTGATCCAGGCGTCGTTGTGGCGGCCGTACCGGTCCACGGCGTCGGCGGCCACCGTGCGGGCCCGGGCGCGCAGCGCGACCTGCTCCTCGGTCCAGGCGAAATCCACAGCCCGGATGGTACGGGTGCGTCCCGCACGGGGACGAGCCGACCGCCCCCTACGATCCACCGCTGTGACCGTCGCCGACATCGTCCACGACCACTGCCCGGCCTGCGCGCCCCCGTCGTGGCTCGCCCGGCTCGTCGACCACCATCCCCTCACGCCCGGGCCCCGGTCCCCCGTGCCCCGCACCCCGTTCGTGGACCCGGGGATCGCCGATCTCATCGTGCTCGGGCGGATCGTCACCATGGACCCCGACCGGCCGGCGGCCGAGGCGATCGCGATCGCCGCCGGCCGCATCGTCGCCGTCGGGGATCGGGACGACGTCGAGGCCCGGCGAGGCCCCGACACCGAGGTGCTCGAGCTCGGCGATGACGTCTGCTACCCCGGGTTCGTCGAGCCCCACGCCCACCTGTGGATCTCCGCGGTGATCGACCACTGGGTCGATGCATCGCCCATCGCGCACGGATCGTTCGACGACATCACGCAGACCCTGCGCACCGCGGCGGCCGCACTCGCACCGGGGAGATGGCTCCTCGCGAAGCGGTACGACCCGTCGCTGCTGCCCGGCGAACCTGCGCTCACCCGTGACCTGCTCGACGAGATCGCGCCCGACCACCCGGCGGTGGTGCTCAACGCGTCGATGCACTTCGTGTACGCGAACTCGCTCGCCATCGCCGCGGCGGGGCTGGACGACGCGAGTGCGGCACCGGCCGGCGGCACCTACGGGCGCGACGACCGCGGGCGGCTCGACGGGGCGTTCGGGGAGATGCCGGCGATCGGCCGGATCCTCGCCCCGGCGCCCCTGGCGACCCAGGACCAGCTCGAGGACAACGTCGTCGACGTGCTGCGGACCGCGGCGCGCCGAGGGGTGACGCGCTTCCACGAGGCGAGCACCGGCGCGCTCTTCGGCGCGGGTGAACTCGACATCCTCCACGCGCTCGCCGCGGCGGGCCGGCTCCCGGCGCGGGTCTCGGTCGCACTCGTCGACAATGCGGCCCGGGCGTTCGCCGCGGCCCCGGTCGCCCCGTTCGCCGGCGACGACATGGCGCGGGTGACGTCGTGGAAGATCGTCGCCGACGGATCGAACCAGGGCCGCAGCGGGTACCAACGCGCGCCGTACCTGGGGAGCGACGATCACGGTCACCGCAACTACCCGACGGACTACCTCGTGGAGACGATCCGTGCTCGAGCCGCCGCGGGGTGGCAGGTCATGGTGCACGCGAACGGGGACGGCGCGATCGAGCAGGTCGTGGACGCGTTCGAGGAGGCGCTCGGCGGTTCGGCTCCGACCGACCTCCGCCACCGGATCGAGCACTGCTCGATCCCGACCGACGACCACCTGGCCCGCATGGCTGCGATCGGGATCTCGCCCTCCTTCCTCATGAACCACGTGCACTACTGGGGCCGTGCGCTGCGCGACCACATCCTCGGATCCGAACGGGCCGGTCGCCTCGACCCGGTCGCGAGTGCGCGACGGGTCGGCCTCCGCCCGAGCTTCCACTCGGACTTCAACGTCACCGACATCGATCCGCTGCTCTCGGTGCAGACCGCCGTCACCCGCGTGATGCGCGACGGCGGCGAGGTACTGAACCCGGCCGAGTGCGACACCGCGGCCGACGCGCTGCGGGCCATCACCATCGACGCCGCGTGGCAGATCCACGCCGACGACGTCACGGGCAGCATCGAGGTCGGCAAGTACGCGGACCTGGTCGTCCTCGGGGCCGACCCGCAGCGGGTGCCGGCCGACGAGATCGCCGGGGTGGGCGTGCTCGCGACCTACCTCGCCGGAGTCCGCACGGACGCCTGACCCGCACCGCGACCCGATCGGTCACGATCGGTCACGATCGGTGACCATCTCAGCACGAGGTGTGATGAGCGCGGCTGCGGACGGCCGACACTCCCGTCGGAACGGTCGCCCGGCACGCGATGTGCGAGGATCCTGCGCACACATCGGACAAACCTGGAGACGCCATGCGCCGCCCGTTCCTCGCCGCCCTCGGCCTCATCGCCGTCGGCGCCCTCGCTCTCGGAGCCTGCTCCTCCTCCGACTCGTCCTCGGACCCGACGACCACCACGGCCGCCGCGTCGGAGACGATCCGCATCGGCCTCGAGGGGCCGCTCACCGGCGACCAGAAGGACACCGGCATCGGCATGCTGCGCGGCGCACGCCTCGCCGCGCAGGAGATCAACGCCAAGGGTGGCATCGACGGCAAGAAGGTCGTCATCGTGCCGATCGACGATCAGGCCGACCCGGAGGTCGCCGAGGTCGCGGCCAAGAAGGCGATCAAGGCCGGACTCGACGCGGTCGTCGGGCCCTACAACTCGGGCGCCGGTCTCAAGACCCTGCCGCTCTACATCGAGGCGGGTCTCGTCCCGCTGCGTCTCACCTCGAGCGACCAGACCTCCGGTCTCGGATTCACACTCCAGCCGATGACCTCGCAGATCGCACCGGTCGCCACCAAGGCGATCACCGACGACTTCAAGGCCAAGAAGGTCGGCATCATCTTCGACACGACCCAGGACTACACGACCGCGGCGAACACGGCGATGCAGACCCAGCTCAAGGCCGCCGGCGTGACGATCACCATCGCCGAGGGCATCGAGCCGGGCGCGAAGTCCTACTCCGACACCGTCACGAAGGTCGCCGCGACGGGCCCCGACCTCGTGTACGTCATCACGTACTACCCCGAGGGCGGGCTCATCGCGAAGGCGATGTACGACGCGAAGGCGACACCGAAGTGCTTCGCGGACTACGGCGCGTACGACCCCGGATTCATCACGGCGGCCGGTGAGGCCGCGGCCAAGGCCTGCCCGGTGGTGGGCGTGCCCGCGCCCGACGACTTCCCGGGCTCAGCCGCGATCATCGCCAAGTACCGCAAGGCCTTCGAGGCCGCACCGGGCGCGTGGTCCCCGTACACCTACGACTCGGTGAACCTCATCGCGACGGTCGCCGCCGAGACCGGCTTCGAGTACGGCGCGCTGCGGGCCGGCATCCGCAACGTGAACGGCTGGAAGGGTTGGACCGGCACGGTGGCCTTCGAGGAAGGCTCGGGCAACCGGGTCCCCGCCCCGGTCACGGTCGACTCGGTCGGCGATGACGGCAGTTACCACGTGGACCAGGGCTGGGCCGCCTCGGTGGGCTTCGCCTACTGATCCACGCGCACCGACGCACGCACGACGCCCCGGCCCCGCACCCTCGGGCCGGGGCGTCGTCGCGTCAGATCCGAGCGGAGCGGGTTCAGAGGGTGAGGCGCGTGTCGTCGTGCACGCAGGACCGCTCCTCGTCGTCGGCGATCTGCCCCGCCCCGACGCCGGTGAGTGCCGCGAACGGTCCGCACACGTTGGGTCGGATCCAGACGTGCACCATGATGTTCGGGTTGAACTTCACGAGCGGCGGGTTGCATCCACCCTCGAAGTTCGTGAGCCCGGCCACCCGCGGGGCGGGCGGTGCGGTGAAGCACAGGTTGTCGTGCTGGTGGAACTGGACCAGCCGGCTCGCGATCGCCGGCTGGTTCTCCAGCGTGTACTGCTGCGGCAGCAGGAACATGGCGGCCTCGAGGGTCCGGGTCCCGGTGGCGCGGTCGTACTTGTAGACGAGGGACTCCGGCTGGTTCGGGTCGAGCATCACGTCGTCGTTGATCCAGTCCCACCGGATGACGTGCTCCTCACCGGTGATCTGATCGCCGATCGACTGGAAGCCGTCGGCGAGCGCCTGCTGGTAGTCGCTCCAGCGCGGGAGGGTGCGGATCGTCCGCACCAACAGGTCCGTCGACTGTCGCTGCTGCTCCTCGGTCACGCCCTCGATGCCCGAGAGGTCGATCGAGGCCGGGTCGATGAGGCCGTCGGCGGTGACCCGGAGCGGGTGCCGCAGGAGGTAGCCCTCCTCGGACCCACCATGGGAGTGGCCGCCGGGTGCCGTGGTCGACGGGGTCGTCCCCGCGCTGCCGGTCCCCGTCGTCGTCCCCCCGGAGCAGGCCGCCAGGGCCAGCGCGGCCACGAGCCCGATCCCCGCAATGGTCACCGTCCGTCGCACCACGTGCCCCCATGAGTCGAACCGATCGCCGGAGCCTACGGGGTCGTGGTGCGCCACGTCGCGCGACGCGCGGGCAGACTGCGGGCGTGTCCCCCACGACGCCACCGCCCGCCATCGACCGTGAGGCCCTGCGCCGCCGCTACCGGGCGGAGCGGGACAAGCGGATCCGCCCCGACGGCGTCGAGCAGTACCTCGAGCCGACCGGACGGTACGCGCGCCTCCTCGAGGATCCGTACACGCCTCGGGTCGAACGGGCACCTCGACAGGAGGCGGTGACGGTCGCCGTCATCGGGGCCGGGTTCGCCGGGCTGTGCACGGGCGCGAAGTTGGTCGAAGCGGGCGTCGACGACGTCATGCTCATCGACGGCGCCGGCGACGTGGGCGGGGTCTGGTACTGGAACCGGTACCCGGGTGCGATGTGCGACACCGCCGCGATGATCTACCTGCCCATGCTTGAGGAGACCGGGCGCATGCCGAGCGCCAAGTACGTGCAGGCGCCCGAGATCCACGCGCACGCGCGGGCGATCGCCGAGCAGTACGGCCTCGCCGAACGCGCGCTGCTCTCGACCGAGGTCGAGTCGGTCGTCTGGGACGGCGACGACGCCCGCTGGGTCATCCGGACCGACCGGGGCGACGAGATCCGGGCCCGCTTCGTGTCGATGGGCACCGGACCCCTCCACCGGGCCAAGTTGCCCGGCATCCCCGGGATCGAGACCTTCGCCGGTCCGGCGTTCCACACGAGCCGGTGGGACTACACGATCACCGGCGGCACGCCGGAGGGCGAACCGATGACCGGGCTCGCCGACCTGCGGGTCGGCATCATCGGCACCGGCGCGACCGCGGTGCAGTGCATCCCGGCCCTGGGCCGCGACGCCGGGGAACTGTTCGTGTTCCAGCGCACCCCGTCGTCGATCGACGTGCGGAACAACCACCCGATCGATCCCGACTGGTTCGCCACCCTCGAGCCCGGGTGGCAGCGGGAGTGGCTCACCAACTTCACGATCCTCCAAACCGGCGGCTTCACCGACGAGGACCTGGTCCAGGACGGCTGGACCGACATCTCCAAGCGCATCCGCGACCGCATGGTCGAACTCGTGCAGCAAGGCGCCACGATCGGGCCCGAGACGCTGCAGAAGGCCTACGAAGATTCGGACGACGAAAAGATGAATGACCTACGCGCGCGCGTCGACGCGCTGGTCGGCGACGAACGAACCGCCGCGGCGCTGAAACCGTGGTATCGCCAGTTGTGCAAGCGGCCGTGCTTCCACGACGAATACCTGCAGTCGTTCAACAACCCCAACACGCACCTCGTCGACACTGATGGCAAGGGCGTCGAGCGCATCGACGAGCGCGGCGTGTGGGTGGCGGGCGTGCATTATCCGGTCGACTGCCTCATCATTGCGTCGGGTTTCGAGGTCGGCACGAGCTACGAGCGGCGCAGCGGGTTCGACATCGTCGGTCGCGACGGCCTCGCGCTCTCTGACGCATGGGCGGGCGGCATGCGCAGCTTGCACGGCATCCACGTGCACGGATTTCCGAACTTTTTCATCATCGGTTTCACGCAGGCCGCCAACCAGATCGCGAACGTGCCGCAGAACTACGTGGAGAATGGCCTCGCCATCGCCGACGTGATCGCCCGCGCAGAAAAGTCCGGCGCGCGCGAGGTGGAGCCGACGCTGCAGGCGCAAGACGACTGGGTCACGTTCATCACGAGCACGCAACGTGGACTGCGCGGCAACCCCGACTGCACGCCCGGCTACTACAACAACGAAGGCCAGCCGATTTCGCAGAGCGACATGTTCAACGGCAGCGGTCATCCAGAGGGGCCGGTGGCGTTCTTCAAGCACCTCGACGAGTGGCGCCAGACGGGGGAGTTCGCGGGGCTCGCGTTCAGTTCGTGATGCCCGGCGCTGCAGACTCGGCCGGTGCAGCAGGCTCGACTGCTCCGGTGCCTCGCACCCGTGCCGAGCTGGCGCGATACATCGACCACACGCTGCTCGCGCCCGACGCGACGCATTCGCAAGTGCATTCCGTGTGCCGCGACGCGGTTGAGTGGAACGTCGCCGCGGTGTGCGTGTCGCC
>JBJTOY010000050.1:0-3674 GCA_046074845.1 Actinomycetes bacterium | reverse complement strand
GCGAGCGCCGCATCGCGCATCGTGGTGTCGCCGGTGCGGGCCTGCGCGGTGTCGGCGTCGGCCCGGGTTCGCACGACGAAGCCGTCGCGCACCAACTGCCGGATGCGCTGGCCCGCGACACCCATCGGGTCGTTCTCCTTGACGAACGCCCCACTCGGCTCGGACGGCTTCGACGAGGTGAACAGCACCCGACCGGCCAGGTTGCGGCGGCCGCGCAGGTACAGGTCCCGCACGCCGCTCTGGTTGTCCATGAGGAACAGGACCTTGCCCCGTACCTCCCGCAGCGTCGGCCACCCCGTCCTGCGGATCGCCTCGGGCAGGGTCCTCGCCGACCCGCGGAGGTCGTCGGGCGTGTAGAGCATGCGGGCCGGGATCTCGCTGCGGATCGTGGCGTCGAGTTCGTCGAGGTCCTTGGCCCGGAACGGCTGGGCCGATACGAACCCGAGGTCCACCGGATCCGGGGTCGCGTCCTCCTTGAGCTCGAGCAGCACCGCGATGGGCACGTGGCGCGGATGCGCGCTCGACCAGCGCCGGATCTGGGCGAGGCAGATGCGCAGGGTCGTGCAGGTGGTCTCCCAGTCGACCTCCGGGACGTGGAGGACCTTGATGCCGGGCTTGCGCAGGGTCGGGTCGGGCGAGCGCGTCGGCTGGCCCACCAACTTCAGGACCCGGTGGGTCGCGTAGCGCCCGCCCTTCGGGTCGGTGGCGATGTCGAGCTCGATCTGGCGGACCGCCTGGTCCGAGAACTGGT
Organism: Actinomycetes bacterium; assembly: GCA_046074845.1. Classification (GTDB taxonomy): domain Bacteria; phylum Actinomycetota; class Acidimicrobiia; order IMCC26256; family IMCC26256; genus IMCC26256. Next base: position 2,923 of record JBJTOY010000050.1, on the reverse strand, counting down.
TCGCGAGCGGGGCGTGGGAGTAGTCGAGGGTCGCCGCGGTCTCCGGCAGGAAGCCGGAGAGCGCGGTCCAGAACGGATCCTGCGCGCGCAGGTGGTACGAGTTGTGGCTCCCGATGACCTGGATCTGGTTGAGGCGGACGCAGTCCTGCATCCGCGCGTACCCGGGGTCCGGACCGCAGGCCCGGGTCGACGGCGCGGCCGCCGCCGGAACGGCTGCGAGCGCCGCCCCCAGTCCGAGCGACGCCACCGCGCCGAGTGCGAACCCGCGCAACCCGTTCCGACCCATCCGCTCCCCCCTGTCCGCTCGGGCGCAGAGCCTGCCACGGGCCGTAGAGTGCGCGTCGTCACGCCCCGCCCCCGGCGGGCGACGAGCACGAGGAGCAGCACACGATGGCGATGGAGTACCGACGACTCGGCCGGTCCGGTCTCAAGGTCAGCGTGCTGTCCTTCGGCTCGTGGGTGTCCTTCGGCACCCAGATGGGCCTCGACACCGCCCTCGCCTGCATGGACACCGCGCAGCGGGCCGGCGTCAACTTCTGGGACAACGCCGAGGCCTACGCGGGTGGTCAGTCCGAGCAGATCATGGGCGACGCCATCCGCGAACTCGGATGGAAGCGCCACGAGTACGTCATCTCGACGAAGTTGTTCTGGGGGATCCACGGCGGCGTGAACATGTCGAACACGCTGAACCGCAAGTACCTCATGCAGGCGATCGACGGCTCCCTCGAGCGCCTCGGCCTCGAGTTCGTGGACCTCGTGTTCTGCCACCGCGCCGACCCGGACACCCCGATCGAGGAGACCGTCTGGGCGATGTCCGACATGATCGCCCAGGGCAAGGCGCTCTACTGGGGCACCTCGATGTGGACGGCCGACGAGATCCGCGCGGCCTACGAGATCGCCGAACGCCACCACCTCCACAAGCCGGTCATGGAGCAGCCGCAGTACCACCTGCTCGACCGCGTGAAGGTCGAGATCGAGTACGCGCGGCTCTACGGCGACATCGGCCTCGGCCTCACGACGTGGAGCCCACTGGCCTCCGGACTGCTGACCGGCAAGTACCTCGACGGCATCCCCGAGGACAGCCGCGGCGCGCTGCCCGGCTACGAGTGGCTCCAGGGCATGCTCACGAACGAGAAGGCGAGCGCGAAGGTGCGGGCCCTCGCCGGCATCGCCGACGAACTCGGCTGCTCGCTTGCGCAGCTCGCGATCGCGTGGTGCGCGCACAACCCGAACGTCTCGACGGTCATCACCGGGGCGAGCCGTCCGGCGCAGGTCGAGGACAACATGGGCGCGCTCGAGGTGCTCGGGCGACTCGACGGCGAGGTGCTCGCCCGCATCGATGCCGCGACCGGCTGGGGCACCGGCGGCTGATCCGACCATCCGGACCGGGAGGCACCATGACTGACGCCGCGCACCGCCTGCCGGCCACCGCGCTGTGGCGCGACGTCCACAAGGGCATCCGCTTCGGCCTGCTCACCGTCATCGGCGAGAGCGCGTACGGCGACCCCGACGACCCGGAAGCACGCGAGACGCTCCACGGGGTCGTCCACGAACTCGTCGACCTGCTCGACTCCCACGCGGAGGCCGAGGACGCCGTCACCGGACCGGTCATCGACGAGGTGCTGCCGGGCCTCGGCGCCGAGATCCGCGCCGCGCACGCCGCGCTCGAAGGGCGGGCCGCCGCGCTGCGCGACGCCGCCGATGCGCTCCTCACCGCCACGGACCGGTACACGGCGATGCGCGCGCTGCACCTCGACCTCGCCGCGTTCGCGGGCGAGTACCTCCTGCACCAGGACCACGAGGAGCGGGTCGTGCTCCCCGCACTCGAGGATGCGATCGGCGTCGAGCGGGTGCGGGCGCTCGAGGTCGAGTTCGTGGCCGCCCTCGACCCCGACGATCGGCTGCTCGGCCTCGAGTTCATGATCCCCGCGATGAACGTCGGGGAGCGGGCCGAGGTCATCGGCGCGATCCGGGCCCACGCGCCCGCGCCGTTCGCGGACGAGGTCTGGGAGATCGCCACCGACGTGCTCGCCCCCGAGGACCTCGCCGCCCTCGAGGCCCGGCTCGGAACCGGGGGCTGAGCCCGGCGAGCCCCTTGACACGGGGACGAACGTGTGTTCGACTGGCGCCTCCACCGACCACCTGAGGGGGCAGCCATGGGGCTCATGCGCATCATCGACGAGACCGGCGACACGGTCGTGACCTGGGCGGCCGACGACCCCGCCACCACCGCCGAGGCGGAACGGATCTTCCGGAGCCTCGAACTCGAGCGCCGGATGGCCTTCGCCCGCCCCGAGGGGGCGCCGGCGAGCGAGGCCGAGCGCATCCACGCGTTCGACCCGACCGCCGAGGAGATCATCTGGGTCCGCCCGATCCAGGGCGGCTGATCCACGGTGACCACCGCGACCGCACCGGCGACGGCGGTCGAGACCGAGATCCTCCCCGACGGGCGCGAGTTGCGGGTGCTCGCCGACGGTTCACTCGTGGTCGTCGGGACCGCGCAGGCCCGGCCCCACCCGGTGCCCGGCGTCGACTGGATCCGCCGCGACCTGCCACGACCGCGGGCCCCGCGCGCGCCCCGGCCGGGCCCGTTCCACGTCCGGGCCGTCGACCGCACCCACCTCGCGGGCCAGGCCTCGTCCTACCGACGGCGCCTCGCACACGACCGGGCGAAGGCGCTGCTCCTGTCGCTGCTCGATCCCGACCAGCGTGCCGAGTACCAGCGCACCGGCCACTTCTGGGTCGAGGTCCCCCAGGGACGCCTGCGGTTCGGCCGCCTCTACTCGATCCGGTTCGAACCCCGCGGGACGAACACCGTGCACCTGCTGTGCGTGGTGCCGAACGGGTACGAGACCCTGCCGATCCCGGACATCTGGGCGAACCTGCTCCTGGCGGTCCGCGACGACCCGGCCCGCTTCTTCGC
>JBJTOY010000049.1:0-4955 GCA_046074845.1 Actinomycetes bacterium | reverse complement strand
CGTCTCCCTCCCGTTCGCCCACGTCGGGTACATGACCCGGATCTGGGACGAGTTGGCCCACGCCACCACCCTCGTGCTCACCGGTGAGCCCTGGTCGGCCGTCGAGACCCTGCGCCTCCTCCGGGACGAGCGCATCACCGTGGGCACCGGCGTGCCGACCCAGTGGGAGCTCGTGCTCGCCCATCCGGACCTCGCGCGCACCGACTGCTCGGCGCTGCGCATCTGCGGCATCGGGGGGTCGGCGGTCGCGCCCGATCTCGTGCGGCGCATGCGGGAGGCGCTCGGCTGTCCCGTGATGAACCGCTACACCAGCACCGAGGCGGGTGTCACCACCGGCACCCGGCTCGGCGATCCCGACGACGTCGTCGCCGAGACGGTGGGGCGACCTGCGACCGAACTCGAACTCCGCCTGGTGGCCGACGATCGCGACGTCTCCGAGGGCGAGGTGGGCGAGATCCTCGTCCGCTCCCCGATGGTGATGGCCGGCTACTGGCAGGACCCCGAGCTGACCGCGACCGTGATCGACGCGGAAGGCTGGCTCCACACCGGGGACCTCGGCCGCCTCGACCCCGCGGGCGACCTCCGCATCGTCGGCCGGGTCAAGGAGATGTACATCCGCGGCGGGTACAACGTGTACCCGGCCGAGGTCGAGCACGTGCTCACCGACCACCCCCTCGTCGACCGCGTGGCCGTCGTGGGGACCCCGGCGCCGGTGATCGGCGAGATCGGGGTGGCGTTCGTCGTACCGGCCGACCCCGCCGAGCCCCCGGACCTCGAGGCACTACGGTCGTGGTGCCGCGAGCGCATCGCCGACTACAAGGCGCCCGAACGCCTCGTGGTCCTCGACGCGTTGCCGGTCACGAGCATGTTGAAGGTCGACAAACGGGCCCTCGCGGCCATGGTGGAGGAACATCCATGACGATCCAGGAAGTCGGCAGCGGCGACACCCGGGTGCGCCCGATCAAGCTCGGGGGCGCCCTCGTCACCCTCGTCGAGCCGCACGAGGGTCACCAGGTCGCATACAACCGCTGGTACGAGCGCGATCACTTCTACGCCGGCTGCATGATCGGCGCCTGGACGATCGCCGGCACCCGATACGTCGCGACCCGGGCCGAGAAGGCGAAGCGGTACCCGGCCTCCTCGTCGATCGCGCCCGACACCGCGAAGGGCTCGTACCTCGCCCTCTACTGGATCCTCGCCGGCAAGTTCGGTGAATGGATGAAGTGGGGCACGGACCAGGTGAACTGGCTGCACGACAACGACCGCATGTTCCCGCACCGCGACCACGTGCACACCCTCATGTACAAGTTCGCCAAGGAGCAGCACGCAACGGAGGACGGCGTTCCGACCGAGATGGCCCTCGACCACCGCTACCCCGGCCTCGCCATGGTCGTGTTCGAGCTCGCCGAGGGCGTCTCGCCCGACGCGGTCGCCGAGTGGTCGGCGGCCCGCCCGCTGCCCGCCGATCAACTCGTCACCTTCACGCCGGTGCCGTTGATGCAGGACGCCCCGAAGGACGTGCCCAGAGACGAGGCGCGTGACCGCTACGTGCACCTCTACTTCCTCGAGGAGGACGCGGTGTCGGTGTGGGACGAGCGGTTCGCCGGACTCGGCGACGAGTTCGCCGCCGCCGGACTCGGTCAGGTCGTGTTCGCCTCGCCCTTCCGGGCGACCGTGCCGGGGACCGATACGTACACCGACGAACTCTGGTGAGCCCGATGCGGATCCTCGTGGTGGGCGCGGGCGGCGTCGGCGGCGCGATCGCGACCGCGGCGGCCCGGCGGGGATTCTTCGAGCACTGCACCATCGCCGACATCGACGGCGCTCGGGCCGCCTCCGTCGCCGAGGGGACGACCGACCCAAGGTTCGCGGGTGCGGCCGTCGACGCGTCCGACGCGGCGTCCGTCGCCGCGCTGGCGCGTGACATCGGTGCGACCGTGATCATGAACGCGGCCGACCCGCGCCTCGTGATGCCGATCTTCGACGCCGCGTTCGCCGCCGACGCCGATTACCTCGACATGGCGATGAGCCTCTCGCAGCGTCACCCCACCGAGCCGTTCTCCCGCACCGGGGTGATGCTCGGCGACGAGCAGTTCGCCCGCGCCGAGGCCTGGGCGGACCGGGGTAGGCTCGCCCTCGTCGGCATCGGCGTCGAACCGGGGCTGTCCGACGTGTTCGCCCGGTACGCCCAGGACCACCTCTTCTCGGAGGTCCACGAGGTCGGGGTGCGCGACGGCGCGGACCTCGAGGTCGAGGGGTACGGCTTCGCCCCGACCTTCTCGATCTGGACCACGATCGAGGAGTGCCTCAACCCGCCGCTCGTCTGGGAGCGCGACCGGGGTTGGTACACGACCGAGCCGTTCTCCGAACCCGAGGTGTTCGACTTCCCCGAGGGCATCGGGCCGGTCGAGTGCGGGAACGTCGAGCACGAGGAGGGCGTGCTCATCCCCCGCTGGGTCGACTGCGAGCGCGTGACGTTCAAGTACGGCCTCGGCGAGGAGTTCATCGACGTCCTCCGCACGCTCAACAAGCTCGGCCTCGATTCGACCGATCCGGTCGAGGTGCGCGGGCAACGGGTGAGCCCGAGGGATGTCGTCGCATCCGTGCTCCCGAACCCGGCGCACCTCGGCGACCGCATGCACGGCCGGACCTGCGCCGGCACCTACGTCACGGGGAAGGGTCCCGACGGCGCGGCCCGCGCCGTCTACCTGTTCCACGTCGCCGACAACGACGAGTGCATGGGCCGGCACGGCTCCCAGGCCGTGGTCTGGCAGACCGCCATCAACCCGGTCGTGGCGATGGAGCTCATGGCCGAGGGCGTCTGGACCGGGGCGGGCGTCCTCGGCGCCGAGGCCTTCGATCCCGTGCCGTTCCTCGACCTCCTACGGGACTCCGGAGAACCCTGGGGCATGGATGAGCGCACGCCACCGGCGTGACCGACGACGGGGACCCGCGGAGCGCACGCCAGCCGTGTGAGCAGCGGGTCAGTCGGTACGGGCCCGCAGTTCGACGAGCGATGCCCGCAGGTGTTCGACGAGCACGCGGACCGCATCCTCGGCCCGGCCCGCGACTGCGGCGTCGAGGAGCGCACGGTGCTCGGCGTCGAGGTCGCGTCGTCCTGTCCGGCCGGCGGTGGCGAGCATCTGGAAGCGCAGCGACTGCTGTCCGTACCGCTCGATCGCGGTCACCATGGGCCGGTTCGGGCACCGGGCCATGAGTGCGGCGTGGAACCGGTGGTGCGCCTCGAGGACGTCGGTGAGCCCGGGGCCGGCGGCGCAGAACGCGTCGTACGCCGCGAGCACCGCGTCCGCGTACGACGGATCGTCAGCGCCGGCCACGATGGACTGGCCGAGCGCCACCGGTTCGAGCGCCAGGCGCAGTTCGTACAGGTCCTCCGCATCCCGGCGTGTCGCCGTCGCCACCCTCGCCCCGCGCTGGGGCTGCCAGTCGACCAGCCCCTCGGCGGCGAGCCGGCGCAACGCCTCCCGCAGCGGCGTCGGACTGACGCCGTACCGCTCGGCCAGCTCCCCGACCACGAGCCGAGCGCCGGGCGCGAACGCTCCCTCGAGGATCTCGGCCCGCAGGCGGGCGTCCACCCAGTCGGCTCGGGTCGGTGCGGGAGTTGTCGGCATGGTCTATAGATTATAGATTCTGCATCGCTCGGACGACCAGCGTCCGCACCCACCCCGAGGAGCCCCATGCGCGTCGCCAGGTTCGTGCACGAGGGCCGGGCCCGCACGGGCCTGGTCGTCGACGAGGGGATCGTCGATCTCGGCGACGTCGACCCGGTCGACGTCCTCCTCGGTACGGCGCCGGTCGTCACCGGCGCGCCCGAGATCGCGCTCCGGGCGGTGCGGCTCCTCCCCCCGATCGCCGCGCCCCGCAAGTTCCTCGCGATCGGTCTCAACTACGCCGACCACTGCGCCGAGACCGGCCAGCCGCACCCCGCCTTCCCGGTGTTCTTCAACAAGCAGGTCACCTGCCTCACCGGCCACGGCGGGGAGATCCACGTGCCGCGGGTGTCGGCGATGGTCGACTACGAGGGCGAGCTTGGTGTCGTGATCGGTCGACGGTGCCGCCACGTCCCGATCGAGCGCGCGCTCGAGGTCATCGCCGGGTACACGATCGTCGACGACGTCACGGTGCGCGACTGGCAACTGCGCGCGCCCACCATGACGATCGGGAAATCCTTCGACACCCACGGACCCGTAGGACCGTGGATCGTGTCGGCCGACGAGATCCCCGACCCGCAGGCGCTGCGCATCCGCACCACGGTCAGCGGCGATGTACTCCAGGACGCACCGACGAGTGGGATGATCTTCTCGGTCGCCGAGCAGATCGCCACGCTCTCGACCTCGTGCACCCTCGAACCCGGCGACATCATCGCGACTGGCACGCCGGCGGGGGTCGGGATCGTGCGCCAGCCGCCACGGTGGTTGGTGCCCGGCGACACCGTCCGGATCGAGATCGACGGGATCGGAGTCCTCGAGAACCCCGTGGTCGCCGAGCCCGACGACACGGCGGTGATCGCGTGAGCGCGCTCGGACCCGATGTCCGGGCCTTCGTCGACGCGGAACCGAGCGGCGTGCTCGGCACGCTCCGGACCGACGGTCGGCCCCGGCTCTCGGTCGTGCGCCACGTGCTCGACGGGGAGCGCATCCTCATCTCGACCGAGGCGACCCGGGCCAAGGCCCGCGACGTCGCTCGCGATGGACGCGCGTCGTACTGCGTGACCGGCCACGACGCCCCGTACCCGTGCGTCACCGTCGAGGGGCCGGCGCGCATCGTGACCGAGGGCGCCGGCGCCGCCACGACCCGCATCTTCGAACGCATGAGCGGCGCGCCGATGCCCGAACCCCTCAGCGACGACACGGTCGCCGCCATGGGCCGCGTCATCATCGAACTCACGATCGAGCGGGCGTACGGCGCGACGCACATCCCGGAGGCCTGACGTG
>JBJTOY010000048.1:0-5355 GCA_046074845.1 Actinomycetes bacterium | reverse complement strand
GTGTACGAGAACGTCCACTTCGCCACCCGTTCGTACAAGTAGTCACGAGGAGCACGAGTTCCGTGAAGCTCACGCTGAAGGTCTGGCGCCAGAACGGCCCTCGCTCGGCGGGTCACTTCGAGACCCACGAGATGCCCGAGGTCTCGCCCGACATGTCCTTCCTCGAGATGATCGACGTGCTCAACGAGCGTCTCGTCGATGAGTCCAAGGAGCCGATCGCGTTCGACCACGACTGCCGCGAGGGCATCTGCGGTTCGTGCTCGATGATGATCAACGGCATCCCGCACGGGCCCGAGCGGGGCACGGCGACCTGCCAGCTGCACATGCGGAAGTTCTCCGACGGCGACCACATCACGGTCGAGCCGTGGCGGGCCCGCTCGTTCCCGATCATCAAGGACCTCGCGGTCGACCGTTCGGCGCTCGACCGCATCGTCGAGGCCGGCGGCTACATCACCGCCCCGACCGGTGGTGCTCGTGACGCCAACGAGATCCTGGTGCCGAAGGAGGCCGCGGACGCTGCGATGGACGCCGCTGCGTGCATCGGGTGCGGTGCCTGCGTGGCCGCGTGCCCGAACGGCGCGGCACAACTGTTCACCGCGGCGAAGTACAACCACCTGAGCCTGCTCCCCCAGGGGCAGCCGGAGCGCTTCGCCCGGGCCACCGCGATGGTCGACGAGATGGAGCGCTGGTTCGGCTCCTGCACCAACTACGGCGAGTGCGAGACCGCGTGCCCGAAGGAGATCTCGATCGACTTCATCGCGCTGCTCAATCGCGACTACGTCCGGGCGCAGTTCAAGAACCGCAAGCTCAGCGGCCAGCGGGCCTGAGTCAGCGCCGGGCCCCCGCCCGGGGCACGAGGACGAGCAGCGCAGCGGCGAGAGCCGTCCCGACGAGGACCAGCACGACACTCGCCACGGCCGTCGCCGTCCCGACCTCCGACACGCCGAGCCACGGCGCAGGTCCGGCCAGCGCCGCGCCGGTCGCCGCCACCGCGCAGCCGAGGTTCACCGCCACGTGCCAGCCGCTCGGCGGGGTGTCCACCCGACCGAAGCACCCGCAGGAACCGACGGGCAGTCGGCGCACGAGCGCCTGGGTCACGAAGCCGGCGAAGCCGAGGTAGGACAGGGCCACCACGACGGCGGCGGTACGGGTGCCGCTGCCGATGGCTGCGACGCCCAGGCCCAGCTCGAAGGCGGCGCCGACCCGCACGACGGTCGGGCCCACCTTCCACCCGCTGCGCGCCAGCGCGCCGGCGGTGTCCCGCGGCTCGACGACCTTGGCCGCACCCGCGACCACGAGCAGCACCACGGCGATCCCGTACGGCACGGTCCACGGCCCCATCGCAGGTCGAATGTAGACCCGGGTAGCGTCTCGGCCCGCACGGCCCGTGGACGACGAGGGGGATCCATGCCGAGGACCATCGACGACGCCGCCATCGAGCGACTCCTGACCCGGGCCCGTCGCGAGGTCGACGCCGGGCTCCTGCCGTCGGCCCAACTCGCCCTCGCACTCGACGGCGAGGTCATCCTCGACGAGACGTTCGGCGAGGCCGACCCCGAATCGCGCTACTGCGTGTTCTCGGCCACGAAGCCGTTCATCGCGAGCGTCTGCTGGCTCCTGATCCAGGACGGCGCCCTCGACGTCTCGCGGCGCGTCGTCGACTACATCCCGGAGTTCGGCACGAACGGCAAGGAGGTCGTGACCGTCGAGCAGGTGATGCTGCACCAGAGCGGCTTCCCCTCCGCGCCCCTCGGCCCGCCGAGGTGGGCGACGACGGAGGGGCGCCTCGAGGCATTCGCGAAGTGGCGGTTGCAGTGGGAACCGGGGACGAAGTTCGAGTACCACCCCTCGAGTGCGCACTGGGTGCTCGCCGAGATCATCGACCGGCTCGCGGGCGCCGACTACCGCGACGTGGTGGCCGATCGCGTGACCACCCCCATCGGCCTCCCCCGCCTGCTCGGCATCGACGAGCCGGTGCCGGTGCGCGTGCCCCGATCGGTCGGCGAGTTAGCCACCCCTGATGAACTCGAGGCGGCGCTCGGCGTGCGCGAGTTGCCGGCCACCGAGGTCACGACCGACGCGGTCGCCTACCTCGCCACCCCCGAGGCGATCGCGGTCGGCATGCCCGGCGGCGGCGGGATCATGCAGGCCCGCGACCTCGTCGTCTTCTACCAGGAGCTCCTGCACAACCCGCGCGGGATCTGGGACGAGGGCGTGCTCGAGGACGCGCGCACGAACGTGCGCAGCCGACTGCCCGACGTGTGGACCGGCGTGCCCGCGGCACGCACCCTCGGCCTCGTCACCGCGGGCGACGACGACCTCGGCTCGTTGCGCGGGTTCGGCCGGACGAACTCACCCGGCACCTTCGGACACAACGGAGCGTTCGGGCAGGTCGCGTGGGCCGACCCGGCGACCGGGCTGTCCTTCGCCTACCTCACCGAGGGCCTCGACGAGCACGTGATCCGTCAGGCCAAGCGCGGCATCGCACTCTCCAGCCTCGCCGCGACCTGCGTGCAGTGACCCGGTGACCGACGCGGACGCGCTCGCCGCGCTCTGCGCGCGGGCCCTGACCGATCCGCCGACGGCCGACGAACTCTCCCGCGCGCTCCTCGTCGATCCGACCGTGCGGGTCCTCGGGGATCCGGGGGTCGGGGTCATCGCGTGCGCGCTCGACGGGGAGATCGGTTCGATCCGCCTCATCGCCGTGGACCGGCCGGCCCGCCGGCGCGGCATCGGTCAGGCGCTCATCCATGAGGCCGAGACGCACCTGCGGACCGCCGGCGCCACCTCCTTCCGGGTGGGCGGCGACGCGCCGCGGTACCTGTGGCCGGGCGTCGACGTCACCGACCTCGGGCTCCTCGCCCTGCTCGAGGCCGCCGGGTACGTCCGGGGCGAGGTGGCGCTGAACCTCGAGGTGCCACTCGGCGCCCTGCCGCCGGCACCCGACGAGCCGCCCGCCGAGGTGACCGCGGACGAGGTCGCCGCCTGGTGCGCAACGCACTGGCCCCACTGGGAGGTCGAGTTCGTGGCCGCGGCCGAACGGGGCGGGCTCACCGCCGCGCTCGACGACCGGGGCATCGCCGGGCTGTGCGCGCGTGACGTGCTGCGGGACGGATGGATCGGACCCGTGGCCAGCCGCCCCGACCTCGTGGGCCGGGGGGCCGGACGCGCCCCGTTGCTCCATGCGCTGCACGCACTCCGGGCCGCCGGACGCACCCGGGCCGAGATCGGGTGGGCCGGACCGCTGCGCCCCTACCTCGCCGTCGGGGCCCGTCCGGGCCGGACCTTCGTCGTCCTGCGCAAGGCGGGCTGAAACCGGCGACAACCGGGGGGTCCGTCTGCCACACTCCCCTCCGTGGCAGGAGACAAGGCACCGAGGACGAAACCGCTCGAGCGCAACCTGCTGCTCGCGGCCTTCTTCCGCGATCGGCGCGGCCAGTGGGTCGAACTGAAGGAGGTCGGAGAGGAGCTCGCCGAGTACTCGGGGCCGGCGACCGACGGGTTGCGCAAGAAGTTCTGGCGGGACCTTGGCGACCTGCACCGCGAAGCGGGCATCGAGATCGAGTGGAACGACCAGAAGCAGGCCTACCGGATCAAGCCGCCCTTCTTCACCCGCGACGAACGGGCCGCGCTGCTCAAGGCGGCGCGGGCCGTCTGGGTGAGCGGACCGCGCGACGAGGCACCTGCGGACGAACTCGGTCAATCGCTCGACGACCGCGACGCGAACGTCGCCGTGCGTGTCCCCGCCATCGTGCGCGAACTGCAGCCCGGCGTCGCCGACCGACGTCTCGTGCGCTTCCGGTACAAGGGCACACTCCGGACGGTCGAGCCGTACCGGATCGGTTCGTGGCGTACCTCCTGGTACCTGCTCGCCCACGAGGACGGATTCGACCGTCGGAAGCGGTTCCGCCTCGATCGGATCGAGGTCGGCGACCCGACCATCGAACGCATCGGGGAGCCGGATGCGTTCACCGTCCCCGACGGTCTCGACTGGGCCACCGAGTTCTGCCTCGATCCGAACGAGTGGGGACCGGATCCCGTGGTCACCGCCACGATCGAGACCGACGTGGACCACCAGGGCATGATCGAGCGCACCTTCGACGGCGCGACGACGACCATCGAACCGGACGGCCGCGTCCTCATCGAGGTCGAGGTGCGGCACTACGTGTCCTTCGTGGTCCGGGCGTTGCGGTTCGGGAACCATGCGCGCGTGACCGGACCACCGGAACTCGTCACCATGGTCCGGGATTGGCTCACGCCGCAGACGGAGGTCGGCTGATGCCGCCGTTCGGCCTCAAGGACCAGCTCCGGATCCTCACCGAGCTCACGGCTCGGGCCGAGGAACAGGGCGACGTCGACCTGCGCGCCGCCGCGACCGAGTTCAACGTCAGCTACGACGTGCTCATCGGCTGGATCAACGACCTCGTGTACCTCGAACGGCGTCTGATCAGCGGCGACAAGCTCGACCTGACCGACGCGTACTACGTCGAGGACGGCATCCTCATGGTGTCGAGCTCGAACTGGCTGCGCGACCTCGAGTCCGATCCGCCCGAGGTCGGCGTGGCGGTCGCCCTGCTCATCGCGGCCACCCAGTACGGCACCATGGGCGACACCCAGAACCTTGCGTTGCGGACCGCCAAGGAGAAGTTGACCGCGCTGGTCGGTCAGACCTATCCGGTGATCGCCGACGACCCGCCCATGAAGGACGAGGTCGCCGAGTGCATCGGCGGGACCCGGGCCCAGAGCCGGTCGATCCGCATCCGCTACGTGAGCGACAGCGGCGAGGTCACCGAGCGCGAGGTGGACCCCTACGACGTCGTCGCCCTCGGCGACAGCTGGTACCTCCTGGCCCGGGATCGGGACAAGGACGCGCTCCGGTGGTTCCGCATCGATCGCATCATCACCCTCGTGCCCGGCGATCATCGCTTCGATCCGCCGCCCCTCGGACCACTCCCGGACGGATTCGACCTCAGCGCCATCGCGGTGCCGGTCACCGTGGACGTCGACCCCGCGATCCTCGACGCGATCGACGACGTCGACGTCTCAACGCAGACCCCGCTCGAGGACGGCCGGGTCCGCGCCGAGGTCGTCGTCTACGGGCCGAGCCGGCTGGAGCACTTCCTCGTGGCCATCGGGCCGGAGGCCGAGGTCGTGGCACCCGCCGAGTTCCGCTCCCGTCGGGCCGCGCACGCCGCCGCCCTGCTCGCTCGCCTCGGCTGACCCGGTGGAGATCCGCGACCTGCAGGCCATCATCGAGGCGACCTACGGGGCCCATGACCGGGCCCGAGGGCTGCCCTCCTCGGTGGCCTGGCTCACCGAGGAGGTGGGCGAACTCGCCCAGGCGATCCGCAAGGG
>JBJTOY010000047.1:0-25293 GCA_046074845.1 Actinomycetes bacterium | reverse complement strand
GCGAACCACGTCTTGCCGATCTCGGTACCGGTGCCGGTGACGAAGAGCAGGCTCATGCGATCCCCAGGGTGGTGAGTGCGGCCTCCAAGGTGGCGACCTCGTCGGCGGTGTGGGCGGCCGAGAGCGCGATCCGGAGGCGCGAGGAGCCCGGGGCCACCGTCGGCGGTCGGATCGCCGGGACGAGCATCCCCTGCTCGAGCAGCGCGGCCGCCGCGTCGAGCGCGGCGCGTTCCTCCCCGCAGATGATCGGCACGATCGGTGACGGGTGACCGGGTCGGAGCACGTCGATGTTCTCCCGGAGCCGGGCGCGCAGGGCCGCCCCCTCGGCCGACCGGACCACGCCGATCGCCGCGAGGGCGGCGGCGGAGTCGGCCGGGCTCGAGGCGGTCGTGAAGATGTACGAGCGGGCCCGGTTGATCACGAGGTCCGTGAATCGGCGTGGGCCGGCCACGAATCCCCCGAGCGCGCCGAGCGTCTTCGACAGGGTGCCGACCCGCACGACGTCGTCGTCCCCCGCGTCGATGTCGGGCCCGAGCACGGCGTGCGCCTCGTCGAGCACGAGCAGCGCACCGTGGCGGGCGCAGACGTCACGCAGGCCGGCGACGTCGGCGAGGTCGCCGTCCATCGAGAACACCGTGTCGCTCGCGACCACCGCGCGTCTACCGGCGGCGCGGGTGAGGAGTGCGTCGAGCGCGTCGAGATCCCCGTGCGGGTACACGACCGTCTCGGATCGGCTCAGGCGGGTGCCGTCGATGATCGACGCGTGGTTGAGTTCGTCCGAGCAGATGAAGGCGTTGCGTGAGGCGAGCGCCTCGAACACCCCGAGGTTCGCCGCGAACCCGGTGGGGAAGAGGACGGCGCCGTCGGTACCCTTCCACTCGGCGATCGCGGTCTCGAGTTCGGTGTGCACGGGCCGGCTGCCCACGATGAGCCTCGCCGCCCCCGAACCCGCGCCCCACCGGTCGAGCGCGGCGTGGGCCGCCGCGACCACGTCGGGGTGCTGGGTGAGGCCGAGGTAGTCGTTCGACGCGTACGACACGACCCGCTGGCCCGTCGCCGTGATCGTGCCGTGTGGGCCCGCGGCGTCGAGGTCGCGCGGCGCGCGCCACTGCCCGGCCCGGCGGATGTCGTCGGCCCGGGCCGCCGCCCACTCCGACCAGGTCACGGGGCGGTGCCCTCGGTGATCGCCCGCTCGAGGGTCGCGACGATCCGCTCGATCTCCTCGGAGGTGGAGGTGAGGATCGGCATGAGGACGACGACGTCGCCGAGTGGGCGCAGGAGCACGCCGTGGCGCACGGAGGCGGCGCACACGCGGCGGCCCCAGCGGAGTCCCTCTCGCGGCGGCGCGAGCTCGACGCCCACCATGAGGCCCTGCTGGCGGATGGTCCGGACCTCGGGCCGGGGCGCGATGCGCTCGGCGAGCAGGGCCCGCAACTGCTCGGCGCGTGCCCGCACGTTCGCGAGCACGTCCCACTCCTCGAACAGTTCGAGGTGGCGCAACGCGACCGCGGCGGCCAGGGCGTTCCCGCTGTAGGAGTGCCCGTGGTACAGCGTCATCTCGCTCAGATCCGGCCCCAGGAACGCCTCGAACACGCGCTCGCTCGCCACGGTCGCCGCCATGGCCAGGTACCCGCCGGTGATGCCCTTGCCGATCGCCATGATGTCGGGGCGCAGCCCGCACTGCTCCGAGGCGAACAGGGTGCCCGTGCGACCGAAGCCCGTGGCGACCTCGTCGCAGATGAGGAGGACGTCGTGCTCACGGCAGGCCGCGCCCAGCGCGACGAACGCGTCGGCCGGCAGCATCTCCATGCCGGCTGCGCCCTGCACGAGGGGCTCGATGACGACTGCGGCGAGCTCGGCCGCGTGGCGGGCGACGAGGTCGACGGCGACCTCGATCGCACGCGGGTCGTCGAAGCCGGGGGCCCGGAGCACCGGGAAGCGGAGGGGATCGAACACGTCGGTGCCGAACCCGCCGGCGCCGAGGCTGATGCTGCCGATGGTGTCCCCGTGGTAGGCGCCGCCGAACGCGAGGTAGGAGGTGCGCCCGCTCACCCCTCGGTTCGTCCAGTACTGGAACGCGATCTTCAGCGCCTGCTCCACCGCGGCGGCGCCGTCGGAGGAGAAGAGGAAGTGCGGTCCGTCGACGGGCACGACGCGGGCGAGGGCCTCGGCGAGTTCGATCGTGATCCGGTTGCCGTTGCCGAGCAGGGTCGTGTGGGCCACCCGGTCGAGCTGGGCCCGGGCGGCCGCGTCGAGTTCGGGCACCTGGTGGCCGAGCGTGGTCACCCAGAGCGACGAGATGGCGTCGAGGTACCGGTTCCCCTCGACGTCGATGATCTCGCGCCCCTCGGCCCGCTCCGCGATCACGGGCGCATTGTCGGCGTACGCCGACATCTGGGTGAAGCCGTGCCAGACGACCGCCGCGTCCCGTGCGATCCAATCCTCGAGGTCGGCCATGCGGTGGATGCTACGGGGTCGCCCGCCCGGCGTTCACCCGTGGCCGCGGCCGGGTCAGGCCCGGGAGACGGTCGCGCAGAACTCGGCGAACTGCTCCACGTAGCGGTCGACGTCCTCGGTCGTGTGCTGGACCGAGATCGTCCACTGCTCCTCGTCGCCGGGGGTCATGAAGATGCCCCGGTTGATCGCCCAGGGGTAGGAGGCGGCGTAGAGGTCGGTGTCGGTCTCGAGGAAGTCCCGGTAGTTCGTCAGGGGCTCGGGGCGGTAGGAGACGCAACCCTTCGCGCCGAGGTCGACCGCGTGCCCGGGGATCCCGTTCGCCGCCAGCGCGTCGGCGCAGCCGGCGGCGAGCCGTGTGCCGAGATCGGCGAGGTACGCGTACGCATCGTGGGTGAGGACCTCGGTGAGGGTCGCGAGGCCGGCCGCCGCCACGAGTGGGTTGCCGTTGAACGTGCCCTGCTGGGCCGCGCCGCGTCCGATCGTGTCCATGACGTCGGCCCGACCACCGAAGGCCGCCCCCGGGGTACCGCCGCAGATGGCCTTGGCCCAGCACGCGAGGTCGGGGACCACGCCGTACCGCTCGACCGCAC
Source organism: Actinomycetes bacterium (assembly GCA_046074845.1). Taxonomy (GTDB): domain Bacteria; phylum Actinomycetota; class Acidimicrobiia; order IMCC26256; family IMCC26256; genus IMCC26256. The sequence continues at coordinate 22,246 of JBJTOY010000047.1, read as the reverse complement.
CGCCGTACGCCACGGTGGCGCCGCTCTTGACCTCGTCGAAGATGAGGAGGGCGCCGAACTCGTGGAGCAGGTCCTTGAGGCCCTGGAGGTACCCGGGCTGGGGCTGGCAGATGCCGATGTTCATCATCACCGGCTCGAGGATGAGGCAGGCGATGGACTCGCCGCGCTCCTCGAGCAGGCGTCGCAGGACGGTGAGGTCGTTGAACGGCACGACGTGGGTGTGCGCCGAGACCGACTGCGGGATGCCGAGCGACATCGGGGTCGAGTGCGGCGCGTCCCGTCCGCCCACCATGTCGGCGTTCGGGACGACGCTGAACATCACCGGGTCGTGGTGCCCGTGGTAGGAGCCCTCGATCTTCACGATGTCGTCGCGTCCGGTGGCGGCCCGGGCGATCCGGATCGCACCCATCGTCGCCTCGGTGCCCGAGTTCGCGAACCGCACCGAGTCGCAGCAGAAGCGCTCGCACAGGACCTCGGCGAACTCGACCGTCGCCGCGGTGGGGGCGGCGAAGTGGGTGCCGGTGCGCGCCACGCGCTCGATCGCCTCGGCGACCTTCGGGTGCGCGTGCCCCACGATCATGCAGCCGAAGCCGTTGTGGAAGTCGAGGTACTCGTGGCCGTCCACGTCCCAGACATGGCTGCCCTGCCCCCGCTCGAGGTAGAGCGGGTACGGGTCCCCGGCCTGGAACGACGACCCCACGCCCTGGGGCAGGACACGGGTGGCCCGCTCGTAGAGCACCTTCGACGCCGGTGTGGCGGCGACCATGCGCGCCGTCTCGCTCGCGGCCAGATCGGCGGCCCGGGTGCCCGTCACGTTGCGCATGGGTATCGAATCCCTCCGGGTCCGCCGGACGTCAGTGCTTCACCATCACGTGCTTGAGCTCGGTGTAGTGCTCGATCGCGTAGATCGACATGTCCTTGCCGTACCCGGACTGCTTGAACCCACCGTGGGGCATCTCCGAGACGATCGGGATGTGGTCGTTGACCCAGACGCATCCGAACTGGAGCGCCGCGCTCATGCGCATCGCCCGCCCCACGTCGGTGGTCCAGACACTGGCCGACAGGCCGTAGTCGACGTCGTTCGCCCACGCGAGCGCGGTGTCGTCGTCGCGGAACCGCTGCACCGAGATGACGGGTCCGAACACCTCGCGCTGGACGATCTCGCTGTCCTGTGCGGGCCCGGCGACGACCGTCGGCGCATGGAAGAAGCCGGGGCGGTCGATGGCGGTGCCACCCGTCGTGATCTCCGCGCCCGCGGCCGCCGCCCGCTCGACCATCCCGGTGACCCGGGCCAGTTGGTCGGCGGAGATGACCGGTCCCATCGCGGTCGCCTCGTCGAAGGGGTCGCCGGTGACGATGCCGGCGACCGCGTCGGTGATGCCGGCGACGAAGTCCTCGTAGACCGCGGGCCCGGCGAGGATGCGGCACGGCGCAGTGCAGTCCTGACCGGAGTTGTAGTACGACATCTCGACGAGGCACGCCACGGCCGCCTCGATGTCGGCGTCGTCGAAGATGATGACCGGGGCCTTACCGCCGAGTTCGAGGTGGACCCGCTTGAGGGTCTCGGCCGCGGTGCGGGCGATGAGCCGCCCGGTCTCGACCGAACCGGTGAGCGACACCATCGCGACCTTCGGGTGACGCACGAGCGCGTCGCCCGCCGTCTCGCCCTGTCCGGTGACCACGTTGAGCACACCGGCCGGAAGGATGTCGGCGGTGATCTCGGCGAGGCGCAGGGCGGTGAAGGGCGTGAGCTCGGAGGGCTTCAGGACGACGGTGTTGCCCGCGGCGAGCGCGGGACCGAGCTTCCAGGTCGCCATGTTGAGCGGGTAGTTCCAGGGCGCGATCGATCCGATGACGCCGAGCGGATCGCGGCGCAGGAACGACGTGTGGTCGTCGAGGTACTCGCCCGCGGCGCGACCTTCGAGGAACCTCGCACCGCCGGCGAAGAACCGCCAGTTGTCGAGGGTGAGGTCCATCTCGAACTCGATGATCGAGGCGGGCTTGCCACAGTTCTCCATCTCGAGACGGGACAGGGTGGGCAGGTCCGCCTCGATCGCGTCGGCCACCTTGTGCAGGATCTCGCTGCGGGCTCGCGGCGTCATCCGTCCCCAGGTCTCGAAGGCCGCCGTCGCGGCCTCGACCGCGGCGTCCACGTCGGCCGCTCCGCTCGAGGGGACCGACCCGATGGAGGTGCCGGTGGCCGGATTGGTCACCTCGTCGGATGCGCCGTCGATGGCGTCGACCCACTGGCCGTTGATGAGGTTCTGGTGGGGCATCGATGCTCCTCGATCGGTGCTGCCCGGTCGCTGACCGGATCGGGCGGGGCCGGCCCGGCAATCGTGCGTTGTCCGCAGGCTAGGTCGCAAGGGTTTCCGCCGTGTCGCGCGGATACGACGGCGGTATCGTTCGGCGCGAGTCGGGTGGTTCGAAGGATCTCGCAGGGCACACCTCGGTGCGGGACGCCCCGGCCGGAGCGGGGCGGTCGGGTCGCAGGTGCCAGACTCGGGTGGCGGCCTGCCAACGGGGCGGACGGCGCGGTGATGAGGTGCGGAGACGGCCGGGTCAGCCCGGTGCACGGGGAGGCGGACGGCTGAACGAGTCCGGAGCGCAGGCCGGGACCACACGCGGTGACGATGTCGTCATCGAGATCCGTCACGTCTCGAAGCGGTTCGGCGACTTCGTCGCGGTCGACGACGCCGACTTCGGCATCCTGCGGGGTGAGTTCTTCTCGATGCTCGGACCGTCCGGGTGCGGTAAGACGACCACGCTGCGGATGATCGCGGGCTTCGAGCAGCCGACCGAGGGCGAGGTCCGTCTCGACGGTCAGGACGTCTCGAGGGTCCCGCCCTACCGGCGCAAGGTCAACACCGTGTTCCAGCGCTACGAGTTGTTCCCACACATGACGGTGTTCGACAACGTGGCGTTCGGCCCCCGGAGCACGAAGGTGCCGAAGGCCGAGGTCACCGAGCGGGTCCGGTCCATGCTCGAGGTGGTCCGGCTCGCCGACTTCGCCCACCGCAAGCCCGCCCAACTCTCGGGCGGCCAGCAGCAGCGGGTGGCGCTCGCCCGGGCCCTCGTGAACTACCCGAGCGCCCTCCTGCTCGACGAGCCGCTCGGCGCGCTCGACCTCAAGTTGCGCCAGACGATGCAGATCGAACTGAAGCGCATCCAGCGCGAGGTCGGCATCACCTTCGTGTTCGTCACCCACGATCAGGAGGAGGCGCTCACGATGAGCGACCGGATCGCGGTGATGAACGAGGGCCGGGTCGAGCAGATCGGCACGCCGGAGGAGATCTACCACCTCCCGGCGAGCGTGTTCGTGGCCGGGTTCATCGGGGTCGCCAACCTCATCCCCGCCGCCGTGACGTCCACGAACGCCGGTACGGCCGAGGTCGAAGCGGCCGGCCGACGTGTCGCGGTGCCGCACACCGACGCGGACCTGCGGGCGGGCGACGCGGCGGTGGTCATGGTGCGCCCGGAGCGGCTGCGTCTCGCCACGAGCGCGCCCCCGACCGGGGCGACGGCGATCGAGGTCTCGGTCGCCGACCTGACGTTCCAGGGTCCCGTCGTGCGTGCCGCGCTGCGCACCGACACCGGGACCGACCTCCTGGCCCACGTCGGGCCGGAGGACGAGCTCCCCATGCTGCACCCGGGCGATCGGCTCTGGGCTTCGTGGGATCCCGACGCGGCGTGCCTCCTGCGCGCCGCGCCCCGCAACCACCCGGATGAGTAGGAGACCACCGTGGCCCGTTCCAACCTGAGCCGTCGCCAGTTCATCACCCGGACCGGGCTCGTCGTCGGCGGCCTGTCGCTGGCCCCGTCGGTCCTTGCCGCGTGCGGGGACTCCGGCGGCGGTGGTGGCGATGCGAACGCGATCTCGCTGTCGAACTGGACCGGGTACATCGGCCCGAAGAGTGTGGCGATCTTCGAGCGCGACACCGGCATCAAGGTGACCTACACCGAGGACATCAACGACAACAACGAGTACTTCGCCAAGATCCAGCCCAACATGCAGCGCGGGAAGAGCATCGGCCGTGACGGCTTCGTGTTCACCGACTGGATGGCGAACCGCATCATCAACGAGGTGGAGTGGGCACAACCCCTCGTCGCTGCGAAGGTGCCCAACCGGGCCAACATCCGGCCGGCGCTCGCGTCGCCGAGTTGGGACCCGGGACGGCGCTTCAGCCTCCCGTGGGTGACCGGCATGACGGGCATCGCATACAACGTGGCCCAGACGAAGGGCGACATCCGCACGATCGAGGACTTCCTCAACGTGTCCGGCACGACGACGGTGCTCAGCGAGATGCGCGACACGATCGGCCTGTTGATGCTCGCCGACGGGAAGGACATCGAGGCGCCGACGTACGCGGACGCGCAGCCCGCGTTCGATCAGCTCGAGCGGGCCGTACGGAGTGGTGCGATCGCGGGGTTCAACGGGAACGAGTACGTCAACGATCTCGCGACCGGCAACCTCGCGGCGGCGTTCGCGTGGTCGGGGGACGTGGCCCAGATCACGCGCGACAACCCTGACGTCCGGTTCGTCATCCCGGAGAGCCGCGGCATCATCTGGTCGGACAACTTCATCGTTCCGTCGACGAGCGAACGGGCCGGGTTGGCGAGTGCGTGGATCGACTACTGGTACGACCCGGTCAATGCGGCGCGGCTCACCGACTTCATCCAGTACGTGTCGCCGGTCGAGGGCGTCGAGGCCGAGCTGGTGAAGATGGGCGGTGACGCGGCCAGACTCGTCGACGACCCGCTCGTGAACCCGACCCCGGCGAGCCTCGAACAGTTGTTGCCGTTCGGCCCGCTCTCGGGCGCCGAGGAGCAGCGCTTCGACGAACGCTTCGCCAAGATCCAGGGCGCAGGGTGACCGATGGCGTCTCCCGACCCCGGAACTGCTCGCCGGCGTCGCCGCCTTCGGGATCCTCAGCGATGAGGACGCCGACACGATGGACGCGCGGTTCGCCGCGTTGACGGGGGCGTAGGTGAGCGGGACGATCGAGCGGGACGCGCAGGGTCGGCGGACGGCCCGGTGGACGCCGTGGTTGCTGCTCGCGCCCGGTGTCCTCTGGCTGTTCTGGTTCTTCTACCTGCCGCTGTCCTCGCTGTTCCGGATGTCGCTGAGCACGAAGCCGAGCCGGTTCGCGATCCCGGAGTTCACCTGGGCCTGGTCGAACTACGAGCAGGCGTTCTCCGACTACGGGGCCCAGTTCACGCGCTCGTTCACCTACGCGCTCGCAGCCACGTTGCTGGCGCTCCTCATCGCGTATCCGGTCGCCTACGTCATCGCGTTCCGCGGCGGTCGGTACCGCAACATCCTGCTCGGGCTCGTCGTCGTCCCGTTCTTCACGAACTTCCTCATCCGGACGCTCGCCTGGAAGACGATCCTCGGGGATCAGGGCACCGTGGTCAGCCTGCTGCGCACGGTGGGGCTCCTGGATGCGAACGAGGTCCTGCTCCGCACGCCGATCGCGGTCATCGGCGGGCTCACCTACAACTTCCTGCCGTTCATGGTGCTGCCGATCTACGTGTCCCTCGAGAAGATCGACCCGAAGCTCCTCGATGCCGCCCGTGACCTGTACTCGAACACCTGGCGGGGGTTCCGCAAGGTCGTGCTCCCGCTCTCCCTGCCGGGCGTGTTCGCCGGCAGCCTGCTGGTGTTCATCCCCGCCGCCGGTGACTTCGTGAACGCCTACTACCTCGGCAACGCCAAGACCACGATGATCGGCAACGTCGTGCAGGACCAGTTCCTCGTGCAGAACAACTACCCGGTCGCGGCCGCGCTCTCGTTCGTGTTCATCGCGATCGTCATGGTGATCGTCGCCGTCTACTCGCGGTTGCTCGGAACGGAGGACCTCACGTGAGCCGCACCGTGGAACCTCCGCGGTCGGGCCGGCGTCGCGCCCACGACGGCACCGTGATGTCGCCGGGCGGTCGGGCCGGACGCAGCGCGATCAACATCGCCGCCGGGGCCGGCCTCCTCTACCTCTTCCTGCCGATCTTCGTGATCGTGGCCTTCTCGTTCAACGCCCCGGTGGGGCGGTTCAACGCGGTCTGGAACCACTTCACCTTCGCGAACTGGCTCGATCCCTTCGCCGACGAGGCGCTCGTCGACGCGCTGCTCCTGAGCCTGCGGGTCGCGGCGATCTCGACCGTGGTGGCCACGATCCTCGGCACCTTCCTGGCGATCGCGCTCGTGCGGTACCGGTTCCGAGGGGGCGAGGGCATCAACTTCCTGCTCGTGCTGCCGCTCACCGCACCCGAGATCGTGCTCGGCGCGTCGCTGCTCACGCTCTTCCTGTCCCCGACGCTGTGGTTGTTCAACATCTCGTTCGCGCTCGGTTTCGCCACGATCGTGATCGCCCACATCATGTTCCTCGTGTCCTACGTGGCCCTCACGGTGCGCGCCCGCCTGCGCGGGTTCGACTGGACGCTCGAGGACGCGGCGATGGATCTCGGAGCGACGCCGACCCGCACGTTCTGGAAGGTGACGCTGCCCCTCATCACGCCGGGGATCCTCGCCGCGGCACTGCTGTCGTTCGCCCTGTCGATCGACGACTTCATCATCACGTACTTCGTGTCGGGTCCGAGCACGACGACGTTCCCGGTACGCATCTTCGGCCAGTCGCGCACCGCGACGCCGCCGCAGATCAACGTGCTCTCGACGATGATCCTCATCGTGAGCGTGACGATCCTCGCGATCGGGACCCTCGCCGGCGAACGCCGACGTCGCCGCAGCGGCGTCTGAACCGCGTCAGCGGTTGGTCGGGAACCCGAGGTCCGGACCCCGGGTCGCCGGATCGGCCCACCGGGTCGTCACGACCTTGCCCCGGGTGTAGAAGTGCACGCCCTCGGTGCCGTGGACGTGGGTGTCTCCGAAGAGGGACTGCCCCCAGCCACCGAACGAGTAGTACGCCATCGGGACGGGGATCGGCACGTTGATGCCGACCATGCCCGCTTCGATCTCGTGGGCGAACCGGCGACCGGCCCCACCGTCCCGGGTGAAGACCGCCACGCCGTTGCCGTACGGGTTCCGGGCGACGAGGTCCACGGCCTCCTCGTAGGTGTCGACCCGTGCGACGCACAGGACGGGGCCGAAGATCTCGTCCTGGTACACCCGCATGTCCGTGGTGACGTGGTCCAGGAGCGTCGGTGCCACCCAGTACCCCTCCGGTGCGCCCTCGACGACCGGGTCGCGTCCGTCGACGACCACCGTCGCACCCTCGGCCTCGCCGGCATCGATGTACCCGCGCACCTTGTCGCGGTGGGCCGCGGTGACCAGCGGTCCCATCTCGGAGCTCGGATCGAGGCTCGGACCGACGCGCACCCGACGCGTCCGCTCGGCGATCATCTCGATCAGCTCGTCGCCGGTCCGTCCGACGGCCACGACCACCGAGATCGCCATGCACCGCTCACCCGCCGATCCGTACCCGGCGCTCACGGCGGCGTCGGCCGCGACCTCGAGGTCGGCGTCGGGCAGGACGACCATGTGGTTCTTGGCCCCACCGAGCGCCTGGACCCGCTTGCCGTGCGCGGTGCCCTGCTCGTAGACGTACCGGGCGATGGGGGTCGAGCCCACGAAGGACACCGCGCGCACGTCGGGATGGGTGAGCAGCCCGTCCACCGCACCCTTGTCGCCCTGGAGCACGTTGAAGACCCCCGGCGGGAGCCCGGCCTCGGCCCAGAGTTCGGCGATGCGGATCGCAGCGGAGGGGTCGCGCTCGCTCGGCTTGAGGATGAACGCGTTGCCGCAGGCGATGGCGATCGGGAACATCCACATCGGGACCATGGCCGGGAAGTTGAAGGGGGTGATGCCGGCCACCACGCCGAGGGGCTGGCGCATCGAGTGCACGTCGGTCTCGGTCGAGACGCTCTCGGAGTGGGACCCCTTGAGCAGGTGCGGTACGCCGCAGGCGAACTCGACGACCTCGAGACCACGGGCGATCTCGCCGACCGCGTCGCTCACGACCTTGCCGTGCTCGGACGCGATGATGCGGGCGAGTTCCTCCGTCCGGGCCTCGATGAGGTTGCGGAACTCGAACAGCAGCTTTGACCGGCGGGAGAGCGAGGTCTCGCGCCACGCCGCAGCGGCGCGCGCCGACGAGGCGACGACGTGGTCGACGTCGGCCGGGCCCGCGAGGGAGACCTCGGCCTGCACCGCGCCGGTCGTCGGATCGAAGACCGGCGCACTCGGTCCGGCCGGGGCGTACGGGGCCCCGTCGGACCAGTGCGTGATCGTGCGCATGGGGGCGAGCGTAGGCCACGCGCCCGCCGCCACCGTCGGCGCCGGATCGACGCGTCAGTGGTCGTGCGGGCTGGCCGGGACGGCGGTCGAGGGCCGGGCGACCGAGGTCACGGCGAACGCGGCGATCGTCACGAGCACGATCGTGCCGCCGGGCGCGAGGCCCCACGCCCGGCTCGCGCCCAGGCCGAGTATCACCGAGAACACTCCGACGGCGACCGCGGCCAGCATCGTGGACCGGAACGACCGCGCGAGCAGGCGCGCGGTGGCAACGGGAAGCACGAGCAGGGCGGCGACGAGCAGCAGGCCGACGACCCGCATCGCGGCGACGACGGTCACCGCGGTGAGCACGGCGAGGGCCGCGTTGAGCGCGTCGACCGGGAGTCCGGCGACCCGTGCGGTCTCCTCGTCCACCACGACGGCGAGCAGCGCGCGCCCCGCGATCGCGACCGTCGCCACGATGACGAGTCCGATCACGGCCACCGCGACGGTGTCTGCGGTCGTGACCGTGAGAATCGACCCGAAGAGGAAGGGCAGGACGTTGGCCGGTCGGCCGAGGGTGGTGGCCCGACTCGCGATGACCGCGCCGGCGGCGATGCCCCCGTAGAAGAACACCGCGAGGGCGAGGTCACCCGAGGTCCGGCCCCGGGCGCGCAGCCACTCGATGCCGAGCGCAGCGAGCACCGCGGCGACGAGCGCGGTCCAGATCGGCCACACCCCGAGCAGCAGTCCCGCGGCGACGCCGGCGAAGGCGACGTGGCCGATCCCGTCGCCGAGCAGGGACATGCGTCGTTGGACGAGGAATCCGCCGACCAGCGGCGCGCACGCGCCGACGACGAGGCCTCCGATGAGCGCGAGCTGCATGTATTCACGATCGAAGGGCCACGGCAACGGGAGGGCCATCAGTCGAGCCCCTCGAGCCAGAGCGGGAGGTCGTCGGCGTGCACCCCAAGGCTCACCCCTCGGGCCCGCAGGTCCTGGGGCGATCCGTCGAACACGACCCGGTGCTTCAGCACGATGACCCGGTCGAGGTCCTCGGCCACCGCGCCGAGCTCGTGCGACACGAGGAGGACCGCGCCGTCGTGCGCCTCGATGAGGTGGACGAGGGAGTCCCGGAACAGGCGCTGGGACTCGGCGTCCACCCCGGCGACCGGTTCGTCGAGCACGAGGAGTTCGGGGTCGCTCGCGAGCGCCTTGGCGATCATCACCCGCTGCTGCTGCCCGCCCGAGAGCTCCCCGACGCGCCGGTCCCGCCAGGGCCCGAGCGCCACCGCGTCGATCGCGTGGTCGACGGCGGCGCGATCGGCCGCACGCGGGGCCCGCCACCACCCGCGGCGGCGCAGGCGTCCGGTCGCGACGACCTCGGCCACCGTGGCGGGCAGATCGGGCGCGAACCGACCCCGCTGGGGCACGTAGCCGAGGCGGGCCGGGTCGGCGAGCGACCCGGGTCGGTCGCCGAGGAGCGAGACCTCGCCGGCGTCCGGGGTGAGCAGGCCGAGGAGGACGCGGAGCAGCGTGGACTTGCCGCTGCCGTTCGGGCCGACCAGCGCGACGAACTCCCCCCGGTCGACCCGGGCCGAGACCCGGTCGAGGACCGGGCCGTGGCCGAAGCCGAGGGAGACGTCGGTGGCGGAGAGCAGCGGATCGGGGATGGGTCCTCCTGAGAGTCGTTCCCATCTTACTGAGGGTGCTTGTTAGGATCCATTCCCATGTGGCCCGTCCGCGACCCCCGGAGGAGCACCCTCGCGCCCCTCCTCGTGTCGGTGCTCCTCGCCGGGTCGCTCGCGGCCTGCTCGGCGGGGTCCTCCTCATCGGGATCGGGCGGCCTCCGGGTCGTGGCCGCGGCCTACCCCTTCGCCGAGGCGGCGCGGTGGGTCGGCGGCGACCGGGTGGCGGTCGAGGACCTCACGCCGCCCGGGACCGAACCCCACGACCTCGAGGTCACCTCGGAGCAGGTCGACGCGCTGCTCGACGCCGACCTGGCCATCGTGGCCGGTGGCGCGTTCCAACCCGCGCTGGAGGACGCCGCCGACCGTCGTGATGGTTCGACGCTCGTCGTGCTCGACGCGCCCGGCATCACGGGGACCGACCCGCACGTGTGGCTCGACCCCGTCGCCATGGCCTCGGTGGTGCGCGTGACCCGAGATGCTCTCCTCGCGGTCGACGGAGCGGACGCGCCGTCGATCCGGGCCGGGGCGCGTGCCGCGCTCGCTCGTCTGGCCGGACTCGACCGCGAGTACCGCACCGGCCTGGCCCGGTGCGACCGGCGGGTCCTCGTCACCGCGCACGACGCGTTCGGCCGCCTCGGCGCGCGCTACGACCTGCGGGTGGAGTCCATCGCCGGGATCTCGCCCGAGCAGGAACCCGACCCGCGTCGGATCGCCCGGCTCGCCCGCCTCGTGCGCGACGAGGGGATCACGACGGTCTTCACCGAGGAACTCGTGTCGCCCCAGGTGGCCCGGGTCCTCGCCCGCGACGCAGGGGTGCGCACGGAGGTCCTCAGCCCGATCGAGTCGCTCACGCCGGCGCAGCGCCGCGCCGGGGAGGACTACCGCTCGCTCATGCGACGGAACCTGGACCGGATCCGCACCGCGCTCGGCTGCGGCTAGTCGCTGACGCCCCCCGCGCCTCGGCCCCGCAACGCGACGCGGATCGCCTCGGCCGCCGCATCGAGCCCGTCCGGATCGGGATCGCGCGCCGCGTTGTCGAAGTCGAGATCGTGCACGCCGTCCATCGGCACGACGTGCAGGTGCACGTGCGGCACCTCGAGCCCGGCGATCATCAGCCCGACGCGGGTGGGCGCGAACGCATCCATCTGGGCCTGCGCGATCCGCTGTGCGACCGCCATGAGGTGCGCGTTCGTCGCCGGCTCGAGGTCGACCCAGTGGTCGACCTCGGCGCGGGGCACGACGAGCGTGTGCCCGGCGCGCAACGGGTTGATCGACAGGAATGCGACGCAGTGCTCGTCACGCCAGACGAAGCGACCGGGGAGCTCGCCGTCGATGATGCGGGTGAAGATCGTGGCCATGGCGCGTCAGCCTTCCACGGCGGTCGGTGCCCGGACCACGCCCACCGGTCGGAGGTGCCGGGCCGCGCCGATGGCGAGCCCGACGCCGCCGCCGAGGGCGATGGCGATCGTCAGCCGGACGACGAGCGGATCGAGGTCGCTCGGCACGACCGCGTGGGTCAACGATCCGAGGTCGGCGATGCCGCCGGCGATCGCGAGGAACAGGCCGGCGACGAGGATGAGCGGGGTGGCGGCGTCCGGGTTCCGCCACCGCTCGGCGAGGCGGCCGAGGGCGCCGACGGCGATGAGGATCGCCAGGATCGACGGCGCTGCGCCGAGCACCCGGGCGCCGGGGCCGGCCGAGGACACCGACCAGGCGCCGATCGTGTGCAGGGTCTCGCTCGCGACGACGATGACGAGGCCCACCGCGAGCACCGCGGGCCAGCGCCGCAGACCCGACAGCAGGCCGATCGTGAGCGCGAGCGCCGCCGCGAGACCGAGCCACGCCGCGGTCGCGGGCGTCGGGCGCGTGTCGAGCGACCCGACGATGTCGGCGCGCGTGCCGTCGACGCGCACCGGGATCTCCCAGGGTTCGTCCCGTACCGCTCCACGGCCCATCCAGTGCGCCCGGTGGTCGTGCCAGCGGGCCACCGGGGAGGCCGAGATCCGCACCCAGTCGGGCGGCGCGGTGGCGTCGAGTCCGGGCGGCACCGTCCCGGTCGGCGTGTCCGACCGGTTCAGGGCGGTCGCGGGCGCTCGGCGGTTCTCCCACACGCCGCGCCGATCGACCCGCAGGTACGGCTCGCCCTCGTAGCCCAGGACGACGACGGTCCCCGTGCTCCGGTTGCGGAGTTCGACCTGCGTCCCGAGGTCGATCGCACGCACCGAGATGCCGGGCGTCGGCGGCCGCAGGCCGGTCACGGTGACGAGCACGTCGGTCGGTTCCGGACCGCCGAGCCCGTGAGCCGAGGCCGGCTCCGCGGTGGCGGTGGGGATCACGAGGACGGCCACGAACCCGAGGGCGACGGCGACGGCGGTTCGGGCCGCCGCCCCGAGGGCGCGTCGGCGGGGGGTCGGGGCCACAGTGTCCGGATCGTACCGGCGACGCTCGCCCCGGCCGCCTCGCGGGCAGAATGCCCGGCCATGTGGGGGAAGCGTCGGTTGCGTCGGTTCGCTGCGGTCGCGGCGATGGCTGCGGTGGCGCTCGGGCTCGGCGCGGCTCCCGCCCACGCCCACGCCTCGCTCGAGGCGACCGACCCCGCCGCCGGTGCCATCGTCGAGAGCGCGCCACGTGCGATCGAACTCCGCTTCACCGAGGAGGTCTCGATCGGGCTGGGTGGGGTCCGGGTCCTCGCGGCCGGTGGGGAGACCGTCCGAACCGGTGAACCGTCGACGGTCCCGGGTCGGCCCTCCGTCGTGCGCACCACGCTCCCGGACCTCGAGGACGGGACCTACGTGGTCACCTGGCGCGTGCTCTCGGGTGACTCGCACCCGGTGCGCGGCGCGTTCACGTTCTCGGTGGGCGTGGCGAGCGAGGGTGTGGCGGCGGATCGGATCGCCGGCGACTTCCTCGCCGGTGGCACGACCGACGGCGCCGTCGATCTGACCTACACCGTCGTCCGGCTCCTCGTCTTCGCCGCGATGGCCCTCGTGATCGGACTGCTCGTCGCGGCGACCGCGGTGTGGCGTGGTGCGCTCGGCCGCGACCGCGTCAGGCGGGTGCTCTGGATCGCGTGGGGGGTCCTGCTCGGCGGCACCCTCCTCACGTTCATGGTCCAAGGGCCGTACGCCGGCGGCCTGTCCCTGGCCGACGGGTTCCGCCCGGGCCTGTGGGGCGACGTGGCGGGGACCCGTCTGGGCGCAGTGCTCCTCGTACGGGCCGCGCTCGTGCTCGCGCTCCTGCCGGTCCTGCTCACGGCACGTCGCGAGCCGCGCCCGGGCTGGTCGGTGCCGGTCATGGCGGTCGTGCTCGTCGGCATCGCGGCCTCGCCGGGCGTCGGTGGCCACGCCGGCGTCGGACCGGCGAACGGCGTGGCGATCCTCGTCGACACGCTGCACGTGCTCGCGATGGGTACCTGGGTCGGTGGACTGGTGCTGCTGTGCGTGCTGGTCATCCGCGCGGATGCCGAGGATGTGCTCGCGGCCATGCCCACCTGGTCGCGGGTCGCGACCCTCGCGGTGCTCGGCGTCGTGCTCACCGGCGTCGCTCGGGCCTGGCGCGAGCTCGGCGGCCTCACCGGGGTCCTCGAGACCGACTACGGACGGCTGATCGCGATCAAGGTCGGCCTCGTGCTCGTCACGCTGCTCGTCGCTGCGGTGGCCCGCGACGCCGTGCACCGGCGTTGGGCGCTCGATACGGAGGAACGTGCGGCGGCCGATGAGGCACGGGCCGAGCGCATCGCAGCGGGTGAGCCGGTGCCGACCCGTCGCGGGCACTCCCTCGTGCCGTCCGGGGAGGGCGTGGACCCGCTCCGCTACGTCCTGCCCGAGGACGTGGCGCGTCGCCACCTCGTCCGCTCGGTCGTCGTCGAGGTCGTGCTGCTGGTCGCGGTGCTCGGGGTCACGGCGCTCCTCGTCGACACCGCCCCGACCGCGTCCACCCGGACTGCGCCCTACGCGTCCACCCTCGACGCCGGGCCGGTCCTCGTCGACGTGGTGGTGACCCCGGCCCGGGTCGGTCCGAACGAGGTGCACCTCACGCTGGCGAAGCGCACCGGCGGTCCGGCCGGCGCGCTCAACGTCACGGTCGAGTTCGAGCTGCCCACCGCCGGTATCGACCCGATCGACGTCCCGTTGCGGCGGGCCGGCGTCGACCACTACCTGTCGAGTGGACTCGCCCTGCCGGTCGCCGGCGACTGGCGCATGACGGTCAAGATCCTCACCGACCCGATCACCGAGGAGTCGGCGACCGCCACGGTCACGATCCGCTAGCGGCAGTCCGCACAGACGCCGACGAGGTCGACGCGGTGGTGGCGCACGGCGAAGCCGTGGTCCCGTTCGATCTCACGGACCGCGCGCTCGACCGCGTCCTCGAGCCCCGCCGGCGCGCCGACGTCGACCACCCGACCGCAGCGTCCGCAGATGAGGTGGTGGTGGTGCTCCGTGAGGTCCTCGGCGAGCTCGTAACGCGCGAACTCGTCCGCCCCGTTGACCCGTCGGACGACCTCGGCCTGCTCGAGCGCGGTGAGGTTGCGGTACGCGCTCGACTGGGCGAGCCCGGGGCTGATCGCGAGGATCTCGGGCAGCGTGAGTGGGTGATCGGTCGTGGCGAGGACCGCGATGAGCGATTCGCGGCCCTTCGTGACGCGCTGACCGGCTGCGCGCAGTCGGGTGATGGCGGCGTCGCGGGGGTCGGTCGGCACCCGGCGAGTGTACGTGGGCCACTACCGTGCCCACCGTGGAGTGGGAGACGGCACCGGCGACCCTGCGCTTCATCGAGGAGGTCGAACGCGCCGACGCGATGCGCCTCGACGTAGCCGCGATGGCGATCGCCGCGCACGCCTACCCCGGGCTCGACATCGACGAGCAGCTCGTCGCGCTCGACCGCATCGCGCGCCACCCCGATCTCCACGGCCCCGGCGTCGACGCGGCTGCGCTCGCCGAGCACCTGTTCTCCGGTGATCGGTTCCTCGGCAACACGGCGGCCTACGACGACCCGCGCAACTCCTACCTCAACGACGTGCTGGCACGGCACCTGGGGATCCCGATCACGCTCGTCGTCGTGATGATGGAGGTGGGCCGTCGGATCGGGGTGCCGGTGCTCGGCATCGGGATGCCCGGGCACTTCCTCGCCCGTGACGCTCGCGATCCGGACGTCTTCTTCGATCCCTTCACCGACGCGCGTGCGCTCGACGGCGCCGGCTGCCGGGAGCGCTTCCGCTCGGTGGCGGGTTCGGCCGCGCTCTGGCACCCCGCGTTCCTCGCACCGGTCGGCCCGACCGAGATCGTGATCCGCATGCTCACGAACCTCCAGCAGGGCGCGGTGGCGCGCCGCAGCGCCGAGGGGGTCTGGAGCGCGCGCCTCCGCCTGCTGGTCCCCGGGCTCCCGGGTCCGGAGCGGCGACGCAGCGCCAACGTGCTCGGTGGGTTCGGGCGCTACACCGAGGCGGCCCGTGCGCTGGACGCGCTCGCCGCGACGCTCCCCGACGACGAGGCGGCGGTGGTCACGACGGAGGCCGACGGTTGGCGAGCCCGGGCGAACTGATCGAGGGACTCCCGATGTTCCCCCTCGGCACCGCGTTGCTGCCCGGGGCGATGCTGCCGCTGCACGTGTTCGAGGACCGGTACCGCGCGCTCGTCGAACGCTGCCTCGAGCGCGAGGGCACCTTCGGCGTGGTCCTCATCGAACGCGGCTCCGAGGTCGGCGGCGGGGACCGCCGGTTCGAGGTCGGCACGCTGGCGCGCATCGTCGAGGCCGGCCGGTTCCCGGACGGTCGGTACGCGCTCGTGGTGACCGGGGTGCACCGTCTGCGGGTACAGGCCTGGCGCGACGACACGGTGTACCCGAGCGCGGTGGTCGAGGTGCTCGACGAACCGGACCCGGGCCCCGATGGAGCGTCGGCCCGGCACCGGGTCGCTGAAGCACTCGAGCGGGTGCTCACCGCCGCGGTGGCCGCCGGCTTCGACGCCGACCTCACCGCCGCGCTGCCCGACGACCCGGTGGCGGCGGTCTGGGCCGCCGCGGCCCGGGCCCCGATCGGACCGCTCGACGCGCACCGGTTGCTCGCGACCGATGGCTTCGCGCCGCGGGTCGACGCCCTGCTCGCCGCGCTCGAGGACGCGGAGGTCGTCCTGCGGCATCGCCTCGACGACGACGGCTCGCTAGCCTGAGCCGCATGGACGACGCAGCAGCACGGGCCCGCCTCGAGGCCGAGAACGAACGGGTCTCGGGCCTCATCGCCGAGTTGCGGGAGGAGGTGGCCGACGCGGTCGAGGGTGAGCACGCCGAGCTCTCGACCCGCTCCCAGCACCCCGCGGACGCCGGTTCGGAGCTCTTCGAGAAGGAGAAGGAGCTCACGATCCTCGAGAGCCTCGAGACCGAACTCGCGGAGATCCAGGCCGCCATCGCCCGCATCGAGGCCGGTACCTACGGCATCGACGAGGAGACCGGTGAGCCCATCGACCCGGCGCGCCTCGAGGCGCTGCCGACGGCGCGCACGAACGTGCACCCCGATCCGCGTCGCTGACGCACCCGACGGAGGGAACGACATGCAGTTCGGACTCGAGAGCCTCGGTCGCTGGACCGACGCGGTGGAGACCACGATCGACCGTGACGGCACGATCGCGTACGCCGCCGCGACGAACGACCCCATCGCGGCGCACCTCACGGGCGAGCAGGCCCCGCCCGTCTACGCGGTCGTACCGGTGTGGGGGACGATGAGCACGGCGATGATGGACGTCGTCCCGCCGGACGCGCTCGCGTTCGTGGTGCACGGCGAGCAGGACATGCGGTTCCATCGGGCCATCACCCCGGGGATGACGCTCCGCTCGCGCGCCGCGGCGGTCGGCGTGCACGTGAAGCCCAACGGCACGACGGTCGTGGTGAAGGTGGAGTCCCGCGACGCGGCCGACGACGGGTTGGTGGTCGAGCAGTACGTGACGACCTTCTACCGGGGCGTCACCGGGGGTGAGGGCGCCGGCGAGGAGGCACCCGACCACAAGCTCACCGCCGCGGTGAAGGCGGGGGATCCCGTCGCCACGGTCACCCAGACCATCGACATCGACCAGACCTTCCGGTACGCCGATGCATCCGGCGACCGCATGCCGATCCACCTCGACGCCGAGTTCGCGACCAAGGTCGGGCTCCCCGGCATCATCATCCACGGGCTCTGCACGATGGCATTCACCTCCTGGGCCGCGATCTCCGGTGTGGCCGACGGCGACCCGAGCCGACTGCGTCGTCTCGCCGTGCGGTTCTCACGTCCGGTGCTGCCGGGCCAGACCATCGTCTCGACGTTCTGGGACGCAGGGACGAACGGGGCGAACCGGGTCTTCGGCTATGAGACCCGAACCGCGGAGGGCGACGTCGTGATCAAGGACGGGCTCGCCGAGGTGTCCGCCTGACCGGGACCGCCCGGGTCCGGCTCTTCGCCGCGGCCCGAGAGGCCGCCGGTGCCGCCGAGTTCGAGGTGCCCCCCGGTCCGCTCGGCGTGGTCCTCGAGGATCTCGTCGGACGCGCCGGCCCGGATCTCGTCGCGGTCCTCGCCGTGTCGCGCGTCTGGGTCAACGGGCAGGAACCGGTGCGGGGCCCGGAGACCGAGGTCCGTGCGGGCGACGAGGTCGCGATCCTCCCGCCCGTGAGCGGCGGCTGACCCTCCGGCGGAGGGATAACCTCACCTCGATGGCTGAGCACGTGCGCCGCATCGACCGCATCCTCGCCCCCGAGTACATCGAGGGGCTCGCCGAGCGCGACGTCGACACGCTGCGCGGGATGCGGCGCGAGGCGGTCGAGGTCGAGACGGAGGTGTCCTACGTCCGGCGTCTCGCTCAGGCCCGCACCGAGATCCTGCAGGCCGAGCAGCAGCGACGCCGTGACGGCGGCTCGATCGCCGACCTCATCGCCCGCCTGCCCGAGATCCTCGCGGACAAGGGCCCCCGACCCGCGGCGGCCAACGCGCGGATGCCGGAGATCCTCGCCCCGTCGATGAGCATCAGTTGGAGCCGCGGGACCGAGTACCTGATCGCGGATGACACGCTCGTGAACCTGCCGACCCTCAGCGAAGCCGAACTCGACGAGACGATCGACGCACTGCGCACGCTCGAGGGCGAGGTGTCGGCCACGCGGCGTCAACTGCACGGCGTGATCGACGCGATCGAGGACGTCCTCGGTCCGCGCGTCGCCGACACCGGGGCCTGAGGGCCGTGGCCGCGACCGACGGCCTCGAGACGCGCCTGCGGGACCTCGGCGAGTTCATCCGGGAGCAGCGCCACCGCGATCGCATCTCGTTGCGCAAGCTGAGCGAGCTCGCCGGCATCTCGAACCCGTACCTCAGCCAGATCGAACGCGGGCTGCGCAAGCCCAGCGCCGAGATCCTCCAGGCGATCGCGAAGGGGCTGCACATCTCGGCCGAGACGCTGTACGTGCGCGCCGGCATCCTCGACGAGCACGATCAGCCCGGTCTCGTGGAGCACATCCAACGTGATCCGGGACTCAACGACCGCCAGAAGCAGACCCTCATCGAGATCTACCGATCGTTCACCGGCGGCACCGCCGCTGGTGGGGATCCGGAGGGTGACGGGTAGCATCCGAGCCGTGAACCGGGCCCGGCGCGTCGCCGTCCTGAGCGTCCACACCTCCCCGCTCGCCCAGCCGGGCTCCGGTGACGGTGGTGGCATGAACGTCTACGTCCGCGCGCTCGCGGCGTCCCTGGCCCGGGCCGGTGTGGCCTGCGACGTCCTGACCCGGGCGGACGCCCCGGGCCTGGCATCCGTCGTCGAGGTCGAACCCGGGTTCCGGGTCGTGCACCTCGAGGCGGGACCGACCGCGCCCGTGAGCAAGCACGACCTCGTCGACCTCGTCGACGACCTCACGGCGGCGGCCCGGGACCACCTCGATCGGTGGCGACCGGACGTGCTCCACGCGAACTACTGGATCTCGGGTGCGGTCGGCCATCGCCTGAAGCACGAGATGAACCTCCCGCTCGTGGCCACCTTCCACACCCTCGCCCGGGTGAAGGCCGAGGCCGGCATCGACGACGACGTCGAGGACCGCACCCGGCTCGAGCACGAGATCATCGGCTGTGCCGACCTCATGCTCGCGTCGACCGCATCCGAGGTCGACGACCTCGTCCACCACTACGACGGGGTGCGCGACCGGGTCGCGGTCGTGCCGCCCGGCGTCGACCACGATCGGTTCAACCCCGGCACGCCGGCCGAGCGCGCCGCGACCCGGGGTGCACTCGGGCTCGACGATCGTCCGGTGCTGCTGTTCGCCGGACGCATCCAGCCGCTCAAGGGTGCCGACCTCGCCGTCCGCTCGCTCGCGGCGCTCGAGGATCGCCGCGCGGTCCTGCTCGTGGTGGGTGGTCCGAGCGGCATCCAGGGCGAGCGGGAGGCCGCGGCCCTCCGGGCGCTCAGCGCCGAACTCGGTGTGGCCGACCGGATCCGGTGGCTCCCGCCGCAGCCCCACGATGCGGTGGCCGCGCTCTACCGGATCGCCGACGTGTGCGTGGTGCCGAGCCGGGCCGAGTCCTTCGGGCTCGTCGCCCTCGAGGCCGCGGCCTGCGGGACGCCGGTCGTGGCGGCGGCGGTGGGTGGTCTGACCTCCATCGTCGTCGACGGCGAGACGGGCTACCTCGTGGAGTCCCGAGCCGCCGAGGCCTACGCCGGGCCGATCGACCGGCTGCTCGACGACCCGGTGCTCGCCGCCCGGATCGGGGCCACGGCCGAGGCCCGCGCCCGTCGGTTCGGCTGGACGATGACCGCGGCCCGGCTGCGGCGGCTCCTCAACGACCTCGTGTCGCGCGAGCCGGTCTCGTGTCGGTGATCGACGAGGCCCACGCCCTCGTCGACCGGCACCTCTCGGGTCCGATCCGGGACCTCGACGCGATCCAGCACGTCGAGTACGACCCGTCGCTGCGGCGCTGGTACGTGCGGTTCAGCTGCGAGGGTCGGGATGCGGCCACGATCTACTTCGACCTCCACCAGCGCACCCTGCGGCACGAGGTGTTCTTCCTGCCCGCACCGGAGGACCCGGCCCGGCGCGGCGAACTCGCGATCTGGCTGCTGCAGCGCAACCACCAGCTCTACGGCACCCGCTTCTCGATGGGTCCGGAGGGCGACGTCTACCTCACGGGGCGGGTCGCGCTCGAGCACCTGACCGAGGACGAGATCGACCGCATCATCGGGGTGATCTACGAGGTCACCGAGCGCTGGTTCCAGGCCGCGGTGCGCATCGCGTACGGGCCGCGTCCCTGATCGACGCGCGCGTCGCGTGGTCCACGGCGCGCGCCGCGCCACCGACGTACAACCGTGTGATTCGCCGTTTGCCGGTGCGCGGACGCGCCGGTAGGTTCGACTCGTCGCCACCGACGGGTGGGGACGATGGTGCGGCCCGAGGTGCTGATCCTCCTCCGTTCGGGGAAGTGCGGGGGAAGGAGAGGTTCCTCGGGCCCACCCGCGTCCGGAGTGGAACTCCCGGTGATCGGCGTGGCGGAGCATTACCCTCGGGTCCGTGCAACGCATCGCGATCCTCGGTGGTGGCCGGATGGGCGAGGCGCTCGTCGCTGGCCTGCTCGAGGCCGGGTACGACGCCGATGCGATCGCGATCGCCGAGGCCCGGGCCGATCGACGCCAGGAACTCGAGCAGCGCGCGCCGGGCACCCGCGTGGGGCCGAGCGCGTCGTGGGCGGTCGCCGACGCCGACGTCGTGGTGGTCGCGGTGAAGCCGAACGACGTGGCCGCAGTGCTCGACGGCGCGATCGACGCCCTCGGCGAGCACGCGTGCATCGTCTCCATCGCCGCCGGCGTCACGATCGCGGACCTCGAGGCGCATGCGCCGGGTCGTCCCGTGGTGCGTGCCATGCCGAACACCCCGGCACTCGTGGGACGCGGGGCCACCGCGATCGCCGCCGGGACCCGGGCGACCGAGGACGACCTCGCGAGCGCGCAGCGGCTGCTCTCGCACGTGGGGACGGTGGCCCGCGTTCCCGAGCACCTCCTCGACGCGGTCACGGGGCTCTCCGGCTCGGGTCCCGCCTACGTGTTCCTCGTGGTCGAGGCGCTCACCGAGGCCGGGGTGCTCAACGGGCTCCCGCGCGACCTCGCGGTCGATCTCGTCACCCAGACCCTCATCGGATCGGCGGAGCTGCTGGCGGCGAGCGAGGAGGGTCCGGAGGTGCTGCGGGCCAACGTGACCTCCCCGGGCGGGACGACCGCCGCCGGGTTGGCCGCACTCGAACGCAACGGGGTGCGGGCCGCGTTCCTCGAGGCGGTCACCGCCGCGACCGAGCGCTCGCGCGAACTCGGTCGGCGCGCGTGAACCGTCGTCCGCCGCACCTCGAGGACCCCGAACCGCCCAGCCCGCGTGATCCCGCCGCCGGGCGCGAGGTGCGCGAACGGCGCGCCCCGGACCCGGCGAAGCAGGTGTTGTCGGCCCGACTCGCCGGCCGGCACGAACGCATCGGCGTCGCCGAGTTCCGATCGGTCTTCCGGCGCGTCGCGATGGGCCACCGCGACGCGCTCCTCGGGCTCGACCGGTTCGATGCGCTCACCGAGGGATCGCTCGAGGCGGTGGCGCGATCGGTCTGGGGCTGGCGGGCCGAGGTGAGCGAATCGTGGACCGACCCCGAGCGCACCGTGGACGCCATGCGACGCGGCGCGGCCCGGATCGTCGACGTCGCCCGACGCGGTGGCCGGATCGCCTTCGCTACGAGCCGACCGGCCTCGCTGCTGCCGCTGCACACCCACCTGGTGCGCGTCGCCATCACCGCCGGGGCCGACATCGCGATCGGCACCCAGTCCGGTGAGTTCAGCGCCGCCGGGCACGCCCGCTGTCGTCTCTGGTGGCCGGACGGTGTCGCCGTCATCACCGACGGTGACTCGATCGTCGCCGACGTGGGTCTCCGGGCGGCGCACGAACTGCTCTTCGCGGTGGAGATGCCCGACCTCGTCGTGGCCGACCGGGGCTTCGCCGCCGGTGCGGTGCGGGCCGGCATCGAGACGGTCGCCTTCGCCGATCTCGATGCCGTGGCCCTCGGGGCCGAGGCGAGCCGGGGCCTGCCGGTCACGGTCGTGCCGGTGCAGGACCGTCGGCCGCCGGCCGCCTACCGGGTGCTCGCCGCTCTCGCCAACGAGGCGAGCGCGGCATCGACCTGATCGGGCACGGTGGGTCACAGCGCTCACGTTCGACAACAGGCGCACCACCCGCCTAGGGTCACCGCCGTTCGGAGTGGAGGGTCTTCTCACGTGTCTCAGCCGTTGTCGAAGTCGAGGTTCCTGACGGTCCAGGAGGTCGCCGACCTCATGCGCGTCTCGACCATGACCGTGTACCGCCT
>JBJTOY010000046.1:0-14391 GCA_046074845.1 Actinomycetes bacterium | reverse complement strand
CTGCTCGGCGCGGTCGCCTTCAACGCCGCGCAGGGCAACGCCGACGTCGCGCTCTTCGAGACGGGCCACGTCTTCCGCCGTCCGGGCGACGGAGCGCTCCAACCCGACGAGCGAGACCACGTCGCGATCGCGATCTCCGGCACGCGCGCGGGCCGTCCGCACGAGGCCGACCGTCCGGTCGACGTCTACGACGCGATCCGTGCGGTCGATGCCGTGATCGACGCCCTCCGCCTCGCCGACGCGCGCCTCGAGGCCGCGACCACGCCGGGTCTCCACTCGGGGCGCACCGCGGCGGTCATCGTCGACGGCGCCGTCGTCGGTCACGTCGGCGAGGTCGACCGCGACGCGCTGAGCGTGCACGGTCTCGCCGGTCCGGTCGTGGCCGCCGAGCTCGACCTCGGCGCGCTGCTCGGCGCGTCCCGTCGCGAGCGTCGGTACGTCGCCCCGTCACGGTTCCCGGCGAGCGGGGTGGACCTCGCCTTCGTGCTCGAGGACGCCGTACCCGCGGCCGCCGTCGTCACCACGCTCCGCGACGCCGCCGGCGACCTCCTCGAGGACGTCCGGATCTTCGACGTGTTCCGATCCGAGGCGCTGGGGGAGGGGCGGCGCAGCGTCGCCTTCGCCCTGCGCTTCCGCAGCGCCGAGCGCACCCTCACCGACACCGAGGTCGGCGAGGCCCGCGCCGCCTGCATCGACGCGGTCACCCGGGCCCACGCCGCCGAACTCCGGTAGGTGGGCCGCAACGGTCCCGCAAGAGTATGCAGTGTGGTGTATAGTGGCCCACATGTCGTTCCACATCGGGGTCGTCGGGGGTTCGGGCTACACGGGCGCCGAGCTCCTGCGCCTCCTCCACGCCCATCCGCAGGCCGAGGTCGTCCTGGCCACGGGTGACTCCAACGCCGGGGCCCGGGTCGCCTCGCTGTACCCGTCGTTGGCCGCCGCCTACCCGGACCTCGCCTACACCCCGGTCGACCCCGCGGCCATGGCCGGGCTGGACCTCGTGTTCGTGGCCCTGCCGCACGGGGCCTCCCAGCAGGTGATCCCGGCGCTCGTCGAGGCCGTGCCCCACGTCGTCGACCTCGGCGCCGACTTCCGGCTCGCCCCGCCGGTCTACGAGCAGTGGTACGGGGAGGAGCACACCGCGCCCGATCTGCAGGCCCGGTTCGCGTTCGGCCTGCCGGAGGTGTTCCGGTCCGAGATCCGCAGCGCCGCACACGTCGCCTCGCCCGGCTGCTACCCGACGGTGAGCAGCCTCACCCTCGCCCCGCTGCTCGCCGACGGCCTCGTCGCGAAGGACGGGCTGCTCGTCGATGCGATGTCGGGGGTGTCCGGTGCGGGCCGGGGCGCGAAGGTCACCTCGTTGTTCAGCGAGGTCGACGAGACGATCGGCACCTACGGTCTGCTCTCGCACCGCCACACCGCCGAGATGGAGCACGTGCTCGGCCACGTCGCCGGTGCGCCGGTGCAGGTGCTGTTCACCCCGCACCTCGCCCCGATGATCCGGGGCATCCATGCGACCACCCACGCGACGCCGATCGTCGACGGGCTGTCCACCGAGTCCCTGCTCGCCCGGTACCGGGACTACTACGCGGACGAGCCGTTCGTGGTGGTCACCGACGAACCGCCGACCACGAAGGCCTGCACCGGGGCCAACACCGTCCAGATCACCGTGCGGTACGACGCGCGCACGAACCGGGTGCTCGCCCTCGGCGTGATGGACAACCTCGTGAAGGGCGCGTCCGGCCAGGCGATCCAGAACGCCAACCTGCTCCTCGGAATCCCGGAGACCACGGGACTCCCCGTCACGGGACTCATGCCATGAGCATCACCGCCGCGCAGGGCTTCGAGGCGGGGGGCGCGGCCATCGGCATCAAGCCGAGCGGCGCCCCGGACCTCGCCGTCGTCGTCACGGCCGATCGCAGGCCCGTGCCCGCTGCCGGGGTGTTCACCACCAATCTCGCCACCGCGGCACCGGTGCTCGTGAGCCGGGCCCACCTCGCCGACGGCCACGCGGCCGGCGTCGTGCTGTCCTCGGGCAACGCGAACGCGGCCACTGGTGCGCGTGGACGGGCCGACGCCACGCGCATGTGCGAACTCGCGGCCGGGGCCTACGGCCTCGCGCCGAGCGACTTCCTCGTCTGCTCGACCGGACTCATCGGGTACACGATGCCGATGGACGTGCTCGAGGCGGGCATCCCGACGGTGGCGGCGAACCTCAACGGGGGGACGGCCGCGGCCGACGCGCTCCTCACCACCGACACCGTGCGCAAGGAGGCCGTCGCGCCGGTCGGTTCGAGCGGGGCGGTCGTCGGCGGTATGGCCAAGGGCGCCGCGATGCTCGCCCCGGCCATGGCCACGATGCTCGCGGTGCTCACCACGGATGCCGACGCCACGCCATACGTGCTCGAGCGGGCGCTCACCCTCGCGGTGTCGACGTCATTCAACGCGCTCTGCGTCGACGCCTGCACCTCGACGAACGACACGGTGCTCGTGCTCGCGAACGGTGCGGCCGGCGGCCCGACGATCACGAAGACCGAGGGCGCCGACTACTGGGCGCTCGTCGACGCGATGACGAGCGTGTGTGCGTCGCTCGCCCGTCAGATGGCCACCGACGCCGAGGGCGCCACCAAGTTGGCCTCGATCCGGGTGACCGGAGCCCGCACCGACGCGCAAGCCGCGCAGGCGGCACGGGCCGTCGCGTCGAGCCAACTCGTGCAGTGCTCGCTCAACGGCGAGGACCCGTACTGGGGTCGGGTGCTCTCCGAACTCGGGGCCTCCGGTGCGTTCATCGACCAGGAACGGGTGACCATCTCCTACGGCGGCCACGTGGTCTGCACCCAGGGCATCGAGGCCGCCCACGACACGGCCGCGGTGCGCGCGGTCATGGCCGGGCGCGAGATCGCGATCGTCGCCGATCTCGGGCTCGGGCAGGGCGAGGCCGAGATGCTCTTCACCGACCTGTCCTACGCCTACATCGACGAGAACCGGGGCACCTCGTGACCGACCAGCGCACCGCCACCGCCGAGGAACGGGCCGCCGTCCTCGCCGACGCGCTCCCGTACATCCGGGAGTTCTCGGGTCGCACCGTCGTGGTGAAGTACGGCGGCCACGCCATGGACTCGCCCGAACTCGCCGAACTCTTCGCGCAGGACATCGTCCTCATGCGCCTCGTCGGCATCAACCCGGTCGTCGTCCACGGTGGGGGGCCGCAGATCACCGATCTCATGCAGAGGCTCGGCAAGGAGCCGACCTTCGTCGACGGGCGGCGGGTCACCGATGCCGAGACCGTCGACATCGTCCGCATGGCCCTCGTGGGCAAGGTCAACCGCGAGGTCGTCGCCTCCATCAACCAGCAGGGCCCGTACGCGGTCGGCCTGTCGGGGGAGGACGCCGGCCTCATCACCGTCACCCAGCGCGATCCGGCCCTCGGGTTCGTCGGTGACGTGTCGCGCATCGAGCCCGCGATCCTCGAGCGGCTCATCGGCCAGGAGCTCATTCCCGTCATCGCGACCGTCGGCGTCGACGAGGCCGGTCAGGCCTACAACATCAACGCCGACACGGTCGCCGGCGCGATCGCCGAGGCGCTCGGGGCCGAGAAGCTCGTCTACCTCACCGACGTCGCCGGCGTGTACGCCGAGTGGCCCGATGAGTCGACGCTCATCTCCCGGACCGACCTCGCCGGTCTCGAGCGACTGCTCGCCGACGGCAAGGCGGGGGAGGGGATGATCCCGAAGCTCGAGTCCTGTGCCCACGCGCTCCGCAACGGGGTGCGGCGGGCCCACATCCTCGACGGCCGGCTCCCGCACGCGCTCCTGCTCGAGTTCTTCACGAGCGAGGGCATCGGCACGATGGTCGAGGGCGGCTGATGGAGCACCTCGCCCACGGGCAGCTCGTCGCACTCGACGCGGAGCACGTCTTCCAGACCTACGGTCGCCAGCCCGTCACGTTCGTGCGGGGGGAGGGCACGCGGCTGTGGGACGCCGAGGGACGCGAGTACCTCGACTTCCTGTGCGGGCTGGCGGTCACGTCGTTGGGGCACGCGCACCCGACGGTCGCCGCGGCGATCGCCGAGCAGGCGAGCATGCTGCTCCACGTCTCCAACCTGTTCTACAACGAGATCCAGCCGCGGCTCGCCGAGCGGCTCGACCTGCTGCTCACCTCGGCGACCGGCACCTCGGGTCGGGTCTTCTTCACGAACTCGGGGGCCGAGGCGAACGAGTGCTCGATCAAGTTGGCCCGTCGCTACGGCCAGCTCAACGGTGGGCCGGAGCGGTTCCACATCATCAGCGCGTTCAACTCGTTCCACGGACGCACGCTCGCCGCACTCGCCGCCACGGGTCAGCCCGCGAAGCAGGAGACCTTCCAGCCGATGCCGGCCACCTTCCGGCAGGTCGAGTTCGGCGACCTCGACGCGCTGCGGGTCGCGCTCGACGAGCGGGTCTGCGCCGTGATGCTCGAATCCATCCAGGCCGAGGGCGGGGTCATCCCCGCCGCCCCCGGCTACCTCGAGGCGGTGCGGTCGCTCTGCGATGAGCGCGAGGTGCTGCTCATCGCCGACGAGGTCCAGACCGGGCTCGGTCGAACGGGGAGGTGGTTCGGCTTCGAGCACGGCGACGACGTGCGCCCGGACATCGTGGCGATGGCCAAGGCCCTCGGGAACGGGATGCCGATCGGGGCGTGCTGGGCCCGGGACGACGTGGCCGCGGCCTTCCGGGCCGGCGACCACGGCACCACGTTCGGCGGCCAGCCGCTCGCGGCCCGGGCCGCGCTCACCGTGCTCGACGTCATGGAGGCCGAGGACGTTCCGAAACGCGCCGAGGCGGCCGGCAAGCGGCTCGCGGCGGCCCTGCGCGCGACGTCCGGCGTCATCGACGTGCGCGGCCACGGCCTGCTCCTCGCCGCCGAACTCGGCCCGGACGCCGATGCGAAGGCGGTGCAGAACGCCTGTCTCGAGCACGGGCTCGTCGTGAACGCGGTCACGGCGACCGCCCTGCGGCTCACGCCGCCCCTGCTCATCACCGACGCGGAGATCGACGAGGGTGTGTCACGCCTCGCGGCCGCGATCCGATCCACGGAGGCTCCGTGACCCAGCACGTCCTCGAACTCGACGATCTCACCCCCGCCCAGGTCGCGACGATCCTCGACCGGGCCGAGGCCTGGAAGCGCGACCCGTCCGGCGTACCCGCCGCGTTGCGCGGCCGAGGCGTCGCGCTCGTCTTCGAGAAGCCCTCCGCGCGTACCCGGGTGTCCTCGGAGATGGCGGTGGCCACGCTCGGCGGGCACCCCATCTACATCCGGCCGGAGGAGATCGGCATCGGTACCCGCGAGAGCGTCGAGGACGTGGCCCGCACCCTCGGGTCGTACTGCTCGATCATCGCGGCGCGGGTGTTCGACCATGCCGTGCTCGAGGGCCTGCGCGCGGCCGCAGCCGTCCCCGTCATCAACCTCCTCTCGGATCGGGCCCACCCGTGCCAGGGGCTCGCCGACCTGCTCACGATCCGCGAGCTGTTCGGGGGGATCGAGGGCCGGCGGCTCGCGTACGTCGGTGATGGCAACAACGTTGCGGCCTCGCTCGCCTTCGGGGCGGCGATGACCGGGCTCGACCTCGTCGTGTCCTCGCCGCCCGGCTACGAGCTCGACGCGGACGTCGTCGACCACGCTCGCAACCTCGGCGGTTCGATCACGCTCGTGCAGGATCCGCACGAGGCCGTCCACGGCGCCGACGCCGTCTACACCGACGTGTGGACCTCGATGGGCGCCGAGGACGAGGCCGACGCCCGCCGGGTCGCGTTCGCGCCATGGCAGGTCGACGATGCCCTCATGGCCGCGGCCGCACCCGACGCGTGGTTCCTCCACTGTCTGCCCGCCCACCGGGGCGAGGAGGTCGCGGCTTCGGTGATCGACGGCCCGCGCTCCGCGGTGTGGCGGCAGGCCGCGAACCGGATGCACAGCGCCCGCGCGCTCTTCGCACTCGTCCTGCCCGGTGCGGAGGCGGACTGATGGCCACGCTCGGCAAGCCCCAGCGGCAGCACCGGATCGCCCGCATCCTCGAGGAGCAGGCGGTCGGGAGCCAGACCCAATTGGTCGATCTCCTCGCGGCCGAGGGCATCACGGCGACCCAGGCCACGGTGAGCCGGGACCTCGAGGACCTGGGCGCGGTGAAGGTGCGGATCCCCGGCGGGTCGATGGTCTACGCCGTGCCCGAACTCGCGCAGGAACGGATCGTGCCCGACGACCACCTGCGGCGGGTGATGGGGGAGTTCGTCGTCGAGGTGGCCCACAGTGCCAACCTCGTCGTGCTCCGCACGCCGCCTGGATCCGCGCACGTCGTGGGCTCGGCCCTCGACCGCTCCGGCCTCGCCGGTGTGCTGGGCAACGTGTCCGGTGACGACACGGTGATGGTGGTGTGCGCCGAGGACGTCGGTGGTGCGAAGGTGGCGGCCCGGCTCGCCGAGCTGGCCGGACTCTGAGAGAGGAATGACTCCCATGGTGGATGCCAAGCGGGTGGTGCTCGCGTACTCCGGCGGCCTCGACACGTCGGTCGCCGTGAAGTGGATCCAGGAGGAGTGGGGCGCGGAGGTCGTCGCACTCGCCGTCGACGTGGGCCAGGTGCCGGATGCCGACCAGGCCTACTGGGACGCCGTGGTCGAGCGGGCGAGGGCGGCCGGCGCGGTCGAGGCCGAGGTCATCGACGCGCGGGCCGAGTTCGCGACCGAGTACTTCGGGCGGGCCCTGCGGGCGAACGCGCTCTACGAGGGCAAGTACCCGCTCGTCTCGGCGCTCAGCCGCCCGGTGATCGTCAAGCACCTCGTCGATGCGGCCCAGCGGTACGGCGGGGACGCGGTCGCCCACGGCTGCACCGGCAAGGGCAACGACCAGGTCCGCTTCGAGGTCGGCATCCGCACGCTCGACCCGTCCCTCGACGTCCTCGCGCCGACCCGCGTGTGGGGCCTCACCCGTGAGGACTGCATCGAGTACGCCGCGAAGTTCGACATCCCGATCAACGTCAACAAGGCCAAGCCGTACTCCATCGACGAGAACCTCGTGGGCCGTGCCATCGAGTGCGGCGAGATGGAGGATCCCTGGAACGCGCCGCCCGCCGACATCTACGACCTCACGGCCCACGTCGCCGATGCTCCGAGCGAACCGCGTGAGGTCGTCGTCGGGTTCGAGCGGGGCCTGCCCGTGAGCCTCGACGGGAAGGCGATGCCGATGGACGCGCTCGTGCTCGAGATGGGCGCGATCGCCGGCTCGTACGGCTACGGCAGGATCGACATGGTCGAGAACCGGCGGGTCGGCATCAAGAGCCGGGAGACCTACGAGTGCCCGGGCTCGCTCTCGCTCATCGTGGCCCACCAGGACCTCGAGGGGATTACCCTCGAGCGCGACGTCATGCGGGAGAAGCAGCGGCTCGAGACCCGGTACGCCGAGCTCGTCTACGACGGCCTGTGGTTCTCGCCGCTGCGTGAGGCGCTCGACGCCTTCATCGACAGCACCCAGGAGCACGTGACCGGCGAGGTGCGACTCCTCCTCGAGCCCGGCCGCTGCGCGCCGAACGGCCGGCGGGCCACGGCGGGTCTCTACGACTACGCCCTTGCGACCTACGAGGCCGCCGACGCCTTCCGGCACGAGGATGCGGCCGGATTCGTGCGGCTCTGGGGTCTCGGCGTGGAGACCTGGTCGAAGCGGCAGCGGCCCGGCGGTGTGGTGTGACCGAGGGTCGGCCGCTGTGGCACGGCCGGTTCGGTGAGGGTCCGGCCGAGGAACTGCTCGCCTTCACGGTGAGCCTGCCCTTCGACGTGCGCCTCGCGGCCGACGACCTCACCGGATCGCGTGCCCACGTCGGCATGCTGACCGCGGTCGGTCTGCTCACGGCCGAGGAGTCCGCCGCGGTGCTCGACGCGTTGGACGCGGTGGGCGCCGAACTCGCCGACGGTGCGTTCGTGTTCGTGGCCTCCGACGAGGACATCCACACCGCGGTCGAGCGGCGGGTCACCGAACTCGCCGGTCCGGCCGGGGCCAAGTTGCACACCGGCCGGTCCCGCAACGACCAGGTCGCGACCGACCTGCGGCTCTGGACCCGGCGCGAGGCCCGAGCCGTCGCGCGACGCATCCACGCGCTCCAGGAGGTCCTGGTGGCCCGGGCCGAAGCGGCCGGCGACGTCTACCTGCCGGGGTACACCCACCTGCAACGCGCCCAGCCGGTCCTCCTGGCCCACCACCTGCTCGCCCACGTCTGGTCGTTGGGCCGCGACGTGGAGCGGTTCCTGGCCGCCGCCGATCGTGCCGACGTCTCGCCGCTCGGCGCCGGCGCGCTCGCGGGCTCCAGCCTCCCGCTCGACCCGGACGCCACCGCGGCGGCCCTCGGGTTCTCGGGGCGGTTCGAGAACTCCCTCGACGCGGTGTCGGATCGCGACTTCGTGGCCGAGACGCTGTTCGCGGCGAGTCTCCTCGCGATCCACCTGTCGCGCATCGGCGAGGAGATCGTGCTGTGGTCGAGCGAGGAGTTCGGCTTCGTGCGGCTCCCCGACGCGTACTCGACCGGCTCCTCGATGCTGCCCCAGAAGAAGAACCCGGACATCGCCGAACTCGCGCGGGCCAAGGCCGGCCGGGTCCTCGGGGACCTCACCGGCTTCCTCGCCACGCTCAAGGGGCTCCCGCTCGCGTACAACCGCGACCTCCAGGAGGACAAGGAGCCGCTGTTCGACGCGGTCGACACCTGCGGCCTCACGCTGTCGGCGCTCACCGGCCTCATGGCCGGCATCGAGTTCGTCGGCGGGTCCATGCGGGCTGCGGCCGACGTGCCGACCGCGGCGGCCACCGACCTCGCCGAGTTCCTCGTGGAGCGGGGGACCCCGTTCCGGGAGGCGCACGCCATCGTCGGTGCCGTGGTCCGGCGTGCGCTGGCCGGCGAGGGCACGATGGCCGACCTCGTGGCCGCCGAGCCCGCGCTCGGGTCGGACGCGCTCGAACTCCTCGGGCCAGGCGTCGCGGTGTCGCGGCGCACCACGCCCGGCGGGGCCGGTCCCGGTCCGGTGGCCGTGCAGCTCGCCCGCGCGCGCGGGCTCCTGGCCGCCCAGGTCGCGGCACTCGGCTGAGCCGCCACGGCTAGGTTCGACCGTCGTGGACGCGTCGATGTTCAACCCGTACGCCCCGGAGGTCATGGACGACCCGGTGCCCACCTACCGGCAGATGCGCGAGACCGATCCGGTCCACCGCAACCTCGTGGGCGGATGGACGCTGTTCCGCTACGACGACGCCCAGACCCTGCTGCGGGACCCTCGTACGAGCGTCGAGGACCGGAACGCGACCCCCGTACCGGGCCGCGAGTGGGCCGAGCAGTTGCGGTCCGGCGGGTCGAACGGGTCGCGGGGGATCCTGAACCTCGATCCGCCCGACCACGACCGGTTGCGTCGGCTCGTCACCAAGGCGTTCACGCCCCGGACGGTCGCCGCGCTCGAGCCGCTCGTGCAGTGTCTCGTCGACGCGTCCATCGACGGTATCGAGCGGGACGGCGGCGGCGACGTCATCGACGACCTGGCGTTCGTCATCCCGTTCGCGGTGATCACCGAGATGCTCGGGATGCCGGCCGAGGACGCGCCGATGGTCCGGGCCTGGTCGCACGCGCTCGTCAAGACGCTCGATCCGATCCTCACCGAGGCCGAGATCGCCGACGCCACCGCCTCGAGCGTCGCGATGCGGGCCTACGTGACCGATCGGATCGCGGACAAGCGCGCACGGCCCGACGACCTGCTGCTCTCCGAACTGATCCGCGCCGAGGACGACGGCGACGCGCTCGACGAGGCCGAACTGCTCGACCAGGTGATGCTCATCTACATCGCCGGGCACGAGACGACCGTGAACCTCATCGGGAACGGCACCCTCGCCCTGCTCCGCCACCCGTCCGAGTACGCCCGGCTCGGCGCGGCGAGCGACCTCGCGCAGAACGCCACCGAGGAACTGCTGCGCTGGGACTCGCCGGTCCAGTACTCCCGACGGATCATCCTCCAGCCGACGGAGATCGGAGGCCGCACGGTCGAGTCCGGCGACTTCGTGCTCACCTGCCTCGGTTCGGCGAACCACGATCCGGAGCGGTGGGGTCCGAGCGTCGATGTGCTCGACCTGGGGCGTGCGGGTGCGGGCGCCCACCTCTCCTTCGGCAACGGCATCCACCACTGCCTCGGTGCTGCGCTGGCCCGCCTCGAGGGTCGGATCGCGCTCGGCACGCTCGCACGGCGGCTGCCGACGCTCGAGGTGGCGGCGGACCCGGTGCGCAACGGCCGCATCGTGCTGCGCGGGCTGGACGCCCTGCCGGTGCGCGTGGCCTGAGCCCTAGGGGTTCACCCAGACGACGACGGCCTCGTCCACGGCCTGGGTGGTGCCGCCCGAGGGCAACTGCTTCCAGACCCGGCCGAGGCGCGCAGGATCGCCCGGCGGCGGTTCGGCCTCGAGGCGCAACTGGGCCTGGAACCCGGCGTCCGCGAGCGCCGCGACGGCCTGGGACGCACTCAGGCCCAGCACGCTCGGCACGGTGACCACCGGCGGCGGACCGGTCGAGACCGTGAGCGTCACGAGGTCGCCCGGTCGCACGAGGTAGCGGGCGTTCGGCGACTGCGAGATGACCCGTCCCGCGGCCACGCCACGGCTCGAGGCCTCGACGATACGGACCCGCAGCCCGGCGTCGACGAGCAGGCGGCTCGCGGTGTCGACCTCGAGGCCGATGACCGAGGCGAGGCCGGGTCCGGTCGGACCGGTGGTAGCGCCGGGCTCCGGGTCGGCCGGCTCGGGGACCGGGAAGTCCGATGCCGGGGTCTCGGCCAGGAAGGCGCCCGCGAGGCCCTGGAAGATCTGGGCCGGCCACGAGCCCCCGGTCACGGTGATGCGGGTGGTCGGCGGCCGCATGGTGCGCACCGCGTCCGGGAAGCCGACCCAGACCGCGGCCACGAACTCGGGCGTGTAGCCGACGAACCACGCGTCCGACCACTCCTCACCGGTGCCCGTCTTCCCTGCGACCGGACGACCGATCCGCGCGTTCACCGCCGTGCCGCGCTCGACGACGTCCTCGAGCACCGCCGTCACCTCGCGTGCGATGCGGGAGGGGAGTGCGCGGGTCCGTTGGGGGCGGGCCCGCCACAGGACACGTCCGGAGGAGTCCGAGACCCGGGTCACGAACACCGGATCGATGTGGGAGCCGTCGGCGGCGAGGGTCGCGTACGAGCTGGCCATGTCGAGCACGGTCACCCCGTTCGTCCCGAGCGCGGCCGATGGGAACGCGCCGAGCTTCGAGCGGACGCCCATCCTCGCCGCGAGGTCGACGACGGGTTGGGGGCCCACATCCATGATGAGCTGCGCGTAGACGGTGTTGACCGATCGCACCGTCGCATCGGCGAGGTCCATCCGTCCCGATCCCTGCCCGTCGTAGTTGCGCACGACCCACGGGGCCTGCCCGCGGATGGGGATCGCGAGTTCTCCCGGTGCCGGGTAGTCCCGGGTCATCGGGATGCCCTCCTCGAGCGCGGCGGCGAGCACGAAGGGCTTGAAGGTGGAGCCGGCGGACCGGCTGCCCTGCCCGGCGAGGTCGTAGCGGGCCCAGGCCTGTCCGCCGTAGTAGTCGGGGCCGCCGACGTACGCGAGCACGTGGCCGTTGCGCGGATCCATCGCCACCACTGCGGCGGCCGGATCGGTGCCCGGGCGCACCAGCGTGCGCTGGACCGCGGCCACCGCTTGGGCCTGGGCCTTCGGGTCGAGGGTCGTCTCGATGCGCAGGCCGCCCTCGTAGAGCAGGCGCTCCCGGGCCGCACGCGTCGGGCCGAACGCCTCGGTGTCCACGATGAACGCGCGCACCCGGTCGACGAAGTGCGGTGCTGCGGATCGGGCGTCCGCCGGTTCGGGGACCACGCCGAGCGGTGTCGCGATCGCGGCGGCCACGGCGGCGGCGTCGGCCCGCCCGAGTTCGGCCATGCGGTCGAGCACCTCGTTGCGCCGGGCCAGCGCCGCCTCGGGGTGCTCGTACGGGTCATAGTCGCCGGGGGCGCGGATGATCCCGGCGAGGAACGCGGACTGCGCGAGGTCGAGGTCCCGGGCGTCCCGACCGAAGTAGGTCTGAGCCGCCGCCTGTACGCCGTACGCGCCGTTCCCGAAGTAGATGAGGTTGAGGTAGCGCTCGAGGATCGTGCGCTTCGAGTACTGGCGCTCGAGTTGGACCGCGAGCACGGCCTCCTTGATCTTGCGCTGCAAGTTGCGTTCCGGACTCAGCAGCACCGCCCGCACGTACTGCTGGGTGATGGTCGAACCACCCTCGACCGCACGGCCCGCCTGCACGTCGCGGGTCAGGGCCCGCAGGATCCCGCGGGGGTCGACGCCCTTGTGGTCGAAGTACCGGGCGTCCTCGATCGCCACGACTGCGGTCGGCAGGGTCTCGCCCATCGCCGCGAGCCGGACGTCCTCCCGGTTCTGCTCGGCGTGCAGCGTCGTGAGCGTCGTGCCGTCGTCCCAGAGCACCCGGGAGGTCTGTGGGTCGGCCGTGGGGAGCTCGACCTCGGTCGTGTACGAGCAGGCCGTGAGGGTCGACGCGCCGAGGAGTCCGGCGAGCGCGACGGCGAGGACGGTGCGACGACGTGCTCGGAGCACGCGGGGAGGTGTCAGCACCCCGCCATTCTGACCGGCGGCGGTCGGTGCCGGGGTTCACCGGTCGGCGGGGACGGATCGGTCCACTTGGTAGCGTCGGCCCCGTGGCGAGCGTCGACGAGCAGATCCGGATCCTCACCGCCGGTGCGGTCGACGTCATCTCCGAGGCCGATCTGCGGCGGAAGTTGGCCAAGGGTGCGCCGCTGCGCGTGAAGCTCGGCATCGACCCGACCGCCTCGGACATCCACCTCGGGTTCACCGTGGTGCTGCGCAAGCTCCGCCAGTTCCAGGACCTCGGCCACACGGCCGTGCTCATCATCGGGGACTTCACGGCCCGCGTCGGGGACCCGACCGGACGCTCGGCGACCCGGCCGCCGCTCACCCCCGAGCAGGTCGAGGCGCACGCGAACACCTACGTCGAGCAGGTCCGGGCGATCCTCGACTTCACCCCGGGCCGCATCGAGGTCGTGCGGAACGCCGACTGGCTGGCGCCGATGGACATGGCCGAGGTCCTGCGGCTGCTCGGCCGCACGACGCTGGCCCGGATCCTCGAGCGCGACGACTTCACGAAGCGGTACCGCGAGGGTTCTCCGATCTCGCTGTCCGAACTCATGTACCCGCTCATGCAGGGCTGGGACTCGGTGCAGGTCCGGGCCGACGTGGAACTGGGCGGCACCGACCAGCTCTTCAACAACCTCATGGGGCGCCAACTCCAGGAGGCCGAGGGCCAGGAGCCCCAGGTCGTCATCACGACGCCCCTGCTCGAGGGGCTCGACGGCGTCAACAAGATGTCGAAATCACTCGGGAACTACGTGGGGATCGCCGAGCCGGCGGGGGAGCAGTTCGGGAAGCTCATGAGCATCCCGGACGCCCTCATGCCCCGGTACTTCCAACTCACGACGGGCTGGCTCCCCGACCGGGTCGAGGCGGTGCTCGCCGACCTCGCATCGGGGGCGCTCGCCGCGGTGCAGGCCAAGCGCCTGCTCGCCCGGACGGTCGTCGACCTGTACCACGGCGACGGCTCGGGCGAGGCGGCCGAGGCCGAGTTCGACCGGGTGTTCCGGGAGGGGGCGGCGCCGACCGAGGTCGCCGAGGTCGCCATCGCCGCCGCCGACCTCCCGATGCCGCTGGCCCGGCTCCTGGCGACCGCCGGCCTCGTGCCCTCGAACAAGGAGGGGCGGCGCAAGATCGAGCAGGGTGGCGTGCGCATCGAGGGCGAGAAGGTCGCCGACGCCGATCTCGAGGTCGACGTCGCCGCCGTCGACGGCCGCCTCATCCAGGTCGGCAAGCGGGCCTGGGCCCGCATCGTCGTCTCCTGAGCCGCCGCGGCCGCCGTCCCCGGGGTCGTCGGGGTCTGGGGCGGCCTCAGTTGAAGATGATGAGGCCGAGCAGGCCCCCGACGAGCGCGATCGCCCCGATGACCATGACGATCCGGAGGACCGGCCCGCTGATCCCCATGACGTCGCCGATCGCGGCCCGCTCCTCCCGCTGCAGCCGGGCGTTCTCGGTGGCGGTCCCGACCTTCGGCAGGTGCTGCGAGTGGCTCGGCTTGCGGGGCTTGGATCCCTTGCTTCCCATGGATCAGGAGACTAACCGTCGAGCCGGCCCCGGCGTGGGGCCTCGTCCCCGGGGGCGGCGCCGTCGTCGAGAACCCGAACTCCGAGTTGACCTCCCCCTCGAGCATCCCTATACTCCTCAGTCCCGCTCCAGAAGCCGGCGCGCGCGTCGGAACCTGAATCGGGCGGTACGGACACCCCAGGCCCA
>JBJTOY010000045.1:0-16079 GCA_046074845.1 Actinomycetes bacterium | reverse complement strand
CGTTGCGGCGCGCCGTCGACCTCGACGGTGCAGCCCTCCTCGTCGCTGGCGACGAGGACTCCGCGCACGCGCCGGGCGACCCCGGCCTCGTCGCGGCAGCGGACGGTGACGCTCATGCCCCGGGCGCCCGCGAAGTGGGCGGGGCGGCGCAGCGGACGCTCGAGCCCGGGGCTCGAGACCTCGAGCGTGTAGGCCGAGTCGATGCCCGGCCACTCGTCGAGGAGGGGCGAGATGACCCGGGTCGCCTCGGTGACGGTCTCGAGGTCGACCCCGCCCGGACGGTCCACCATGACCTGGACGACCGTGCCCCGGCCCTTGCCGGTGCGCACGACGTCGAAGAGGTCGAGGCCGAGATCGGCGAGCGGGGCCTCGAGGCGGGCGCGCAGATCATCGAGGCGGTCACCCTTCCCCATGATCTCAACACCTCCCTCACCTGGCCGCCGGGCGTGCCCCGGCAACAAAAAACGTGGGCGAGAAGCCCACGTCGTTCCGGCCGCCAGGGCCCGATGGACGATCGAACGCCCGAGAGGTTACCAGACCGGGCCCGCGGGCCGTGGGGCCCCGGGGGCGGGCGTGGGCCGGGACCCCGGGCACCCGGCCCCGGGGGCGGGGGTCACCGCCCCGCAAGGGCGGCGACGACGGCCTCGATCGCCAGTTCGTCCCGGTCCCCCGTGCGGCGGACCTTGCGCTCGGCCACGCCCCGCGCGAGGCCCTTGGCCCCCACGGTGATCTGCACCGGCATCCCGAGGAGATCGGCGTCGGCGAACTTCACGCCGGGACTCGCGTCGCGGTCGTCGAGGAGCACCGAGACCCCTGCGGCCTGGAGCTCGCGGTAGAGCCGCTCGGCGGCGTCGACCACCCCGGCCGCCGCGTCGCCACGCCCGGGGAGCACGACGAGGTGGACGTCGTAGGGCGCGATGCCGGCGGGCCAGGCGATGCCGGCGTCGTCCGAGCACTCCTCGACGACGGCCGCGACGATGCGCGACACGCCGATGCCGTAGCAGCCCATCACCATCGGGTGCTGGGCCCCGGCGTCGTCGGTGTAGATCGCGTCGAGCGCGGTCGAGTACTTCGTGCCGAGTTGGAACACGTGCCCGACCTCGATGCCCCGGTCGATCCGCAGCTCGCCGTCGCACCGCGGGCAGCCGTCGCCGGTGACGACGGTGACGAGGTCGGCGACGACGTCGATCCGGAAGTCGCGCTCGGGCACCACGTTCCGGGTGTGCGCGTCGACCCGGTTCGCACCGACGACCCAGGTCCGACCCGCGTGGACCGCGGGATCGGTGACCACGAGCCGGACGTCCGGGTGGTGCGGGCCGATGAAGCCCTTGGGC
Source organism: Actinomycetes bacterium (assembly GCA_046074845.1). GTDB lineage: Bacteria > Actinomycetota > Acidimicrobiia > IMCC26256 > IMCC26256 > IMCC26256. The sequence continues at coordinate 14,745 of JBJTOY010000045.1, read as the reverse complement.
ACCGTCGGGCGGGCCGCGAAGTCCTCGTCGGTGAGCAGGCGCACGGACCGCCCGGCCACCGCTCGGCGGAGCGCGAACTCGTTGACCTCGCGGTCGCCGGGGACGACGGCGAGCGCGAGGTCCCCGTCGCACTCGAACGCGATCGACTTGAGCAGCGTGGACGCGTCGACGCCGAGGAGCGCGGTGACGTCCGCGATCGCGCCCGCGCCCGGGGTGTCGACGTCCTCGGGGGCGGGCGCGTCGACGGGCGCGCCCGCAGGTCCGGCGCGTCGGATGGCGGCCTCGACGTTCGCCGCGTAGTCGCAGGCCGCGCACCAGACGAAGTCGTCCTCGCCGACGGGGGCCACGGCCATGAACTCGTGGTTCACGTCGCCGCCGATCTCACCGGCCTGGGCCTCGACGGCCCGGACGGTGAGGCCGCACCGGGCGAAGATCCGCTCGTACGCCTCGTACATGTCGCGGTAGGTCGCCCGCAGGTCCTCGGCGTCGACATGGAACGAGTAGGCGTCCTTCATGAGGAACTCACGGGACCGCAGCAACCCGAACCGCGGCCGCAGCTCGTCGCGGTACTTCCAGTTGATCTGGTACAGGTTCACCGGGAGGTCGCGGTACGACGAGTACTCGTTCGCGACCGTGGAGGTGATGACCTCCTCCGCCGTGGGCGCGAGGGCGAACCCGGTCTCCTTTCGGTCGGTCAGGCGGAACATCTGCGGGCCGTAGGCGGTGTCCCGCCCGGTGCGCTCCCAGAGCTCGAGGGGCTGGGCGATCGGCAGGATGACCTCCTGCGCGCCGGCGGCGTCCATCTCCTCGCGGACGATGGCCTCGACGTTGCGCAGCACCCGGTTGCCCAGCGGCAGCCAGGAGTAGATCCCGGAGGCGACCCGGCGGATCGCCCCCGTGCGGACGAGGAGCCGGTGGCTGTCGATCTCCGCGTCGGCGGGGTCGTCTCGCAGCGTGCGCAGGAACAATCGGGACATCCGCATCCCGGGGAGGCTAGCGGCGGGCCGCCGACCGCCCGGGCGGGACCGGTCGACCCGACGGTTCGGGACCTGTGTCCATGGCGCGGTGACGGCCCGGGTGTGACGATGGCGGCATCGGGCGCCGAGGCCCGAGGTCGGAGGGACCCGTGTTCATGCTCATCATCCCGATCCTCATCGCCGTCGTGGTCATCGTGTCGGTGCGCCGCCGCGCCGAGTCCGTGGATCGGACGAGCGACCCCGCGGTGACCGCGGCGCTCCTCGATCGGTGGCGGGCGGCCGCGCTCATCACCGAGGACGAGGTCGCCGCCATCACCGAGTACGAGCGCACGCACGCGCCCGCCCCGGCACCCCCGCCCGCGCGCGGTCCGGTCGTGGCCGAGGTCCTCGGGTACGTCGGCGCCGTGCTCGCCGCGATCGGCATCGGCATCGTCGTCGCGCGCGTGGACCTGTCGTTGCAGACCGGGGCGATCCTCGCCCTCGCGATCGGCGCGCTGCTCGTCGCGGTCGGCTTCGCCGTGCCCGAGCAGGCGGGCGGCCCGTGGTGGCGGTTCCGCCAGGTCCTGCACCTCCTCGGGACGGCCGGGCTCACCATCGCCGCCGGGATCCAGGTCGGTGGGGTCGCGGAGGCGTCCGGCCAGGCCGTGGCGTTCGCGTGCGGGGCCACCGCGACCGTCGTCGGCGGGCTGCTCTACTTCCGCCGGGACCGCCCCCTGCAGCTCGTGGCGTGGTTCGCCGGGCTCATCGCGCTGGCGGTCGGCGGCACCCTCGTCGTGTCGGGCGCGGGCCTGCTCACCGCCATCGCGCTCCTCGGCTGCGGCGGGGCGTGGACCTACGCGGCATGGCAGGGCCTGCTCCCCCGGCGCGTGCTCGCGCTCCCGCTCGGTGCGCTCCTCCTCGGCGCCGCCGCGGCGCCGGCCGCCGAGACCTGGGGCGAGTTCACCGGGTTCGGCATCGCGTCGATCATCTGCGCCGTGCTCGTGCTGCTCGGCTTCCGGCGCCGGGAACCGAGCGTGCTCGTCGCCGGCATCGCGGTCGGGACGATCACCCTGTCGGCCACGCTGTCCTTCGCCGAGGCCCCGTGGCAGTACGGGGTCAGCACGGCCCTGCTGCTCGCGTTCGGTGCCACCGCGATCCACGAGGCGTGGAACGGCGAGGAGGCCGAGACCATCGCGGTCCAGCTCGTCGGAGCGATCACGGTGCTCGTCGCCGCCGGCAACGTGTTCGCCCACATGGACCAGGACTCGGGCCGGGCCTTCGTGGCGCTCGCGCTCGGGGTCGTCATCGCCGGTGGCCTCACGGCCCTCGGCGCGCTCCGGTCGCGGCCGTGGCTCGCCGCTGCGGGCCTGCTCGGGATCCTCGTCTACGTGCCCTGGACGGTGGCCCAGTTCTTCGAGGGCCGGGCGGTCCCGGTCACCCTCGTGCTCGTCGGCCTCGTCGGCATCGGGGCGGCGGTGCGGTCGCTGCGCCATCGGGCCGAGCCGCCCGCCCCGCCACTCCTCGGGCCCTGAGCCGGGCGGGGGCACGGACGCTCGGGCAGAAATCCGACCTCGCTATTGGCATTTAGCGGGGTCAGGAATTAGAGTCCCGGGTCACCGCCCACCCCCCTCCCGATCGAAGGCCCATGACGATCGACACCCCCGCCACGCCGTCCGTCCTCGACCCCGTGGTCGCCGACGAGATCGCCCGCTTCGCCGAGGCCATCGAGGAGTACCTCGCTGGCGACCTCGACGAGGACGTCTTCCGCGTCACCCGACTCACCCAGGGCATCTACGGCCAGCGCCAGGGCGGCACGAACCAGATGGTGCGCGTGCGCATCCCCTACGGAGCGGTCACGCCCGAGCAGCTCGAGGCGTTCGCCGTGATCGCCGACGACCACTCGCGCGGGTGGGGCCACCTCACGACGCGCCAGAACATCCAGTTCCACTTCGTCGAGCTGCGCGAGGTACCGGACGTGCTCCGCATCCTCGCGGCGGTCGGCCTCACCTCGCGCGAGGCCTGCGGCGACACCGTGCGCAACGTGCAGGGCTGCCACCTCGCCGGGGCCTGCCCGTTCGAGGTCATCGACATCTCGGCCTGGGCGCAGGCGACCAACGACTACCTGCTGCGCAACCCACTCGGCCAGCGCCTCCCCCGCAAGTTCAAGATCAACTTCTCGGGCTGCGCCACCGACTGCGGACAGGCGATGTTCAACGACGTCGGCGTCATCGCGGTGAGCCGGGCCCTCCCCGACGGCACGACCGAGCCCGGCTTCCGGGTGTTCCTCGCCGGCGGGCTCGGCGCCAACCCGTTCCCGGCCCAGGCGCTCGAGGAGTTCACGAGTCGGGAGGACCTCCTCCCGACCGTCGAGGCGATCCTGCGCACCTTCGACCACTACGGCAACCGCGACAACAAGTTGCGGGCCCGCATGAAGTGGCTCGTCGAGACGATGGGCATCGACGAGGTCCGCGAGCGGATCCTCAAGGAACGCAAGTTCCTGCGGGCCTCGGCCACGTGGCCCGGCGGCATCCCGGCGATCGTCGCCGAGCGCGGGGACGCCCCGGCGGGTGGCGACGGCGCGGTGAGTGCCGACGCGGTACCGGTCACCATCTCGGGGCTCGACCCCTACCGGCGCTGGGAACTCGCCAACGTCGTGCGGGGTCGCTCGAACGGCACGGTGAGCGCGTACGCGCACGCGCCGCTCGGTGACCTCACGTCGGAGCAGCTGCGGGGCCTCGCCGCACTCCAGCGCGAGCTCGCCGCCGACGTGCGCATCACGAACCGCCAGAACCTCGTGTTCCGGGGCCTCGCCGAGGGCGACCTGCCCCTCGTCCACGAGCGGCTCGAGGCCCTCGGCCTCGGCGCGCCGGGCGCCGAGCGCAGCCGGGACGTCGTGTCGTGCCCCGGCGCGGACACCTGCAACCTCGCGGTGACCCAGTCCCGTGGGCTCGGCTCGGAGATCGACCGCGCCCTCGAGGAGGCCGGTCTCGCCGAGGTCGGCGGCATCCGGGTGAACATCTCCGGCTGCACGAACTCCTGCGGCCAGCACCACATCGCGGACATCGGGTTCTTCGGGCTCGAGCGACGGGCCCACGGGCGCAGCGCGCCGGGGTACCAGATGCTCCTGGGCGGCCGGGTCGGCGCGATGGAGATCGCGTTCGGCGAGAAGGCCACGAAGGTGCCGGCACGCAACGCCGGTGAGGCCGTCGTGCGGGTCGTGCGCCGGTTCGCCGATGAGCGCGGCGCGGGCGAGACCTTCGGCACCTGGCTCGACCGCAGCGGCGGTGCGGCGACGGTCGGCGCGGCACTCGCCGACCTCGACGTCTTCCCCACCCCCGAGGAGAACCCCGACTTCTACACGGACTTCGGCGAGACGAGTCCGTACGTCAAGGACGTGGGTGCCGGAGAGTGCGCGACGTGACCCCGACCACCGACTCCCCGGTCGTCGGGACGCGCCCGATCCCCGATCTCGGCGAACTGGCCCGGCTCAACGCGACGTTCGAGCACTCCCCCGCCTCCCGCGTCATCGCGTGGGCGGCCGAGACGTTCGGGGACCGCGTGGTGCTCGCGTCCTCGTTCCAGGACGCCGTGATGCTCGACCTCGTGGCCCGCACCGTGCCGAGCCTGCCGGTCGTGTTCCTCGACACCGGCTACCACTTCGCCGAGACCCTCTGGTACGTCGACCGTCTGCGCGAGCGCTACGAACTCGACGTCGAGTTCGTGCGGTCGGAGGGCGTCGCCGACGACCTCTGGATGACCGACCCCGACGCGTGCTGCGCCGCCCGCAAGGTCGAGCCGCTAGGGCGCGCGCTGGCCGATCGGGACGCCTGGATGACCGGCCTCCGACGGGCCGAGACCGAGCAGCGCCGCAACGCGCCGATCGTGTCCTTCGACGTGGGCCGGGGCGTCGTGAAGGTGAACCCGATCGCGCACTGGACCGACCTCGACGTGGCCGGGTACGTGCGGGACCACGACCTGCCGGTGCACCCGTTGGCCGATCGCGGGTACGCGTCGATCGGATGCTGGCCGTGCACCCGCCCGGCCAGCGGCGATGATCCCCGCTCGGGCCGCTGGGCCACGCTCGGCAAGACCGAGTGCGGGCTCCACTGACGGAACGCCCGCGCCGCCGCACGAGCACGGAGCGCTCGCGGCACCTGCGATGATGCCGGGGTGAACCTCCGTCGACGCGTTGCGATCCTCGCGGGCCGCGCCGCCGGGTGGGCCTCACGGGCCACCGGCCGGGGCGCCGGCACGCAGGTGAGCGGGCGCATCATGCTCGCCCTCGACCCCGATCTGCTCCGGACCGTCGGCGCCCGCGACCGGGTCGTCACCGTGTCGGCGACGAACGGCAAGACGACCACCACCCGCCTGCTGTGCGATGCGCTGCGCCACGCCGGCCTCCCCGTCGTCACGAACCACACCGGCGCCAACATGGCGAGCGGGATCGCAGCGGCGCTCGCAACCCCGCACGACCCCTCGGTCGCCGTGCTCGAGGTCGACGAGCGCTGGTTGACCCACGTCGTCGGGCCCCTCGAGCCCGAGGTGCTCGTGTTCGGCAACCTCAGCCGCGATCAGCTCGACCGGTTCGGCGAGGTGCACGCGATCGTCGACCGCTGGCGGGCGATCACCGCGGCGGATCCGGCGCGCCACGTCGTGGCGAACGCCTCCGATCCGCACGTGGTCCACGCGGCCGAGCCCGCGCAGCGGGTCACCTGGGTCGCGCTCGGCATCCCGTGGAAGCAGGACGCCACGACCTGCCCGCGCTGCGACGCGCTGCTCGAGTGGCCGGACGGACGGTTCCGCTGCGGCGGGTGCGGGTTCGCCGAGCCGGCCACGGACCTGCGACTCGAGGACGACGTGCTCGCGATCGGACCGCGCCGCATCCCGCTCGACCTCGCCATCCCCGGCACGTGGAACCGCATGAACGCCGCGCTCGCCGCGGTCGTGGCCGAGGCCCACTTCGGGGTGGACGCCGAGGAGGCCGTGGCGGGCATGGGCGCGGTCGAGGTCGTGTCGGGCCGGTTCGCCGAGCACCGGCTCCCCGACGGCCGCGCGGCCCGGGTGGTGCTCGCGAAGAACCCGGCCGGCTGGACCGAGGTGCTGCACTGGCTCGCCGGTCGGGACACGGGTGTCGTGCTCGCGGTGAACGCGCACATCGCCGACGGCCGCGATCCGTCCTGGCTCTACGACGTGCCGTTCGAGGTGCTGAGCGACCGCGCGGTGGTGGCCAGCGGCGAGCGGGCGCTCAACGTCGCCGTCCGGCTCCACTACGGCGACGTCGCCTGCGCGGTCGAGGACGACCCGCTCACCGCGGCCCGCGGCGTGGCCGGCGCCGAGGTGCACATCGTCGCCTCCTACACGCAATTCACCCGGCTCACGAAGGAGTTCTGGTGATGACGAGCGCCCTGCGCATCGCCCTCGTCTACCCCGACCTCCTCGGCACCTACGGGGACCGCGGCAACGCACTGGTGCTCGAGCACCGCGCCCGCGCTCGCGGCATCGACGCCACGATCGTGGAGGTCGCTGCCGGCACCCCGCTCCCCGACTCCTGTGACATCTACCTGCTCGGCGGCGGCGAGGACGCGCCCCAGGTCGCAGCGGCCGACGGGCTCCGGTCCTCGCGCGCCGCGCTCGGCCGAGCCCTCGACGGAGGAGCGGCACTGCTCGCGGTGTGCGCCGGGTTCCAACTCATCGGCCACCACTACGCGGCGGCGGGCGGCCGGTCGATGGAGGGGCTCGGGCTCGTCGACCTCCACACGGTGCCCGGCCCGGATCGCATCATCGGCGAGGTGCTCGTCGAGCCCGATCCGTCGACCGGACTGCCCACCATCACCGGGTTCGAGAACCACGGTGGGCGCACCCACCTCGGTCCCGCGGAGCGCCCGCTGGGCCGGGTGCTGCACGGGGGCGGCAACGGCGACGGCACCGACGGCGTGCTGCACGGCGGCATCGTCGGCACCTACCTCCACGGCCCGGTGCTCCCCCGCAACCCGGCGCTCGCCGACCACCTGCTGGCGCACGCGACCGGACGGCCGCTCGATCCGCTCGACGAACCAGTAGTCGACCGCTACCGGGCCGAACGGTTGTCGTTCGCCGCCCTCACCGGCTCGGCGCGCCGGCGCGCCGAGCGGCGGCTGCACCGGGGCTGATCAGACCCGGGCGTCCAGCCAGGCGACGAGGTCCGCGGTGACCTCGTCGCGGTTGGTCTCGTTGAGGAGTTCGTGACGGGCCCCGGCGTACAGCCGCAGGGTCGCATCGACCCCGGCCGCGCCGAGCGCATCGGCGAGCGCCCTGGGGTGCGCGCCCATGCCCGCGGCGGGGTCGTGATCCCCCGCGACGACGTACACCGGGCAGTCGATGGTCGCCAACGAATCCATCGCCGGCGCGAGCACGCCCGCGATGCCGGCGAAGTACGCGTAGCTGAGCGGGTGCGCGTCGCCGCAGTACGGATCGGCCAGGTACGCATCGACCTCGGCCGGGTCGCGGCTCAACCAGTCGAACGGGGTGCGCGCCGGCTCGAAGGGTTCGTTGTTGGCGCTGAGCGCATCCATCGGGTCGTCACCCATCCCGGCGTCGACCGCACCCTGGAGCAGTTCGGCCATGACGGCGGCGCCGGCCGGGTCGATCGGGAACCCGCACAGCACGCCGGCGACCACCGTGGCCGAGTGCCCGGCGAGGTACCCGAGCCCGATGAGGGCCCCGAGGGAGTGGCCGAACAGCACGAGCGGCGCACCGCCCGCCTCGGCCCGTGCGAGGGCACCGAGCTCGACGAGGTCGGACACGACCGCCGCCCCACCGCCCGGTCCGAGCCCGCCGACGCCGGTGACGGCCGAGGTCCGCCCCTGACCGCGGTGGTCGATCGCGACCGCGCCGTACCGGGCTGTGTTGAGGGCGCGGGCGAACCGGTCGTAGCGCCCCGAGTGCTCGGAGGCGCCGTGGGCGATGAGCACGACGGCGCGGGGTGCTGCGATCATCCACCAGCGGCTGAACACCTCGACGCCGTGGGCGTCGACGAACGTCCGTTCCTCCACCGTCGAGCCCTCAGTCGGCGAGCTCGCGGATGCGGGCGATCCGCTCCTCGGAGTTGTTGGCGTCCTCACCCTGACTCCGCAGCAGTTCGACCCGGGTGGCCGCGGCCTCCTCGGCCGCCCCGGCGTCCGCCGACGCGATCACCGCGTCGATCCCCTCGGCCATGACCCGCTCGGCGGTCTCGATGAGCGCGCCGACCATCTCGGCCTCGGGCACGACCCGCACGACGTGCCCCTTCACGAAGAGGTGACCCTTGCCGCGACCGGACGCGATCCCGAGGTCGGCCTCGCGGGCCTCGCCCGGACCGTTCACGACGCAGCCCATCACCGCGACCTGCAACGGGATGTTGCGCGACTCGAGCGCCGACATCACCTCGTTCGCCACCGCGATCACGTCGACCTCGGCCCGACCGCAGGACGGGCAGGCGATGAGGTCGAGCCCGCGCCGTTCGCGCAGGCCGAGCGCCTCGAGCAGGGTGCGGCCCGCCCGCGCCTCCTCCACCGGATCCGCGGTGAGCGAGTACCGGATGGTGTCGCCGATCCCCTCGGCGAGCAGCGTGCCGATGCCGGCGGTCGACTTCACGAGGCCCGCCGGCGGCGGACCCGCCTCCGTGACCCCGAGGTGCAGCGGGAAGTCGACGGTCTCGGACAGCAACCGGTACGCGTCGATCATCACCGGCACCGTGGAGGACTTGACCGAGATCTTGCAGTCCTCGAACCCGACCTCGCCGAAGTACGCGAGTTCGCGCTGGGCCGAGGCGACGAGGGCCTCGGGGGTCGCACCCCCGAACTGCTCGGCGATGTCGGGGTCGAGGCTGCCCGCGTTCACGCCGATGCGGATCGGCAGGCCGCGGTCCCCGGCCTCGCGGGCCACGAGCTTGATGTGCTCCGGCTTGCGGATGTTGCCCGGGTTGAGGCGCAGTGCGTGCACCCCGGCCTCCATCGCGGCGAGCGCGAGCTTGTACTGGAAGTGGATGTCGGCAACGATCGGGACGGGCGATCGCGGCACGATCCGGGCGAGGCCCTCCGCCGCGGCCTCGTCGTTGCAGGTGCAGCGCACGATGTCCACGCCGGCCGCCGCGAGCGCGTAGATCTGCTGGAGCGTGCCGTCGACGTCGGCCGTCTTGGTGGTGGTCATGGACTGCACCGAGACCGGCGCACCGCCGCCCACGGGGACGTCACCCACCATGAGGCGGCGGGTCGGCCGACGGGGCGAGCGGGTGGTCGGGCGTTCGGCGGCGTCCATCGGACCTCAGCCTACGACGACCGCATCATCCACCTTGGATGATGCCCCGCACGTCGAGGTACATCGTCGAGATGCCGAGCAGGAGCAGCACGCCGACGACGGCGGCCGTGATCGGCATGAGCCGGCGGTGATCCACCCGCACGGCCCGACCCGAGACCTTCGAGGCGATCGCCTCGTACGTCGCCACCACCGCGTGGCCGCCGTCGAACGGCAGGAGCGGGATGAGGTTGAAGAGCGCGAGGAACAGGTTGATCGCGCCCAGGAGGGCCAGCAGTCCCCAGAACGAGTTGCCGACGATGTCGCCGCCGTCGGCCACGATGCCGATGACCGAACGCGGCCGGGCGTCCTCCGAGTAGGTGCCACCGGTGCCGTTGGCGTCCGGGTTCGCGACGGTGCGCGAGTACTGCGTGACTCCGTTCGGGGTGAACAGGTGCCCGATGCCGCTCACCGTCTGCTGCGTGCCGGTCCAGAGCACCGAGAAGGTGCGGGGCACGGCTCGGAGCGGGGGCACCGGGTCGGCGGCGAGGCCTGCGGTCACGCCCATGCGTCGCGCCCCGTCCACGACCGTCGGGGTGAGGGTGACGGTTCGGGTCGTGCCGTCACGTTCGAGGGTGACCTCGATCGCGCCACTCCCGGACCGCACGGCCGGGGCCACCTGCTCCCAGTCGCGGATCCGGCGCCCGTCGATGGCCACGATCCGATCGTCGACCCGGATCCCGGCCTCGGCCGCGGGCGACCCGGCGAGCACGGAGCCGACGTCGGTGGTGATGCGCTGGGGACCGTGGCCGACGAGGAACGCGAAGGTGAGCAGGAAGGCGAGGATGAGGTTGATGGTGACCCCGGCGAGGATCATGATCATGCGACGGCTGTAGGACGCGGCACGGTAGGTGCGGGGCTCGTCCGCCGGGTCGACGTCCTCGAGGTTGTTCATGCCGATGACGCGCACGTAGCCGCCGGCCGGGATGGCCTTGATGCCGTACTCGGTCTCGCCCCGGCGGACGGACCAGAGGCGGGGACCGAACCCGAGGAAGTACTCGGTGGCCTTCATGCCACCCCGCTTCGCCCCGATGAGGTGACCGGCCTCGTGCAGCATGATCGTCACGACGAGGCCGAACGCGATGAGCGCCGTCATGCGGATCGAGGGGCGCAGCGCGACGGCCACGATGACGAGCACGAACACGGCGGCGAGTCCGAACGTGGCCCGCCGCGAACTCACCTCAGTGCCCTCGCCCAGCGGGTCCCTCACGGTGCGCTCCTCGTGCTCGTGGTCATGTTCTCGTTCGGTGGTGGTCTCGGGCGGCGCCCGGACGGTCCGGGTGCTCCGGGTGCTCCGGGTGCTCCGGGTACTGCGTGGTGTACGGAGTCAGGCCGTTCGCCGGGCGACGGCGGCCCGGGCCCGCTCGCGTGCGATGCGGTCCGCCTCGAGAACGTCGGCGACCTCGGAGATGTTCCCGGTGCCGGCGTCGAGGACCTCGGCTGCGATCGCCGGGATGTCGAGCCAGGCGATGACCCCGGCGAGGAAGGCGTCCACCGCCACCTCGTTCGCGCCGCTGAAGGTCGCCGGGGCCGATCCCCCGGCCCGCCCCGCCGCGTAGGCGAGATCGAGTGCCGGGAACGCCTCGCGGTCCGGCACCTCGAAGGTGAGGGCACCCAGGGTCGTCCAGTCGATCGCACCGAACGGCTGGTCGAGGCGGGACGGCGCGCCGAGGGCCAACCCGATCGGGAGGCGCATGTCGGGCATCGAGAGCTGGGCGATGGTCGCGCCGTCGACGAAGGCGACCATCGAGTGCACGACGGACTGCGGATGCACGACCACGTCGATGCGGTCGTAGTCGACGCCGAAGAGCTCGTGGGCCTCAATGACCTCGAGTCCCTTGTTCACGAGGGTCGACGAGTCGATCGTGATCTTGGGTCCCATGGACCAGGTCGGGTGCGCCAGCGCGTCGTCGATCGTCACGTGCTCGAGGTCGGCCCGGGACCGCCCCCGGAACGGTCCGCCGCTCGCCGTGAGCACGACGCGGTCGACCTCGGCACCCGTCCCCGCCCGCAGGCACTGGTACACCGCCGAGTGCTCCGAGTCGACGGGCACGATCTCGCCCCCGCCCGCGTCGCGCACCCGAGCCACCACCGGCCCGCCCGCGATGAGGCTCTCCTTGTTGGCGAGCGCGAGGCGTTTGCCCGCCCGCAGCGCGGCGACGGTCGCGGGCAGGCCCGCGAAGCCCACGACCGCGTTGAGGACGACGTCGGCCTCCTCGAGGGCGGCCAGTTCGGCGAGCACTGAGGGCTCGCCAGCGGCGATGCGGGCCCGGTCCATCGGGACCCCGAACGCCGCGGCCTGCTCGGCGAGCAGCGTCGCGTTGGAGCCGGTGGCGAGGGCCACGACCTCGAACTCGTCCCGGTGCGCGTCGATGACCTCGAGGGCCTGGGTCCCGATCGAGCCGGTGGAGCCGAGGATGACCACGCGTCGCACGGGGGCATCCTCCCACCCCAGGGGGCGGCTGCGCCGCCTCGGCTCAGCCGAGTTGCAGGGCGCGGGCGAGGAAGTAGACGGCCGGCAGTGCGAACAGGATCGCGTCGAACCGGTCGAGCACCCCACCGTGGCCGGGGAGGATGCTGCCGAAGTCCTTGATCCGCAGGTCGCGCTTGATCATGGACTCGCACATGTCGCCGAACGGGGCGACCACGCCGACCACGAGGCCGAGCAGGAACGAGTTCCCCAGCCCGCCCCACGGGGCGATCTGGGAGACGATCAGCACGGCCACGACGATCGAGGCGGCGACACCGCCGATGAGCCCCTCGACCGTCTTGCCCGGCGAGAGGGCGGGGGCCAGCGGGGTACGGCCGATCCGCGTGCCGACGAGGTAGGCCGACGCGTCGTAGGCGATGACGCAGAGGGCGAGGCCGAGCAGGAGACCGATGCCGTCGGAGTACGAGAGCAACAGACCTGCGAACCCGGCGAGGCCGCCGACGTAGGCGAAGCCGGCGATCGTCATGCCCGCGCTGAGCAGCGGCCGACCCGGCGAGGCCTTGACCATGAACCACAGCAGGCTGAAGCACACGACGAGCGCGAGCACGAGCGGGTATGCGAACTCGCCGCGGGTGTACGCGATTGGGATGATCGCCACGGAGGCGAGGACGCCGATGATCGTCGCCGGCTTGAACCCGACCCGACGGATGGCGTCGAAGAACTCGAGGGCGGCGAGCCCGACGACCACGGCCACGAACAGCATCGTGAAGGTGCGCCCCGCCTTGAAGCAGATGAGGGCGAGCACGGCCACCGCCACCCCGGTGATGACCCGGGTCACGAGATCGGGTGGGGTCGCCGACGCGCTCGGGGCGCGCTCGGGTCGACGCTGGGAGGACACCTGGCGCACCCGACGGCGAGCCTCGACCGCGGCGGCGAACGCGGCGTCGTCATCCGGCGTCGGCGCGGCGAGTGCACCACCCGGTTCGTCGTCGGTGATGAGCGCGTCCTCGATGACGATGGCCTCGTCGACCTCGTCGAAGTCGCCGGCCGCGTTGCGGAAGCGCAACGAGTCACCCGCGTCCGGGGTGACGGCCGCGTGCTCACCGGTCGGCGGCTCGCTCCAGTGGGGCAGGTCGACCGCCTCGGACTCCGCGGCGACCTCGACGATCCGGTGCTCACCGGTGTCGTCGGTGGCGGGGGCGACCCCCACGATCCGCACTGCCTCGGTGGCGGGCGGGCCGGCCGGCGTGCGCAGGCCACCGTCGAGCGGGACGAGGCGGGGCGGCTCGGACGCAACCGTCGGCCGGGCCGGGTGGTCCTCGGAGCGCGGGAACGACAGGGTGGGGGCCACCGGCGGTTCGGCGGGCTCGGGCTCGTCGAGGGGCAGGCGGCCCTCGGCACCGGCGTCGATCGCGGCCCGGGCCTCGTCGGCCCCGAGAATGCGCACACCCTCGCTCGCGCGCGGCCGTTCCGGCTGCTGCGCCTCGCTCTCGTCACCCTCGAAGACGTCGTCCATGGCTTCCCCCTCGCCCCGTGAGACGTGTCGGCAGGCTAGACGGGGCGACCGGCCGGGGCGGGGCTCGCCCCGGATCCGGCCCCGTCAGGGGCCCGTCAGACCTCGAGGAGCTCGTGCTCCTTGTGGGCCAGCATCTCGTCGACCTCGGCGATGGTCCGGTCGGTCGCCTTCTGGAGGTCCTTCTCCACCCGCTCGAGCTCGTCCCGGGAGATCCCACCCTCCTTCTCGAGGGCCTCGAACTGCTGCTTGGCGTGGCGCCGCACGTTGCGCACCGCCACCCGGCCCTCCTCGGCCCGGTGCTTCACCATCTTCACGAGTTCCTTGCGGCGCTCCTCGGTGAGCTGCGGGAAGGTGAGGCGGATGACCTGGCCATCGTTCGACGGCGAGATGCCGAGGTCCGAGGACTGGATCGCCTTCTCGATGGCCTTGAGCGCACCCTTGTCGAACGGCGACACCACGAGCACCCGCGGCTCGGGCACCGAGAAGCCCGCGAGCTGCTGCAGCGGTACCTCCGAGCCGTAGTACTCGACGCGGATCTTCTCGACCATCGCCGGGGCGGCGCGCCCGGTGCGCACGGTCGCGAACTCGTCCTGGAGGTGCACCACCGCCTTGCGCATGTGCTCCTCGCACTCACTGACGATCTCGGGGACGGTCGGCACGTCAATCCTCCTTCGCGTGCACCAACGTGCCGATCGGTTCACCCGTGAAGACGCGACCGATGTTGCCGGGCGACGACACGTCGAAGACGACGATCGGGAGTCGGTTGTCCATGCAGAACGTGATGGCGGTAGAGTCCATCACCTTGAGCCCGCGGTTGAGCACCTCGAGGTGCGACACCGTGGTGAGCTTGACGGCCGACGCGTCGAGTCGCGGATCGGCCGAGTAGATGCCGTCGACGCCCGAGTGCGTCCCCTTGAGGATCGCGCCGGCGCCGATCTCGGCGGCGCGCAGCGCCGCGGTCGTGTCGGTGGTGAAGTACGGGTTGCCCGTACCGGCCGCGAACACGACGATCCGGCCCTTCTCCATGTGCCGCAGGGCGCGGCGCGGGATGTAGGGCTCGGCGACCTGGGCCATCGTGATCGCCGTCTGCACCCGCGACGGCTGGCCGACCGCCTCGAACGCGTCCTGGAGCGCGAGGGCGTTGATGACCGTGGCGAGCATGCCCATGTAGTCCGCCCGGGCGCGGTCCATGCCCCGGGTCGCACCAGTCATGCCCCGGAAGATGTTGCCCCCGCCCACGACCACGGCGATCTCCGCGCCGAGTTCCTCGCGTGCGGCCGCCGTCTCCTCGGCGATGCGGGCGACGATGCCCGCATCGATGCCGTACCCGGTGGCGGGGTCGGCGAACGCCTCACCCGAGAGCTTGAGCACCACCCGCCGGAAGGTTCCGGCGGCGGCCAGCGCGCGGGTGTCCGGAGCGCTGATGGCTACTCCTCGCCGATCTTGACCCGGGCGAAGCGACGGATGGTCGCCCCACCGCCGAGTCCGGCGACGAGCGCGGCGACGGTCGTCTTCGGGTCCTTCACGAAGGC
>JBJTOY010000044.1:0-22773 GCA_046074845.1 Actinomycetes bacterium | reverse complement strand
GGATGGACTTCCGATCGCTTGCCCCGCGGCATCGACGTGGAGTGATTCCGCTGGGTCAGTCGGCGGGAATGACGTCGACGACGCGACGTCCCTTGCGCTCGCCGAACTTCACGACGCCGTCGACGAGAGCGAACAATGTGTCGTCGCCACCGCGACCGACGTTCTTGCCGGGATGGAACTTCGTGCCACGCTGACGCACCACGATGGTGCCGGCGGAGATCGACGTTCCGGCGAAGGCCTTGACGCCGAGGCGTTGCGCGTTGGAGTCGCGCCCGTTACGAGTTGATCCGCCACCCTTTGTCTTCGACATGACTCAGCCTTTCGCGATCGAGGTGATCTCGACCACCTGGTAGTGCTGACGGTGACCGTAGCGACGACGCTGGTTGGTGCGGCGCTTGTAGGTGAAGCCGTCGATCTTGGGTCCGGTGGCGGCACCGACGATGCGGCCCGACACCTTCGACTTGGAGAGTTGGGAGGGTGTGGCCAGAACAGTGTCGCCGTCGACGACCAGCACGGGCGTGAAGTCCACCGTGGCACCCTGCTCGGCACCAAGGAGTTCGACATGCACTTGCTGGCCCTCGGTCACACGGACCTGCTTGCCACCGGTTGCGATCACTGCGTACATAGCGAAGTTCGAGACTACCCGCCCGTCGGGAGCATCCCAACGCCCCCGACCGGGAAGTCTGCCGAGGTCAGAGCAACAAATCGTGGTCGACGAGGACGCCGCGACCCTGACAGTCGGGACACTGCCCCGCGAAGCTCGTGAGGAGGCCCTCCCCGATCCGTTTGCGGGTCATCTCGACGAGACCCAGTTCGGAGATGTCGAACACCTGGGTGCGGGTCTTGTTGCGTGCCAGTGCCGACCGGAAGGCGTCCACCACCTTGCGGCGGTTCTCCTTGATCTCCATGTCGATGAAGTCGATGACGATGATCCCGCCGATGTCGCGCAGGCGCAACTGGTGGGCCACTTCCTCGGCGGCCTCCAGGTTGTTCTGGAACACGGTGGCCTCGAGGTTCGACGTGCCCACGTTGCGACCGGTGTTGACGTCGATCACGGTGAGCGCCTCGGTGTGCTCGATGATGAGCGAGCCTCCCGACGGCAGCCACACCTTGCGGTCGAGGGCCTTGTGGATCTGTTCGTGCACGTGGTGCTTCTCGAACAGCGGCAACCCTTCGACGGCGGGATCGTGATACTCGACGCGATCGGCGAGTTCGGGGTTGAAGTCCTGTACGTAGTCACGAACATCCTCGAACAATTGACGGTCGTCGATCACGACCCCGCGGTATTCGCTGTTGAACTCCTCGCGGATGACCCGCACCACGAGCGGCGGCTCTCGGTGGAGCAGGCACGGCTTGCCGGCCCGCTTCGCCGCATCGGCGATCGCGGCCCACTCGGCCTTGAGCCGCTCCATGTCGCGGGCCAGCTCCTCGGCCGACGCGCCGGCCGCCGCGGTGCGCACGATGAGTCCGGCGTCGTCGGGGCGGATCGCGTCGAGCACCTTGCGGAGCCGCTTGCGCTCCTCGTCCGGGAGTCGCTTCGAGATGCCGTAGGTCTGCGGCTGGCCCGGGACCATGACGACGAACCGGCCGGCGAGGCTCACCTCCTGGGTCAGGCGTGCTCCCTTGGCCCCGATCGGGTTCTTCGTGACCTGGACGATCACGTTCTGCCCGTTCCGCAGCAGCGTCTCGATGCGGGGCTGCTGCGAGTCGACCTCGCTCGGGTCGAAGGACACGTCACCCCGGTACAGCACGCCGTTCTTCGGGGTCGAGATGTCGATGAACGCGGCCTCCATGCCCGGGAGCACGTTCTGGACCCTGCCGAGGTAGATGTTGCCGTCGATCTGGGTGGCGTCGTCGGTGGGCCGGCTCACGTAGTGCTCGGTGAGCACCCGACCCTCGAGCACCGCGAGGTGCACGACGCCGTCGGGGGCCCGGTGCACGCACATCGTGTAGCGGCCGGTCGGACGCCCCTTGCGGCTGCGACCCCGGCGCCGCTCGAGCACCGACTCGTCGAGGTCGTCGATGTCGCTCGCCGGTCCGAGGTCGCGCACCGCGCCCACGCCCCCGGTCGCGGGCGCGCCCGCACCGCCGGCCCCACCGCGACCGCGTCCGCGCCCGCCGCGGCGCCGACGCTTCTTCGCGCCGCCGGCCCCGGCCCCCGACCCACCGGCCGCCGCGCCGCCCGCCACGGGGGGCGCCGGTCGCGAGTCGCCGATCTGGGGCTTCGGCGCGGGGCGGGAGTCGCCGATGCGGGGCTTGGCCGCTCCCCCGGCCACTCCGGCCTCCTCGGCCGCTCGGGCCGCGACGTCATCGGCGGTGAGGCCGCGGTCGGCCGCCGGATCGGCGTGGTCGTCGCCCCCGGTGCCGCCGGCCTCGGCGGGCGTCGCGGGTGCGGGTCGGATCTGGCCGCCCTGGCCGCTCCGTGGGTTCGCCGCGTCCGGCGCGCCGGACGCCGGTCGGTCACGCTCGGGCGCATCGTCGCCCGCCGCGCCCGTCGAGCCTCCCGCGCCACCGGTCGAGTTCGGACGCTTGCGGTTGCGACCGCCGCGGGACCCCCGACGCCGTCGCGGGCGCGGGGTGCCGTCCGGGTTCAGCGCCGGACCGTCGCCGCCCGCACCGCTCCGCTCGACCGGCTCGCCGCCGGCGCGGGCGGTCGCGTCGTCTCCGGCTGAGCCGGCCGGTGCCGGGCGCTCAGGCCCAGGCGGCGGGGTGCTCGGACCCGGGTGCGCCGGGGTGGTGGAGGCGTCGCCTCCCGACCCGGTCGGGGCCGGGGTCTGCTGCTCGTCGGACATCGTGACCTTCTCTCATGACGCGCGTGCCTCCACGGCACGCAGCGCGTCGGCGTCGAGCGGTTCGAACCGCTCCTCGCCGCGCTCGATCCACTGGGCGATCCGGAGGACCCGAACGTCGCGGACACCGTCGCCGAGGACGGCGACGAGTTCCGCGGGACGGACCCCCGGTTGGGTTGCGACTTCGGCGTGGAGCACGGCGCCGACCGCACCCGACCGCAGCACCCCGAGGTGCCGGATGGCCGGGCGGACGTCGACGGTGTCCTCACGCCCCTTGCGGGTACGGGTGACCGGGAGCTCGGCCGCCGAGAGCACGGCGTCGATCCGGTCGGTGAGGGTCGGACCGGCGACGGGGGCACCGTCCGCCGGGGCGAGTTCGATCTCCCACTCCACGGCCGTCACCGACTCCTGGAGGGCCGGGGCCCGATCCACGAGGTGCACCGCACCCGTGACCTCGATCCCCTCGGGCAGGGCCGCCGAGACGCGGCCGGGCAGGTCGTCGAGGTCGATGACCTCGGCGAACCGCACATCCATGTACTCGGCCACGGATTCGTGACCGACCGAGAGCGCGAGGCCGAACGAGACCTGCGGGCGCGGCGAGAAGCCCTCGGTGAGCGCGATCGGGAGGGCCTCGATGCGGAAGGCCCGGTCGAAGGCGCGTGCCGCGTCGCGGTGCGAGATGAAGCGCACCTTGCCGAGTTCGGAGAACCGGATGCGGACCGGGAAGCCGACCTCACCGCGCACCCGCGGCCTCCTTCGAGGAGAGCAGACGGACCGGGACGGCACCGCCCACGCTGAGGTCCTGCCCGGTGCCCTGGCTCCCGCCGGCGGGCGCCACGGGGGAGGCCACCACGTGCTCGAGGGCGTAGTCGGTGCACACGCCGCAGTCATAGCAGGGGGTCCAGCGGCAGTCGGGGAGCCCGTGCTCGGCCAGGGCGGCCTGCCAGTCCTGCCACAGGAAGTCACGGTGGAGACCGGCCCGGATGTGGTCCCAGGGCAGGATCTCGTCCTCGGTCCGGTGCCGGGTCGTGAACCACTCCGGGTCGAGTCCCTCGGCCGCCATGGCCTCGGTCCACCGGTCGAGCGCGAAGTGCTCGCTCCACTCCTGGAACACTCCCCCGGCCCGCCAGACCCGTTCGATGACCCGCCCGATCCGCCGGTCCCCGCGGCTCGCGATGCCCTCGGCGATGCTCGCCGACGGATCGTGCCAGGACAGCTTGACCGCACTGCGACGGGTCGCGTCGCGCAGGATCCCGACCTTGCGCTGCAGTTCGGCGGCCGAGTTCTGGCCGAACCACTGGAACGGCGTGTGGGCCTTCGGGACGAACCCGCCGACCGACGCGGTGCAGGAGGCGCCCTTGGTGTAGCGCCGACCGATCTCGACGACGTTGCGGGCCATGTCGGCGATCCCGAGGGTGTCCTCGTCCATCTCGGTCGGCAGACCGATGAGGAAGTACAGCTTCATGCGCCGCCACCCCTGCGAGAAGGCGCCCTCGACGGCGGCGTAGAGGTCCTCCTCGGTGATGAGCTTGTTGATGACCTGCCGCAGCCGCCACGAACCACCCTCGGGCGCGAAGGTCAGTCCCGTGCGGCGCACCCGCTGGATCTCGCTCGCGATGCCGACGGTGAACGCGTCCACCCGCAGCGACGGCAGGGACACGCCGACGTTGCCGCATCCCTGCTGCGAATCGACGATCCCGCCGACGAGGTCGGTGATGCCAGAGAAGTCAGCACTCGACAGCGAGGTGAGGGCGACCTCGTCGTACCCGGTCCGCTTGAGCCCCTCGGCGACCATCGTGCGGGCCTGCTCGAGCGGGCGCTCGCGCACGGGGCGCGTGATCATCCCGGCCTGGCAGAACCGGCACCCCCGGGTGCAGCCTCGGAAGATCTCGACGTTGAGCCGGTCGTGGACGACCTCGATGAGCGGCACCAGCTGGTTCTTCGGGTAGGGCCAGTCGGCGAGATCCGCGATCGTCCGCTTGTCCACGGACTCGGGCACGTCCGCGTACCGGGGCCGGACCGCACGGATCGCCATGCCCTCGTACTCGACCTCGTACATCGAGGGCACGTACACGCCGGGCAGGAGCGCGAGTTCGTGGAGGACCGCCTCGCGCCCGCCCACACGGCCGCCGCGCTTCCAGTCGCGGACGACCTCGGTGATGTCACCGACCGCCTCCTCGCCGTCGCCGATGACGAACGCGTCGACGAAGTCGGCCATGGGCTCCGGGTTGAAGGTGGCGTGCCCGCCCGCGACCACGATCGGATCCTCGTCGCGTCGGGCCTCGGCCCGCACCGGGATGCCCCCGAGGTCCAGGCAGTTCAGGACGTTCGTGTACACGAGCTCGGCCGCGAGGCCGAACGCGATGACGTCGAAGGCGGCGGCCGGCCGATGGGTGTCGACCGAGAAGAACGGGACGTCCCGCTCGCGCATGAGCGCCTCGAGGTCGGTCCAGGGCGCGTAGCCGCGCTCGGCCGCCGCATCGGGGCGTTCGTTCAGGATCTCGTAGAGGATCTGCAGCCCCTGGTTGGGCAGCCCGACCTCGTAGGTGTCGGGATACACGAGCAGCCAGGACACTCCGTCGGAGCGGTGGACCGGACGCAGGGCGCCCCGTTCCATCCCGATGTAGCGGGCGGGCTTCTCGACCCCGGCCAGGAGCGGTTCGATCCGCGGCCAGAGGGCAGTCATCTCGTTCCGGACTCTACCCGCCCACCCCCGACGG
Source organism: Actinomycetes bacterium (assembly GCA_046074845.1). GTDB lineage: Bacteria > Actinomycetota > Acidimicrobiia > IMCC26256 > IMCC26256 > IMCC26256. Next base: position 17,264 of record JBJTOY010000044.1, on the reverse strand, counting down.
CACGGTCGTCGTCGTGGTCGAGGTGGACGAAGTGGTGGTGGTCGACGTGGTGGTGGTCGACGTGGTGGTGGTCGAGGAGCTCGACGAGGTGGTGGGGGCCGCCGTGGTGGTGGTCGTCTCGTCCGAGAAGGGCGGCGGGACCCGGGGGCCGTTGAGCACGTAGACCGGCATGCCGACCGACATCGAGGCGAAGAGCCAATCGGCCGAGGTCATCGGGACCCGGGCGCACCCGTGGGACGCCGGGTAGGGCGGGACCGAGGTTGCGCCGTGCACCGCGATCCCGCCGTTGAAGTACGAGGGGCTGTAGAGCCGGCCGAGGTTGCCGTTCTGCCAGCCCCGGTACTTGCCGTAGACCCGGTAGGCGCCGCCGGGCGTCACCGCGGTGCTGCACCGGCCGTCGACGCAGAACCGTTCCCCGGAACCGGTCGACACGGGCACGATCTTGAACAGTGCGCCACCGCGCACGAAGAACAGCACCTGGCGGGCCACGTCGATCTCGACGTGGGTGCCGGCCGCCCCGGGGACCATGAGCGGCGGGACACTCGCCGCGGCCATGCGTGCGAGCACGTCGTCCGTCGCACGGCCCGTGCGCGCCATGCCGTTCACCTTCTGGAACGCGTACACCGCCTGCTGGGTGGCGGGACCGAAGGTGCCGTTCACCTCGGGCAGGTCGTAGCGCAGGTCGACGAGACGCTGCTGGAGCGCGCTCACCGCGGGCCCGCTCGCCCCCACCCCGAGGCCGGCCGGGGCCGGGGCGGCGGCCCGCGTCGTGGTCGGCGGCGCGACGGTGGTCGTGGTCGTCGACGAGGTGGTCGTGGTGGTCCGGCGCGTCGTCGACGTCGAGTCGCCCGCGACCGACGACGCACCGCTCCCGCAGGCGGCGAGGAGGAGGCCGAGTGCCGCGGCGATCGGTGCGGGGCGGACACGCATCGGGGGGACCTCGTCGGGGAGTCGGGGTGTCGTCAGGAGAATCGGCGCATCGAGACGTTGGCCACGAGCCCGACGCAGGCGAAGGTCACCAGCGCCGAGGAACCGCCGTAGGACATGCATGGTAGCGGGATCCCCGTGATCGGCATGATCCCCATCGTCATCCCGACGTTCTCGAAGATCTGGAACGCCAGCATCGCCACCACACCCACGCTCAGGAGCGTCCCGAAGAAGTCGTTCGAGAGCACCGCCGTCCTCCAGCTGCGCCACACCACGATCCCGAACAGCACCAAGAGCAGTCCGGCGCCGACGAAGCCCAGTTCCTCCCCGACCGCGGTGAAGATGAACCCCGTGTGCGGCTCGGGCACGTGCCCGAGGCTCGTCTGGCTGCCCTTGAACAGTCCCTGACCGGTCACACCGCCGTTGCCGATCGCCGTCTTGGACTGCTCGAGGTTGTAGGTGGTGCGCTGCTGGTCGCCGTTCTGGTCGAGGAACGCCGTGAGTCGATCGACCTGGTACGGCTTGAGCACACCGAGATTGACCGCCACGACCGCACCGGTGATCCCGATGAGCGCGAGCACGGCCAGGTGTCGACCCTTGGCCCCGGCCACCGCCAGGATCGCCAGGACCACCACCCCGATCACGAGCGCGGTGCCCAGGTCGGGCTGGAGCATCACGAGCCCGAGGGACGGCGCCACGATGGCCAGCACCGTGACGAGGTGGCGACCACCGAGATCACCCCGGTGCACCGCGCAGTACGCGGCGAGGATCAGGATGATCGAGAACTTCGCGAACTCCGAGGGCTGGATCGCGACCGGGCCGACGGCGAACCGGGCCTGGCTGCCGAGGGTCGACGAGCCGAGCGGCGTGATGACGAGCGCCAGCATGAGGATCGTCACGCCGTAGATGGCCGGCGCCCACTCGCGCATGCGGTGGTAGTCGACGAGGATCGCGCCGGCCATGATGCCCACACCGAGCACGACGAAGATGACCTGTCGCTGCAGGTAGTACGTCGCACCGGTGTCCCCGACGAGCCCGTTGCGGGTCGCCGAGTAGATCATGACGAGCCCGAGCACGTTGATCGCGAGCACGGACCCGACGAGCACGAGGTCGAGGTGTCGCAACGGCGATGCGTCGAGGCGGGAGCGCCGTTCGCCGAGGACGTTGGTGAGACCCGCCATCAGTTGCCCCCCGACGGCGGGATCGCGGTGACCGGAGCGACCGGCAGCCCGTTGAGCGCCTCGAAGATCGCCCGGGCGATGGGCGCCGCGGTCTCCGCACCGTACCCCGCCTCCTCCGCCACCACCGCCACGACGTACCGGGGGTTCTGGAGCGGGGTGAAGCCGACGAACAACGAGGTGTTCTGCTTGCCCGCGACCTGCGCCGTGCCGGTCTTCCCGCCGACCGCCGGCGGCTGCTGCGGGTACGAGGCGAACGCACCCTTGGCCGTGCCGCCCTCGGCGCCGACGACGCCGGCGAACCCGGCGAGCAGCGTGTTGCGGGCGGGCACCGGCACCCGACCGGCGTCGACCGCGGGCACGGTGCGCACCAGCCGGCCGTCGGCGTCGAGGATCCGGGACACCAGCCGCGGCGTGGCGAGGCGCCCGTCGGCCACGAAGGCCTGGAAGGCCATCGCGAGTTGCAGCGGCGTGGCGAGCATGTCGCCCTGCCCGACCGCGAGCTGGACGTTGTCGCCCGGGAGCCAGTCGGGGTACGGGAACGCGTCGGGACGCGCGTCGTGGATCCGCTGCTTCCACTGCGCGTCCGGCACCCGACCGCCGGCCTCGTTCGGCAGGTCGATCCCGGTCGCCCGACCGAAGCCGTAGAGGCGCGCGGTCTCCTGGATGATGTCGCCGCCGGCCTCCCCGCGACGCTGCTTCGGCCAGAGCGAGCCGCCGATCGTGTAGAAGTACACGTCGCTGGACACCGTCATGGCCCGCTGCAGGCTGATGCGGCCGTTCACCTCCGCGCCGTCGTTCGTGAACACCTGGTCCGAGATCTTGTACTTGCCCTGGTCGTCGATCGTGCTGTTCGCGGTGACGAGTCCGGCGCGCAGGCCGGCCAGGCCGGAGATGAGCTTGAACGTGGAACCGGGGGCGTACTGACCGCTCACCACGCGGTTGAGCAGCGGGTAGTGGTTCGCCGGGTCGTTGAGCGCCCGCCAGATCGTGGTCGGAATGCCGTTGGTGAAGGTATTCGGGTCGAAGGTCGGGTTCGAGGCCAGGGCCACCACCGACCCGTCCGTCGTGTCGATGACGACCGCGGACCCCGCGCTGGCCCGAAGCGTCGTGAACTTCGCCTTGTCGACGATGTCGCGCTGGAGCCGCGCGCTGGCCAGACCCTCGGCGAGGGCCTGCTCGGCGACCCGCTGGATGTCGAGGTCGATCGTGAGCTGCACGTCACGACCCGGGATCGCCCGCACCCGCTTCGCGGTCCGCAGGACCCGACCGGCCGCGTCCACCTCGTACTCGTAGCGACCCGGCCTCCCGCGCAGCACGCGCTCGTAGGTCTGCTCGACCCCGGACTTCCCGATGTCGTCGCCGAGGGCGTAACGCTCCGACGGCGGGGCCCCCTCGAGTTCCTCGGCGTTGATCTCGCCGGTGTAGCCGACCACGTGCGCCGCGACGGTGCCGTTGGGGTACCGCCGGACCGCCATCGGCTGGGCCTTCACTCCGGGGAAGTCCTCGGCGTGCTCGGTGACGTAGGTCAGGGCCTCGATCGGCGCGTCGAGCGCGACGGGCACCGGCTGGTACGGGGAGACCCGCTGGTCGGCGAGCCGTTCGCGCAACGTGGCCGCGGGCACCGCGAGCAGTTCGGCGAGTCGACCCACGACGAGGTCACGCTCCTCCTCCGAGATCCGACGGTCGACGGTCACCACGTTGGCGATCCGATCGTCGGCCAGCACGCGACCCTTCGCATCGAGGACCCGGCCACGCAGCGGCGGCTCGGGCACGGTGCGGTACGAGTTGCTCGCCGCGGCAGCGACGTACTGGGAGCCCGCGGCGATCTGGAGGTACCACAGCCGTGCGAACATCGCGGCGAACACCGCGACGATCACGACGCCGACGATGCTGAGGCGGAGGCGGGTCTCGGTCATCGGGCTGCGATCACGGGCTCGAACGGGGACGGGAGGCCCCCGGCGCGGATCACCATCCTTGCCCACCGAGGGGCCCGGATGGCCGCGGGCCCTCGGCGTGGAGGGCGAAGCGGACGATCGGGAAGACGACGGGTGCGAGCACGGCGCCGTACAGGGCGGCGAGGACGACCGTGCGCAGGGCCGTGAAGCCCCACAGTTGGCTCTGCCCCACGATGGCACCGACCAGGCAGAACACGAGGCCACCGATGCACCCGGCCACGAAGGTGAGGGCCACCGGGAACCACCAGGCGGCCCGCAGCACCGCGCCCTGCACCACCCCGACGCCGTAGCCGGTCACGCTCCAGGCGAGGGCCGACAGGCCGAGCGGGGTGGAGAGGAACAGGTCGAGGGCGAGCCCCGCGGCGAACCCGAAGACGGCACCGGCCGTCGGGCCGGCGGCGAAGGCCACGGCGACCGTCGCGACGAGGCCGATCTCCGGCGCGACCCCGCCGATGCGCAGGTTCGGCCAGAGAGCGGTCTGGAGCAGCACCACCGCGACGAGCACGAGGGCGAGGCGGATCCCGCGGATCACCCGGCCGACCCCGTGCCGGTCCAGATGAGCACGCGCACGAACTGCAGGCGTGCGAGGTCCACCATCGGGCGGGCCAGGATCGTCTGGTCGAGGTTGCGCCGGGCCCGATCGACCGAGGCCACGGAGGCCACCGGCAGGCCGGCCGGGTACGCCGCGTTCTGCAGGCCCGAGGTCACGAGCATCTCGCCCTTGGCCACGGGAGTGTCGGGGGCCACGAAGTCCACCCGCAGCAGGTCCGAGCCGGAGCGCCCCTGTGCCACGGCGAAGGTGTTCGAGGTCACGAACCGCACCCCGATGCCCGCCGCCGGGTCGGTGACGAGCTGGATCGTCGCCCGGGTGCGCGACACGCCGCTCACGCGCCCGACGACCCCCTCGCCCGCCACCACCGGCATGCCGACCGCGATGCCGGCATCCGAACCTCGGTCGATCGCGATGGTGTCCTCGAAGTTGCCTGGCGATGCCGCGACGACCTCGGCCGGCACGCTCGGGATACCGGTGATGAACGCCATGCCCTGGTTGGCCCGCAGTCGCGCGTTCTCGCGGCGCGCCACGCGTGCGGCCGAGACCTCGCCCCGCAGCCGGCCGACGTCGCGCCGCAGCCGACGGTTCTCGCGCGCGAGCTCGCCCGCCGAGAACGTTCCGTCCCACCAGTCGGCGACCGGCCGGGTGAGGTCCTCCACCGCGTTCTGTGCCGGCGACAACGCGTCACGGGCCACGTCACGCACCGGACCGATCACTCCCCCGCCCCCGCGGACGTCGAGGGTGATGAGCAGCAACGAGGTCACGATGAGCAGGACGAGGACGGAGCGCCGTCGTCCGGAACCTCGGTACGCCACCATCGAGTGCGGCCCCGGATCAGTTCTGTTGCGAGGAGATCAGGACCTGCTTCAGCGCCTCGAACTCCTCGAGGCACATGCCGGACCCGAGTGCCACCGAGTGCAGCGGGTTGTTCGCGACCACGATCGGCATGCCCGTCTCGGTCGCGAGGCGCTGGTCGAGGCCGCGCAGCAGCGCGCCGCCCCCGGTGATCACGATTCCTCGCTCCATGATGTCGGCGGCGAGTTCCGGCGGCGTCTTGTCGAGGGTCACCTTCACGGCGTCGACGATCGCCGACACCGGTTCCTCGATGGCCTCCCGGATCTCCCCGGTGCTCACCACGATGGTCTTCGGGAGTCCGGTCACCAGATCGCGACCGCGGATCTCCGCGTAGAGCTCCTCGATGAGCGGGAACGCGCTCGCGAGGTCGACCTTGATCTGCTCGGCGGTCCGTTCCCCGACCGCGAGCGAGTACTCCTTCTTCACGAAGGTGACGATCGCCTCGTCGAGTTCGTCACCCGCGATGCGGATCGACTCGCTCGCCACGATGCCGCCGAGCGAGATGACCGCCACCTCGGTGGTGCCCCCGCCGATGTCGACGACCATGTTCCCGGCCGGCTCGTGGACCGGGAGGCCGGCACCGATGGCCGCAGCCATCGGCTCCTCGATGATGAACGCCGGCTTGCGGGCTCCGGCGTACTCGGCCGCCTCCTGCACCGCGCGCTGCTCGACGCCGGTGATGCCCGAGGGCACGCAGATGACCATCCGGGGCTTGGCCCAACGGCGCTGGTGCACCTTCTGGATGAAGTACCGGAGCATCTTCTCGCAGATGTCGAAGTCCGCGATGACCCCGTCCTTGAGCGGCCGGATGGCCTGGATGTGGCCCGGGGTGCGGCCGATCATCCGCTTCGCCTCGACCCCGACCGCCAGCGGCCGGCCGTCCTTGGCGTTGATCGCGACCACCGAGGGCTCGTTCAGGACGATGCCGCGGCCGCGGACGTACACGAGGGTGTTAGCCGTGCCGAGGTCGACCGCCATGTCGCGGCCGACGATCGACGAGAGCCAGGGATCGGACACGGGGACGAGGGCCTCCTGGACGCGGACGGGTCCGCGATGCGGCCCACACGGGCCTGACGGGACCCCCTCAGGCTACGGGGTGTGGGGAACGGGTGCCAGCCGCGCCCCCGGACCGACCGCTCCATCAGCGGCGCAGAGCCGCTCCGGGCCTCGGTGCCGACCGGCTCCGAGGGGTCGCCGGACGAGGGTCAGGCCAAGCCCGGGAAGAAGATCGCGATCTCGCGCGCCGCCGACTCGGGCGAGTCCGAGCCGTGGATGAGGTTCTCCCCCATCTCGATCGCGAGGTCGCCTCGGATGGTCCCCGGTGCGGCCTCGCGCGGGTTCGTCGTGCCCATGAGGGTCCGCATCACCTTGAACGCCTCGGGACCCTCGACCACCATCGCCACCAGCGGGCTGCGGGTGATGAACGAGACGAGTTCGCCGAAGAACGGCTTCTCGGCGTGCTCGGCGTAGTGCCGACCCGCGGTCTCGGCGTCGAGGGTGCGCAACTCCATCGCCACGATGCGGAGCTGCTTGCGCTCGATGCGCGACACGATCTCGCCGACGAGGCCACGCTCGACGGCGTCGGGCTTGCAGAGGATGAGGGTGCGGTCAGCCATGGCGCCGGAACCTAGCCGTCCGACCGGTGCGCGCTCACACCCGGACCTGGGTCAGGTACGGCCGAGGGCGCTCCGAGCCGCGCCGACCACGTAGAGCGAGCCGGTGACGACCACCTGCTCGTCTTCGTCGAGGCCGGACGTCGCGACCCGGACGGCGTCGGACACCTCGGGCACCACCCGCACCGAGTCTCCGGGCAGCCCGGCGGCGCGTGCCGCCGCCGCGAGCCGTTCTGGGTCGAGGGCCCGGGGGCTCGGCGGTCGGCAGCACACGATCGTCGTGGTCGCCGGGTCCGGCGCGAGCGCGGCGATGACCTCGTCCGGATCACGCCCGTCGAGCACGCCGACGACGTAGGTGCGCGCACCGCCGGCGAACCCCTCGTCGAGCGCGGCGCGCAGGGCGCGCAGACCGTCGGGATTGTGCGCGCCGTCGAGCAGGACGAGCGGCTGGCGCCCGATCACCTCGAGTCGCCCCGGCGAACGCACGGCCGCGAACGCGGCCTGCACCACCTCCGGGGCCAGCGGCCCGCCGAGGAACGCCTCGGCGGCGACGAGGGCCGTCGCGGCGTTCTCGGCCTGGTGCGGACCGTGGAGTGCGAGGAACACCTCGCGGTGCGTGGCCCACGGGGTGGCGATGTCCACGGCCCGACCGCCCACCGCCAGCCGGTCGGCCAGCACCGAGTAGTCACGGCCGGCCAGCAGGGTCCGGGCGGGTCGCCGGCCGGTGAAGATCGGCACGAGCTCCGGGTCGCGCTCGCCGAGCACGAGCGTCGCACCCTCGTCGACGATGCCCGACTTCTCGCGGGCGATCGACCCACGATCCGGTCCGAGGTACTCCATGTGGTCGAGCCCCACGTTCGTGACGACGGCGACCGGCGCCTGCACCACCCGGGTCGCGTCCCAGGTGCCGCCGAGGCCGACCTCGACCACGGCGACGTCGACCGCCACCTCGGCGAACAGGTCGAGGGCGGCCGCGGTCAGCACCTCGAAGTACGAGGGCCGGTCGTCGAGGAACTGCTCGATCGTGGCGATGCGGGCGAGGAGTCCGGCGAGGCGCGCCTCGTCGATCGGATCGCCGTCGAGCGCGATCCGCTCGACGACCGACTGCAGGTGGGGACTCGAGTAGGTGCCCACCGACAGACCCTCGGCCACGAGCAGCGCGGTCAGGATCCGCGCGGTGCTCGTCTTGCCGTTCGTGCCCGTGAGGTGGATCGTCGGGAACTCGAGTTGCGGCGATCCGAGCAGCGCGGTGAGCGCCTCGATCCGGGCGAGGGTCGGTGCGCTCCGCCGGCGGTCGACCCCGCTCGGCACCCCGACGCCGGTCTCGAGGTTGATGTGGCCGTCGAGCCACGCGAGCGCCTCGGGCGGCTGCACCGGTCAGTCCGTCGCGACCGGAGCGAGGTCCACCGCGACCGATGCCTCGTCGGCCTCCGCGGTCACGAGCGCGGCCGCCCGTCCGGCGCCGAGCACGTCACCCCGGGCCGCGAGCAGTGCGCCGAGCCGCGGGGCGGTGTCGGCGACGCGGACCTCGCTGACCTCGGCCCGCATCGAGACCTTGGCGTCCGACTTCGCCTTGCGGATCGCGCCGAGCACCTCGGCCGCAACCGGGTACACGCTGGGGTCGGCACCGGCGGCGACGGCCTCGGCCCGCAGCGGCTCCGCGTCGGGCCATGGGGCACGGTGGACCGATCCCTCCTGCCACCACGACCAGACCTCCTCGGTCACGAAGGGCAGGTGGGGGGCGAAGAGCCGCAGGATCGTGGAGAGGGCGAGGGTGAGCGCGCGTCGCGCCGAACCGGCGGGGGCGTCGCCGAGGGCGCCGTAGGCCCGCTGCTTCACCAGTTCGAGGTAGTCGTCGGTGAGGCCCCAGAAGAATCGCTCCGCCCGCTCGAGCGCTCGCGCGTAGTCGTACCCGTCGAAGGCCCGCGTGCACTCGTCGACGAGGTCGGCGAGGGCGAGGAGCATCGACGCGTCCAGCGGCTCCGTGACGGCATCAGCGGCGGGCCCCTCGGCTGCGGTGCCGAGCGCGAAGCGCGAGGCGTTGAGGATCTTGATCGCGAGGCGGCGGCCGACCTTCATCTGCCCCACGTCGAACGCGGTGTCGACGCCGGGCCGGGCGCTCGCGGCCCAGTACCGCACCGCGTCGGAACCGTGCTCCTCGAGCAGCCCCATCGGTGTGACGACGTTGCCCTTCGACTTCGACATCTTCTTGCGGTCGGGGTCGAGGACCCACCCGGAGATCGACGCATCGCTCCACGGCAACGACCCGAACTCGGCGTGCGCGCGCACGACGGTGGAGAACAGCCAGGTCCGGATGATCTCGTGCGCCTGGGGCCGGAGGTCCATGGGGAACACGCGGGCGAACAGGTCCTGGTCGTCCTCCCAGCCGCCGGCGAGCTGGGGCGTGAGCGATGAGGTCGCCCAGGTGTCCATGACGTCGGGATCACCCACGAACCCGCCGGGGATTCCGCGCTGGGTCTCCTCGTAACCGGGCGGGGCCTCCGCGGAGGGGTCGACCGGCAACGCGGCCTCGTCGGGCACGATCGGGTGGTCGTGGTCGGGACGGCCGTCGGCGAGCACCGGGTACCAGACCGGGATGGGCACGCCGAAGAACCGCTGCCGGCTCACGAGCCAGTCCCCGTTGAGGCCCTCGACCCACGACTCGTACCGGGCCCGCATGTACTCCGGATGCCACGCGAGCTCGCGTCCGCGCTCGAGGAGCGCGGCGCGCAGTTCCGGATCGCGGCCGCCGTTGCGGAAGTACCACTGGCGGGTGGTGACGATCTCGAGCGGACGGTCGCCCTTCTCGAAGAACTTCACCGGGTGCTCGATCGGCTTCGGATCGCCGAGCAGCTCCCCCGACTCGCGCAGCAGTTCGACGATGCGCGCCTGGGCCTGCTTCACGGTCCGGCCGGCGAGTTCGGCCCATGCCGCATCGCCGGCCGCGGAGAAGGCGACCGGCGGGTCGGCGACGAGACGCCCGTCCCACCCGATGACGGCCCGGGCGGGCAGTTGCAGCTCGCGCCACCAGATCACGTCGGTCATGTCGCCGAACGTGCAGATCATCGCGATCCCCGAGCCCTTCTCGGGGTCGGCCAGCGGGTGCGCCAGCACCGGGACCTCCACACCGAACAGCGGGGTGGTCACCGTGGTGTCGAACAACGGTCGGTACCGCTCGTCGTCGGGATGGGCGACGAGCGCGACGCACGCGCCGAGCAGCTCGGGGCGGGTCGTCTCGATGACGACGTCGTCGCCCCCGGACCGATGGAACGCCAGCGCGTGGTACGCCCCGGGCACCGTACGGTCCTCGAGCTCGGCCTGGGCCACCGCGGTGCGGAAGTCGACGTCCCAGAGCGTCGGCGCCTCCGACTGGTACGCCTCCCCACGGTCCAGCATGCGCAGGAAGCCCCGCTGGGAGGCCCGCTGCGCGGAGGTCCCGATCGTCGTGTAGGTCATCGACCAGTCCACGGACAGGCCGACGTGACGCCAGAGTTCCTCGAACTTGCGCTCGTCCTCCTCGACGAGTCGGTCGCACAGCTCGACGAAGTTGCGACGCGAGATCGCCAGCTGCTGCTTGCCCGGCTCGGCCGGCGGCTCGAACGTCGGGTCGTACGGGAGGGCCGGATCGCAGCGCACCCCGAAGTAGTTCTGCACCCGCCGCTCGGTCGGCAGGCCGTTGTCGTCCCACCCCATCGGGTAGAAGACCTCGTCGCCCCGCATCCGCCGGTACCGGGCGATCGTGTCGGTGTGGGTGTAGGAGAACACGTGGCCGACGTGGAGCGAGCCGCTCACCGTCGGCGGCGGGGTGTCGATCGAGAAGACCTCGGCCCGGGTACGGGTCCGGTCGAACCGGTAGGTGCCCTGCTGCTCCCAGATCGCGGACCAGCGATCTTCGAGACCGTCGATGGTGGGCTTCTCGGGGATGGGCATGGGGCGGGAGTCTACGGAAGCCGCGCGAGCGTCCCCATGGTCGGGGCGACGGGGCGGGGCCGGGTCAGGCGCTGCGGCGCTCGCCGTCCGAGCCGCTCACGAGCGTCGGCTGGACGTGCTGCCGCACGACCGCACCGTCGACGATGCACTGGGTGACATCGGTGCGCGACGGGAGGTCGTACATCACCTCGAGCAGGCACTCCTCGAGGATGGCCCGCAGACCACGGGCCCCGGTCTTGCGCTCGAGCGCGAGATCGGCGACCGCGTCGAGCGCGTCGTCGGTGAGGATGAGCTCGACCCCGTCGAAGTGGAAGAACTTCTTGAACTGCCGCAGCAGCGCGTTCTTCGGCTCGACGAGGATCCGGATGAGCGCCTCCTTGTCGAGGCTGTCGACCGCGCCGAGCACCGGCAGTCGGCCCACGAACTCCGGGATGAGCCCGAACTTCAGGAGGTCCTCGGGGAGGATGCGGTCGGCGACGTCCTCGGTGCCGGCGGCGCGCCGCACGTCCGAGCGGAAGCCCACGCCCCGGTTGCCCATGCGGGCCTCGACGATCCGATCGATCCCGGCGAACGCGCCGCCGCAGATGAACAGGATGTTCGTCGTGTCGATCTGGATGAACTCCTGGTGCGGGTGCTTGCGACCGCCCTGTGGCGGCACCGATGCGGTCGTCCCCTCGAGGATCTTGAGGAGCGCCTGCTGCACCCCCTCGCCGGAGACGTCGCGGGTGATCGACGGGTTCTCGGCCTTGCGGGCGATCTTGTCGATCTCGTCGATGTAGATGATCCCGGTCTCGGCCTTCTTCACGTCGTAGTCCGCGGCCTGGATCAGCTTGAGCAGGATGTTCTCGACGTCCTCACCGACGTACCCAGCCTCGGTGAGCGCCGTGGCGTCCGCGATCGCGAACGGCACCTTGAGCAGGCGGGCCAGCGTCTGGGCCAGCAGCGTCTTGCCGCACCCGGTCGGCCCGACGAGCATGATGTTCGACTTCTGGAGCTCCACGTCGGGGTCGCCGTAGGAACCGGCCTGCACCCGCTTGTAGTGGTTGTAGACCGCGACCGACAGGATCTTCTTCGCCGGGTCCTGTCCGATCACGTAGTCGTTGAGGTAGTCGAAGATCTCGCGCGGCTTCGGGAGGTCGTCGAAGCGGACCTCGGTGTTCTGCGCGAGCTCCTCCTCGATGATCTCGTTGCAGAGGTCGATGCACTCGTCGCAGATGTAGACGCCGGGGCCGGCGATGAGCTTCTTGACCTGCTTCTGGCTCTTGCCGCAGAAGGAGCACTTCAGCAGTTCGCCACCATCACCGAACTTCGCCACGGCGGCACCCCCTCGCAGATCGACCGGTCACGGATTCGGACCCAGATGCTCGCGCGCTCAGCCCACGCCCGGCGGGACACTCACGGCGGCGAGGTCCCGGTTGGAGAGGACCTCGTCGATGATCCCGTACTCCTTGGACTCCGGGGCGCTCATGATGAAGTCGCGGTCGGTGTCCTTGGAGATCTTCTCGACCGCCTGGCCCGTGTGGTGGGCGAGGATCTCGTCGAGGCTGGTGCGCATCCGCATGATCTCGGCGGCCTGGATCTGGATGTCGGCGGCCTGGCCCGAGGCGCCACCGTGGGGCTGGTGGATGAGCACGCGGGCGTGGGGCAGGGCGAAGCGCTTGCCCGGCGACCCCGAGGCGAGGATCACCGCGGCGGCCGAGGCCGCCTGGCCGACGCAGATCGTGTTCACGTCGCACTTGATGAACTGCATCGTGTCGTAGATCGCGTACAGACCGGTGATCTCACCACCCGGCGAGTTGATGTAGATCGAGATGTCCTTGTCCGGGTCCTCGGACTCGAGGTGGAGCAACTGGGCCACCATGAGGTTCGCGACGGTGTCGTCGATCGGCGTGCCGAGGAAGATGATCCGGTCGCGCAGGAGACGCGAGAAGATGTCACTCGTCTCCCGGCCTCGCGGGCTGTCCTGGGTCACGTACGGCATGTACATGTTGCTGGCCGGCTGGATCACGCCTGCTCCTCCACGTCGGGGGTCTCGGTGGTCTCGTCCTGATCGATGCTGTCGTTCGCGTCGTCCGCGGGTCGGCTGGGCTCCGGGAGGGTGAGGTCGACGGGGTTGCCGGCCTGGTCGACGACCTTCGCGTGGTCGACGAGGAACTGGAGCGCCTTGCCTCGGGCGATGTCGAAGCGTACAGCGTCGATGACGCCCTGCTGTTCGAGTTGGCGGCGCACCTTCTTGGATGAGCCCTTCACCTCAGCCACGATCCGCTCGACCTCGGCCTCCACCTCCTCGTCGGTCGCCTCGAGCGACTCCGCCGCCGCCACGGCCCGCAGTCCGAGGTCGACGAGGACGGCCTTCGTGGCACCCTCGCGCACCTCGGCGACGAAGGTCTCCTGGTCCTGCCCGATCGCCATGAGGTACTGCGGGATCGTCATGCCCTGAGCCTCGAGCCGGTGGGCGAGGTCGTGCAGGCGACGCTCCATCTCGCGCTCGACCAGCGGCGTGGGGGCCTCGACCGGGACGATCTCCGCGACCGCTTCGAGCACCTTGTCCCGCAGGGACATCTGCGCCTGCACCTTGCCGACCAGCTCGATGCGAGTCGCCATGTCGACCCGGAGCGCCTCGATCGTCGCAGCGTCGGTGTTCTCGTCGACCCACTCGTCGGTGAGTTCGGGCAGCACCTTCTGCTGCGCGGCCTTGACCTCACCCCGGAAGGTCACCTCGTCGCCGGCCCGCTCGCCGAACCGCTCGGGCAGGGTGGCGGTGAACTCGAGCGTCGCCCCGGGTCGGGTGCCGCGGATGGCCTCGTCGAGCTCGTCGACGAGGATCCCGGAGCCGACCTCGTAGGTGAAGTCGGTCGCGCTCAGGCCGGGCACGTCCTCGCCGTCGATCGAGCCGGCGATGTCGAGACGGGCGAAATCTCCGACCGTGAGGGCGGACTCGGAGTCCTCGAGGGTCGCGAAGCGCTCCCGCATCGCGTCGATCTGCTCGGTGACGCGCTCCTCGGTCGCCGCATCGATCTCGACCACCACGGTGAGCTCGTCGTACCCGGTGAGCCGGACCTCCGGCCGGACCTCCACCTCGGCGGTGAAGGTGATGTCGCCCTCCTCCTCCCCCGCGGTGATGTCGAGGGTTGGGGCCGCAATCACGTCGATCTCCTCGGCACCGACCGCCTCGACGTAGTAGTCGGGCAGGGAGTCCTTGATCGCCTGGGCACGGGCCTCGGTGACCGGGATCGACTGCTCGAGGATCCGCCGGGGCGCCCGGCCGGGGCGGAACCCGGGGATCCGGATCTGCTGCGCGAAGCGGCGGTAGGCCGCGTCGATGGACTGCTCGAACTCGTCCGCCGGGACCGTCACGGTCAGGCGGACCTTGTTGCCCTCGAGGGGCTCGACCGACGTCTGCATAGGGGTGGGGACTCTACCGGGTGCACCGACACCCGCCCCGATCCCGCCGCGTCACACCGTGAGGTGGTCCGGGGCATCCGGTGTCCACCGGACGATCCACCGGCGGGCGACCCTGGCGGGCGCGCACCCCACCACCGCGAACCAGACCCCACGGCGCACCCGACTCCGCGCCGGCAGTGCGGGGTGGCGGACGAGGCTGCGGAGCCCGAGGCGCGCGAGGGCTGACGCGCGATCACGCGGGATCGGATGCTGGTCCGGGTCCAGCCGGAGCGAGACGAGGCGCGCGGTCACGAGGGCCGGATCGAGCAGGTCCGGGACGTCCGGGCACCGCGCCGGGTCGAGTCCCGCCGTGGGCGCGAGTCGCCGGATCGCCTCGGTGGTGGCTCCCGCCATCCGGATCTGGGTCCGGGCCCATCCGGCCGTCGTCGCGCTCCCCGCGTACTCGTTCGCACCATGCACCCGGTACCCGGTCCCGACGAGGTCCGAGGCCACGATCCGCCCGAACAGCGGGACGGTCTCGGCGAGGTACTTGTCAGGGGCCCGAGCGAAGTCGTCCGGGATCGGCAGGACGCGTTCGAGGACGTCGCGCCGGAACGCGTTCGCGCTCGTCGGAGGCCACGCGTGGTTCCGCGTGCGCAGGACGACCTCGCGCAGGTCGCCGTCGGCGAGGAGCCCGGGACGCTCCGGGCGCACCCGTCCCGTCGCGGTCCCGTCAGCCCCGATGAGTTCGAGCCGCCAGTGCACCTTCACCACGTCGGGGTCGGCTGCGAACTCGCGCCGCACCGCCGCGAGGACGCCGGGCCTGAGGAGGTCGTCCGCGTCGAGGAGGACGACGACCGCCCCGGTCGCCTCGGCCACCCCGCGTCCGATCGCCGCGCCCTGCCCGGCGTTCTCCTGGACGACGAGCCGGACCCGGGGCCCGAACGCCCGCACCCGGTCGGCCGAACCGTCGGTGCTCCCGTCGTCGACCACGATGACCTCGTGGGGCGGCGGTACCTGCTCGAGCGCGCTCCGGATCGCGGCGCCGACGAAGCGCTCGTAGTTCCAACAGGACACGACCACGCTGACCGTCGGGTCCGTGTTCATCCGGCCCCGAGCATCGATCGTCCGTGCAGGTCGCCCGGCGCCGCGAGGCCGAGCAGGTCGAGGATCGTCGGCGCGAGGTCCACCACCCGTCGCGTGCCGAGATCCGCCGGCTCGATGCCGGGACCGGCGACGAACACGAACCCGGCACCGGAGTGCTCGCCGACCCGGTGCGCGGGCACCGGACCGATGCGACCCGCGCGCGGGTGGTCGATCTCGTCGATCGGTGCCGACCACACGAACTCGACGTCGCCGGGGATCCCGCCGCTCGCCATCGGGTCGTCGACGCGCGGGAAGGACGCGGACTCCACGATCGATCGGCCCGTGCGCGCGCAGCGGGCCGCCGCGACCTGCTCGACGATCTCCTCGCAGGTGCGCAGGTAATCGGACCGATCGACGAGACCGTCCCGCTCCCGGCCCCGCAGGTTCACCCGCACGAGTCCGGTCGTGAACGACGGCAGCACGAAGTACCGCATGGTCGGCCACCGGTGCCGGTACCACCACACGGGCATGTAGTCCGGGACGTGCGGGGCGGGGCCGGCGCGGGCGACCTCGTACGGCGTCTCGCCCGGGATCTCGGCCGCAAGCACGCCCGGACGGTGTCCGGGGCGACCGGCGGCCCGCCGCAGCGCGTCGCGCAACGGACGCGGCGTCGCCCGCTTCACCCGGTTGCGCAGGGCCCGACGCGGATCGTCGGCGAAGTGGCCCGCCACGTGGTCCACCCACTGCACCCGGGGGTCGGGCACCACTGGCGAGCCGTCGCCCGCCGGCATGCGGAGCGCCGGCGGGAACCCGTGGAGGCGGTGCAGCAGTTCCGGCAACATCACGAAGGTGACCAGGTCCGTGCGATTCACCGTCATGCCGTGCAGCGAGAACAGCACGACCGTCGCGTCGGGGGCCGCCGCCACCGCCCGGCCGACCGCCGCATCCACGGCTCGGTGGATCCGGTCCATCTCGGTGGCTGCGAGGTCGGCCGTCGGTGCGCCGTGCACCGGGCTCGAGGCGTCGATCCCGTGCCACATGCAGTGCGCGCCGGAGTGCTCCTCGGACCACACGGCGACCGCCAACCGCCAGTCCGGCACCCGGTCCATCAGATCCACGAGCACCTCGGCGCGTGTCGCCGCGCCGGCGACGAGCGCGTCGGTCACGGTGCGGAGGTAATCGGGCGAGTACCAGAGCGGGTCCGACTCGCGGGCGAACGCCGGGTGCGGCCCGTACCGCCGGTCGAGGTCGGCGAGCAGGCCGACCGGCAGCGAGGTGCGGGCGAACCCGGGTGCGTGCGCCCCCCAGGCGACGACCTGCGCACCGGCGACCCGCGGCGAGACGACGCCACGTTCGGGCAGGTCGAGGGACACCACCGGAAGCTCCTCGCCACGCGCCCACCACGGCTCGAGGGCGCCCGGCCCACGCATGCAGGCGTCGTAATCGGCAGGATCGAAGGAGGCCATGCCCCAGAACCCCTGGGACGCCGCGGTCCGACCGGTCGCGAACTCGGTCCAGAGCGCCTCGGAGCGCAGCGCGTCGCGGCTGTCGATGGCGGCGGACGCGGCGCGGGCCCGCAGCGCCGCGAGGGCCGGGAGCTCACCGGCGTCGACCTTGGGCACGATCGAGGCCCAGTCCAACGAGTCGAGGCCGATCGCGAGCACTCGCGCCACGCGTCGACCTCCTCGTTCCGGGTATAATCCATGTCAACCGCCACGTACTCTCCTTCCACGCATTGTTGCTTATCCAGCATGTGTGCACGGAGCCGTTGGTCCACAAG
>JBJTOY010000043.1:0-49716 GCA_046074845.1 Actinomycetes bacterium | reverse complement strand
GTGAGGTCGAGGTCGGACCCGACGAGCTCGATGGCGTCGTCGGCCGCCGTCACCTTGATGCCCGAGAGCACGGGCATGGCGCCGCTGCGGGCCGCCACGGCCCGCTGGGTGATGCCGATCGACTCGGCCAGGGTGTCTCGTTCGCAACGGAACTTCACGGCGATGGTCCTCCGAACACCGAAGTGTCTTGATGATGGTTGTAGTGGTAGTAGGGCCTGTGGATTGTGGAGAAGTGGCCATCACCGCAGGTCAGGGGTGATTCCGACCCGTTCGTGGTCGTCCACAGCTGTCCACCGGTCGAAGGGACCTCGGATACTGCCCCGTGTGGTTTCCCACCGCGCGGACCCGGTTATCCCCAGCCATCCACAGGGTTATGCACTGGTCCCGAGCCGGATCCTCCCCATGAGCTCGTTGACCTGGTCGAACACGATGTGGCGCTCGGTCATGAGCGACTTCACCTTCTCCACCGCGTGGATGACCGTGGTGTGGTCCCGGCCCCCGAACTCCTCGGCGATCCGGGGGTAGGAGTAGTCGGTCATCTCGCGGAAGACGTACATGCCGATCTGACGGGCGATGACCAGCGGGCGGCGCCGGCTCTTGCCGCAGAGGTCCTCCACGGTGAACCCGAACATCTTGGCGGTCTCATCCAGGATGAGCTCCGGCGTGATGATCCGGGGCTGAGTCGGCGGGAGGATGTCGTTGAGGACCTGCCGGGCGATCTCCTCGGTCAACGGCGCCCGGTTCAGACTCGAGTAGGCCGCGACCCGGATGAGCGCGCCCTCGAGTTCGCGCACGTTGTCCGAGATGTTCGAGGCGATGAAGTCGAGGACGCCCGGCGGGATGCCGTCCAGGTTCTCGGACTCGGCCTTCATGCGCAGGATGGCCAGGCGGGTCTCGAACTCCGGCGGCGACACGTCGGTGATGAGGCCCCACTCCAGGCGGGTGCGGAGACGGTCCTCGAGACGCGGGATCTGCTTCGGCGGGCGGTCCGAGGAGATCACGATCTGGTTCCCCGCGGCGTGCAGTGAGTTGAACGTGTGGAAGAACTCCTCCTGGAGTTGCTGGCTGCGCTCGAGGAACTGGATGTCGTCGACGAGCAGCACGTCGACCTCGCGGTAACGCCGCCGGAACGCGTTGGAGGTGTTCGTGCGGATCGAGTCGACGAACTCGTTCATGAGGGTCTCGGTCGACACGTAGCGGACCCGCTGCAACTGGTGGACGTCGCGCACGTAGTTCCCGATCGCGTGCAGCAGGTGCGTCTTGCCCAGGCCGGCCGGGCCGTAGATGAACAGCGGGTTGTAGGAGCGGGCCGGGTTCTCGGCCACCGAGAGGGCCGCGGCGTGCGCGAAGCGGTTCGACGCCCCGATCACGAAGTGCTCGAAGGTGTAGCGGGGGTTCAGCGAGGCCCACTGGGTGGGGTCCGTCGCGACGGACTCCGGGGTCGGGGCCTCCACGGGGTGGGTCGCCGCGGGGCCACGCGGATCGAAGTCGATGGAGAGCACGTCGTCGAGGACGATCGTGGCGTCCACCCGCTCGGCCGAGGCGACGACGAGTTCGACCTCGATCTCCTCGCCCGTGGCCTCATGGAGCAGCGAGGTGAGCAGACCCGTGTAGTTCGACCGGAGCTTCTCGCGGGTGACCGAACTGGGAACCGACAGGGTGAGCGTGTCGCCGTCGAACCCGACGGCCCGGACCTCCCGGAACCACGCGTTCCAGGTGGCGTCCTTCAGCTCGGCGCGCACGGCGGCCGCGCCGATATCCCAGAGCTCATCCGCCTGCGCCATCCCGACCTCGACCTTGTCCACAAGCCCGTCCACACGTGTGGAGGAGCCAGCGACCCGCGCTGCCCCGCACCAGTTCGTCGGCCGCTGGTGGACCTGGGGTCCGACCGGGGAAGCCCACCGGGACGAGGCCGTTGCTCCCGGCGGGGGGAGGGCGAAGGTAGCAGCAGGATCCGGACCGCGCCAACGGTGCGCGATCGCCGGAAATCCGCGCCGGATCTGGCTCTCCGGGGTTGTCCCCAGCCCCGCGATCTGGTAGGGGCGATCCCGGCGACCTGTGGATGACGGCCCGGTGCCGACCCGCCGACCCACGTTGCCCTCGGGGGCGCGCGCGCCCTAGGATGCCGCCTCGCCCCGCCCCGGAACCGCGACCCGCCATCCCTCGCTGGTCGCCCGTGGGCCCCACCATCTCATCGAGCGAGGCCAACGTGAAGCGGACCTTCCAGCCCAACAACCGGAAGCGGAAGAAGAAGCACGGATTCCGGCTCCGCATGCGCACCCGTGGGGGCCGTGCGGTGCTGAAGAACCGCCGCTCGCGGGGTCGCGCCCGCCTCTCGGCCTGATCTGGCGCATCCGCGACCATGCGACCTTCGTCGCGTTCGCAGGCGCCCCGGCCCGCCGTGCCGGTGCCCTCTCGGTCCGTCGCGTCGGCGGTCCGTCCGACTCGCCGCCCCGCGTCGCCTACGCCCTGGGCCGCCGGGTCGGATCGGCGCCCGTCCGGAACCGCCTCCGCCGCCGCCTGCGGGCCCTGGTGGCCGGCCTCGAGTCCGAACTCGTCCCCGGAGCCGCGTACCTCGTCGCGGTGCGCCCCGAGGCGGTCCGCATGAGCACCGCGGACCTCGAGTCGGCCCTGCGCCGGGCCTTCATCGCCTTGCGGGAGGGTGCATGATGATGCAGACCGATACCCGCGCATACCGTCCGCTCCCCAGACGGGCGGCCACGGGAGCGATCCGTCTCTACCAGAGGTTGATGGTCGGATCCATGCCGAGGTGCCGCTTCGCACCCTCGTGTTCCCAGTACACCCTCGAGGCGATCGAGGAGTACGGCGTGACCCGGGGCTCCTGGATGGGAGCCCGCCGCATCGCCCGCTGCCACCCGTTCCACCCTGGTGGCTACGACCCGGTCCCCCTGCGGGACGACCCGACGGAGTGATCCCCGTGCCCCTGCTTGCCAACATCATCGGCGACGTCTTCAACGCCTTCCTGAACATCCTGGGCTTCGTCCTGGCGTTCTTCTACCGGTTCATCCCCTCGATCGGTGTGGCGATCATCCTGCTCACGGTGGTGCTGCGCCTGCTCGTCTGGCCGCTCACCGCCAAGCAGGCCCGCTCGATGCTGTCCATGCAGCGGGCCCAGCCGGAGATCAAGCGGCTCCAGGCGAAGTACAAGGACGACCGCCAGAAGCTCAACGAAGAGATGATGAAGTTCTACAAGGAGAACGAGATCAATCCCTTCGGGGGTTGCCTCCCGCTCCTCCTGCAGATGCCGATCTTCATCGGGCTCTACCGGCTCCTCAACAACATCCCGTCGCACATCCCGAAGTCGGGTCCGTTCGCGGCGATGTACGACGCGATCTGCGACCCGGCCTCGGTCTGCCTGGTCAAGCCGAGTTCGTACAAGTTGCCGTTCTTCCCGAACGGCACGTTCGACCTGGCGCTGTCGGCCGGCAAGGGCCACGACTCGTTCCTCGGCGCCCTCCCCTACTGGGGCCTGGTCGCCCTCGTGGTCGTGTCGGCCTACGCCCAGCAGCGGCAGACGATGCGCTTCCAGACGCAGGTCAACACGCAGATGCAGATGGTCGGGCGCATCATGCCGCTGTTCTTCGCGTTCATCTCGATCAACATCCCGGCGGGTGTGGTCCTGTACTTCTTCGTGAGCAACCTCTGGCAGATCGGCCAGCAGGAGGTCGTGTACCGGAGGATCGGGACCCCGACCGGCGAGCCGGTGGGCAAGAAGGCCAAGGCGCGCCACATCGAGGCGAAGAGCCGGGAGGCGACCGATGCCCCGAGCATCGAACCCGGGCCGGGAGCCGGCACCGGGAAGGAACCGAGCGCGGGGGATGGCACCTCGACCTCCAAGGGTGCATCCGACCCGAACCGCTCGCGCAAGAAGCGGAAGAGGAAGTAGATGGAGTGGGTGGAGACCACCGGTCGCACGGTGGACGAAGCGGTCGACGCCGCCCTCACGGTGCTGGGCGTCGACGAGAGTGACCTCGAGTACGAGGTGATCCAGGAGCCCAAGAGCGGGCTGTTGGGTCGGTTCGGGGGCAGCCCGGCGCGTGTGCGCGCTCGGGTGAAGCCGATCTCGCGGGAGAAGCCGAACGACCGGCGGCGGCGCCGCAAGGGCGACCGGGGTGAGGGTGGGGACCGCACCGGTCCCCGGTCCGGCCCCAAGGGTGGCGGTCGGCAGGACGGCCGCGGTGGCGGCCGGCAGCGGTCGAAGGAAGGTCCGGCAGAGGAGGGGGCGACCGCGCCCGCATCCCCGGTCGAGGGTGAGGCTCGGGCCGAGGGCTCGGGCGGAACACGGAGCCGCAATCGGCGCCGTGGTGGGTCCGGACGCTCGTCCGGCGGAGCAGGGGAGCACGTGGTGGAGAAGTCCAGCGTTCCGGTGGCGGAGCAGGCCCGGGTGGCCGAGGAGTTCCTCGTCGGCCTCGTCGGTGCCTTCGGGTACGAGGGCACGGCGACGAGCGAGCTCGAGGAGGACGACATCACGGTCTCGATCGAGGGTGAGGGCCTCGGGCTCCTCATCGGCCCGCAGGGCTCCACGATGCAGGCCATCGAGGAGTTGAGCCGGGCGGTGCTCCACCGCCACTGCGGCACCGGGACGGCCCGGCTCCACGTCGACGTGTCCGGGTACCGGGCGGCCCGCCGCCAGGCGCTCGCCGACTTCGCGGTGAAGGTGGCCCACCAAGCCATCGAGTCCGGTAAGGAGCAGGCCCTCGACCCGATGAACTCGGCCGACCGCAAGGTCATCCACGACGCCCTCATCGAGGTCGAGGGGATCTCGACCCTCTCGGAGGGCGAGGACCCCCGGCGCTACGTCGTCATCCGTCCGGCCTGATCGAAGGCCGGCCATGCCCCGGCTCACCGACCCCCAGCGCGCCCTCCTCCTCACGGTCCTCGAGACCGTCAAGGAGGAGGGCGCTCTCGGTCCTGGCCCGGTCGAGGAGCACCTCGACCACGCGTTGGCCTGGGCCGATGCGGTCCCGGTCCCGCACCGCTTCATCGACCTCGGATCGGGCGGCGGGCTCCCGGGCCTCGTCCTCGCGACCGTGTTCCCGGAGTCACGAGCCCTGCTGCTCGACGCCAAGGCCCGGCGGACCGAGAGCCTCGAGCGGTCCGTGGATGTCCTCGGTCTGGACGCCCGGGTGGCCATCCACCTCGGTCGGTCCGAGGAGGCCGGTCGTGATCCGGCACTCCGAGGTGCGTTCGATCTGGCGGTCGCCCGGGGCTTCGGACCGCCCCCGGCAACGGCGGAGGCGGCGGCCCCGTTCCTGGCCGTGGGCGGAACGCTCTCGGTCAGCGAGCCCCCTGAGGCCCGACCCGACCGCTGGCCGGAGGCGGGTCTCGCCGAGCTCGGGCTCGGCCCGGCCCGTTCGGTGCGCGCCGGATCCGCAGGGTTCATGGTGACGACGCTCGTGGGTGCCTGCCCCGATCGCTACCCGCGGAGGACCGGGGTCCCGGAGAAGCGCCCGCTTTGGTGATCGGTCCGGCGAGGTTCCACGTGGAACGTCGCCACCTCCGGATCAGGGCCCGGAACGGGTGTTCCACGTGGAACCTCCGCCATCCCGCGGGAATCGACTCCGAAACCCTTGACCGGGGATCCCGCCTCGGGGAGGATGTCGCCGCTTCGCACCCGGGTGGGCGCGTCGACTTCCCCCGGAAGGACCGAGTGTGGCCGATCGTGACGGCAAGGGCCGGGGAGGGCGCTTCCTCGGCTCCTTCCTCCGACGGAGCACAGAGGGCGCCCCAGCTGCGTCCCCTGCCGAGCAGAACCTGAACGGCGCCGGATCGGGGAGTGTGGCGCCCGCACCGATGGATTCCGACCTGACCGGGGACAGCCGGTCGGATGTGCCGGCGCCACCGGCCGGCGAGCCCGAACCCCAGCCCGAGGACGACCCGGCCGAGGCCCCTGCGGTCCAGGCCGAACCCCAGCAGACCGAGCCACAGCAGACCGAACCCCAGCAGGAGGAGTCCGAGACCGCACCGGTCGAGGATTCCGGACCCGACGGAGCGACCGTGAGTGATGAGCAGCAGGAGGCCCCGGAGGCGGCGACCGCCCCCGATGCCCCGACCCCGGAGACCCACCCCGAGCGGTTCGAACTGCCCCGGGTGGTCTCGATCGCCAATCAGAAGGGCGGCGTGGGCAAGACCACGACCTCGGTGAGCCTCGGCGCCTCCCTGGCCGAGATGGGCAGCCGGGTCCTCGTGATCGACCTGGACCCGCAGGGGAACGCGACCACGGGGCTCGGGATCAACGCCCGGAACCTCGAGGCCTCCATCTACGACGTCCTGATGTCGGACCTGCCCCTCGAGGACTGCATCGAGGCGACGAGCATCAAGAACCTCTTCGTGGCCCCCGCCACCATCGACCTCGCCGGGGCCGAGATCGAGCTGGTGCCGGCCTTCTCCCGGGAACTCAAGCTCAAGCGGGCGGTCGACGGGGTCAAGGACGACTTCGACTGGGTCATCATCGACTGCCCGCCCTCGCTCGGCCTCCTGACCATCAACGCTCTGGCCGCCTCGAACGACGTCATCGTGCCGATCCAGTGCGAGTACTACGCGCTCGAGGGACTGAGCCAGCTGGTCCGCAACGTCAGCCTCGTCCAGACCAACCTCAACCCGGGCCTCGAGGTCCGGGGCATCGTGCTGACGATGTACGACGGCCGCACCAAGCTCTCGGATCAGGTCCAGCAGGAGGTCCGGAACCACTTCGGGCCGACCGTGTACCAGACCGTGATCCCCCGGACGGTCCGCCTCTCCGAGGCGCCATCCTTCGGTACCCCGATCACCGTGTTCGACTCTCTCTCCCGGGGCGCGGTCGCGTACCGGGAACTCGCCAAGGAGGTGAGCCATGGCACGTCGCGGCGGGCTGGGTAAGGGGCTCGGAGCGCTCATCCCGACCGGCCCCGGGGAGACCCCGGCGGCATCGGGCGGCGGGCTGGAGCAGATCCCGGTTTCGGCGATCTCGCCGAACCAGTACCAGCCCCGGGCGCACTTCGACGAGGAGGAACTCTCCTCCCTCGCCGAGTCGATCCGGGCGGTCGGGGTGCTCCAGCCAGTGCTCGTGCGCCCGAAGGCCGACGGCACCTACGAGCTGATCGCCGGTGAGCGGCGCTGGAGGGCGTCCCGTCGGGTCGGCCTCCAGACCATCCCGGCCCTCATCCGGGAGACGGACGACACGGCGGCCCTCGAGCAGGCGCTGGTCGAGAACGTCCACCGGGCCGACCTCAACCCGATGGAGGAGGCGGCCGCCTACCAGCAGCTCATCGAGGACTTCTCGATGACGCACGAGCAGGTGGCGACCCGGGTCGGGCGGAGCCGGGCCTCGGTCTCGAACACCCTGCGTCTGCTCCAGCTCCCGCCGGCCGTCCAGGTGATGGTCCGGGACCGCACCCTCGACATGGGCCACGCGCGAGCGTTGCTCGCCAGCCCGGATCGCGGATTCCAGGAGCAGATGGCCAAGCGGGCGGCCAGCGAGGGGCTCAGTGTCCGCGCGGTCGAGGATGCGGTGCGGGAGCACGGCGGGTCCACGGGCGGGAGCCCGGCGACCAAGCCGGGCACGAGCACCTCACCGGGTCGGCCGGCGGCGCTGCTCGAGCTCGAGAACCTGCTCGGGGACCACCTCGACACCCGGGTGAAGGTCACGATGTCCGGGAAGCGCGGACGGATCGTCGTGGAGTTCTCCGACCTCGAGGACCTCGAGCGCATCTACCGCGCGATGACCGACTAGCCCCGCCACGCGGCGGCCTCGACCACGCCCTCCGGCGGGGATCGGACCGGGTCGAGGGTTCAGGCCTCAGGCGGGATGACCACCGCCGGGTGTTCGGCGGTCGTGTCCGGGAGCGGCTCCTCGACGCCCCGCCGCACGCCACGGGCCACGGCCTGGCCGAGTTCCTCGAGGTGCCTGACCATCCGGGCGGTCGCCTCCGCGTCGTGCTCGGCCACCGGTTCGACGACCACGGCGGCCATCCGGGTCTCCCGCAGCACGGCCCGCATCCTGCCGCCGGTGTTCACCGGGTCGAGCGGTCCGATCACCGGCTCCAGCTCGGCCGACACCGCCGCCGCCATGCGGTACCCGGCCTCCGATCGGTACCGCTCGGATTCGAAGTAGCAGACCCGGGATCCGGGTCGGTCCCCCGGGCGCAGGGCGAGGAAGAGTGCGGCATCGAACTGATTCGCCTCGTCGGCGAGCGCGGAGTCCTCCGCCCCGTCGAACCGGGAGACGACGGTCGCTCCGAGCGCAGCGAGGTGTCGCTCGACCACCGCCCCGAGACGTTCGAGTTCCGGAGGGGTGGCGAGGAACACCCGCCGACCCACCAGTTGCCGCGGGGCGGTGCGCAACGCCTCGCGCTCGCGGACGGCCGCGACCGATTCCCCCGCCTGCACGCCGAGCCGGTCGAGCGCGGCCACCGTCGAGGGTCCGACGACCCCGTCGTTCGAGATACCTGCATTGCGCTGGAAGTCGCGCAGTCCCCGGCCGGTGTCCGGCCCGAAGATGCCGTCCTCCCGACCCGCGTCGAAGCCGAGCGCGTTGAGGCGACGCTGGAGGTCGAGGACGTCGTCGCCCCGCAGCATGGGACGCCGTTCCGACAGCAGCCGGTCGCCGAGGGCGTACCCGGTCTCGACGAGCGCGCTCCACGTCTGCCGGCCGACGATGCCGTCGACCCGGATGCGACGCGACTCCTGGAACCGCCGCACGGCGGCCTCGGTGGCCGCGCCGAACTCTCCCGCCTGGTCACCCGACGGCAGTCCGAGGGCGGCCAGCCGGGTCTGGAGGTCGCGGACCGGTTCGCCGCGATCGCCGACCCGGAGGACGCTGGATGTCACCCGATGAACTCGGCGAGGTCCTGGAGGAGCTGGGCCTTGCCCTTCGCGCCGACGATGCGCTTCACCGGCGTGCCGTCCTTGAACACGAGCAGCGTGGGGATGCTCATGACGTCGTACCGGCGCGCGGCGTCGGGGTTGTCGTCGATGTTGAGCTTGCCGACGGTGATGCGGCCGGCCTGCTCGGTCGCGATCTCGTCGAGGACCGGGGCGATCATCTTGCACGGCCCGCACCACTCCGCCCAGAAGTCGACGAGGATCGGCGTCGATGCGGCACCGACGGTCTCGTCGAAGGTGGCGTCGGTCATGGTGACGGTGTTGTCGGACACGTCGGGCCCTTTCGCGTGGGGCGGCGCCGGACGATCCGACGCGCGGGTGGATGGGGGATCGTACCGGAGGGCAACCGCCGCGGACGGCTCCCCTATTCCCGCCCGGTAACCGTTGAAATCAGAATGACGGTTACAGGCTCAGTGGTGGGCGGCGAGCCAGCGCTCGGCCTCGATGGCGGCCATGCACCCCGAGCCCGCCGCGGTGATCGCCTGGCGGTACACGTGGTCCTGTACGTCGCCGGCGGCGAACACGCCGTCGACGCTCGTGAGCGTGGAGTCCGGCGCGGTGACGATGTACCCGTCGCCGTCGAGGGTGAGGTGGCCCCGGAACAACTCGGTGGTCGGGTCGTGGCCGATCGCGATGAAGAGGCCGGTCACGTCCAACCGGCGCGTCTCACCGGTGGTGGTGTCGCGCAGCACGACGCCCTCGAGCTTCTCGGAACCGATGAGCGAGTCGACCACGCTGTTCCACGCGACCTCGATCTTCGGGTTCGCGAGGGCGCGGTCCTGCATGATCTTGGACGCACGGAACTCGTCGCGTCGGTGCACGAGGGTGACCCTGCTCGCGAACTTCGTGAGGAACGTCGCCTCCTCGAGGGCGGAGTCACCCCCGCCGACCACGGCGATCTCGTGCTCCCGGAAGAAGAACCCGTCGCAGGTGGCGCAGGTCGACACGCCGCGACCGACGAGACCCGCCTCGCCCTCGAGGTCGAGCATGCGGGCGGTCGCCCCGGTCGAGATGATCATCGTGCGCCCGCGGTACTCGTCGTTGCCGACCCACGCGCCGAAGGGCGACGAGGTGACGTCGACCCGGTCCGCGTTCGCGGTGATGAACTCGGCCCCGAAGCGTTCGGCCTGCGCGCGCATGCTCGTCATGAGTTCGGGACCCATGATCCCGTCGGGGAAGCCGGGGAAGTTCTCGACCTCGGTGGTCAGCATGAGTTGTCCGCCCGAGGAGAAGCCCTCGATGACGATCGGTCGCAGGTTCGCCCGGGCGGTGTAGATGGCCGCGGTCAGGCCCGCCGGCCCCGACCCGACGATGAGGACGTCGCGGACCTCAGGCATCGGCGTCGGCCTGGGCGAAGCGCGAGCGCTGGCGCCACACGACGTAGCCGAGCACGGCGAGCAGGATCCCCTCGACGATCCAGGCCGCCCAGATCGGCAGCGGGATGCCGAGGACCCGGTGCAGGCCCACGAGCAGCAGCGTGAAGGCGGTCAGGGCGAGGATCGTGACGAAGAGTCCGAACACGATCATGCGCGACGCCCGTTCGGCGGGCACGACCGCCTTGTCCCGGATGCCGACGACGACCTTCTCGATGGTGTCGACGGCGGTGTCACTCCACTCGGCCATGTCGCTGGCACTCCTTCGGCGCTCGGTTACCGCAGCGACGGAGCGTACCCGTCGGCGCACGATCCGTGCCCGGCGGGGTCAGAGGCGCAGGGAGTAGAGGATCGTGCACCCCGCGAGTTCGCTCACGAAGGCGACACGGGCCCCGGTCACCTCGGCGACGTACACGACGGCCGGCCGGGTCTGCCAGGTGCCGGTCGCCAGCAGGCTCACGGACCGACCCGGCAGGTTCACGCGCACGCAGCGCTCCGCGGCGATGGACAACCCGGAGCCGTTCAGCACGCTCGTCGCGGTCGCGTCGGAGCCGAGGCCGACGTCGACCCGACCCCGGCGCAGGATCGCGGCGCGCAGGGCCTCGTCCGTCCCGATCTCGCCCAGCGATCCGATGTAGGCGTCCATGACGTGCGGACCGGTGCCCTTCGGAGCGCCCCCGGACCCGTCGTCCGACCCGCGGGCCACGACGAACGCGAACGCGGCCACGACGCCGACCGCGACGGCGCCACCGACGAGGAGTCCGAGGTTGCGGGGGCGTCGCCACGCGGGACGCGTCCCGCGGCGGGCCGCGGCCACGGTCGAGATGCGTGCACCGAGACCGGGCCACGTCTCGAGGCGCTGTCGAGCCTCCTGCTCGGTCAACCGGCGCGTCGCGGCGAACTCGTCGAGGCGACCGTCGAGCATCGCGATGACGGCCTCGTCGGTGGCGTCGCCGAACGGCGGTGCGAGTTCGTGCTCGGTGCTCATGGGACGCGCGACGGTAGACCTCGCGCCGGGTCGGTCGGGGTCAGGCCGACTCGACCCAGCCGACCCCGATGGCCCGGGGTCCGGTGTGGGTGCCGACCACGGGCCCGAGCACGCCGGTCACCAGTTCGACGTCCGGGAAACGCGCCTGCACCTGGGCGGCGAACTCCGGCGCGTCCTCGGCGAGCCCGTGGAACACCATGAGCAGCTCGGGGTCCTTGGCCTCGTCGAGTGCGCTGAGCAGCCAGGCCAGCGCCTTGGACCGCGTGCGGACCTTGCCCGCCTCGTCGATCTTGCCGCCCCGCACGGTGATGCACGGCTTCACGGAGAGCACCTCGCCGAGGAGGGCCTTCGCCGCGCCGACGCGCCCACCCCGCTTGAGGAACTCGAGCGTGTCGAGGGCACCGAAGAGCCGGGTGCGGGAGACCTGGCTGCGCACCGCCGCAGCCACGGTGGCGAGGTCCGCGCCCTGCTCGGCGAGCCGGGCGGCGGCGAGGGCCATGAGGCCGGTCCCGATCGTGGCGCTCTCGGAGTCGATCACCTCGATCGGCACCTCGGTGACCGACCGAGCCGCGAGTTCGGCCGACTGCATCGTGGCGGAGAGCGCGGACGCGAGGTTCACGCACACGATCCCGGTCGCGCCCTCACCGATGAGCTTGCGGAAGGCCTGCTCGAACGCACCGATCGACGGTGCTGCGGTCTGCGGGACGCCCTTCCCGGTGGTGAGGCGCGTCCAGAACTCGTCGACACCGAGTTGCTCCCGATCGATGAGCGTCTCGTCGCCGAAGGTGATGCTGAGCGGGACGACCTCGATCCCGTGGGCCCGGACGAGTTCGTCGGGCAGGTCGCAGGCGCTGTCGGTGACGATGCGGATGGTCACGGGGTCTCCCTCTCGAGGTCGGGGCGTGCGCCCGGTCGGGGCCGATCGTTCGGGAACGATCCGCTCACCCGGAGGTCATACCACCCGGCCGGGGGCTGCGCGTGAGTGTCGCGCGCAGTTCCGCGATCTCCGGGACACCGAGGGCCGCCGCCCCGCCCACGGCCACCCCGAGCCCGGCGAGTCCGCCGAGGACCACGGTGAGGATCGCGGCGCCCGCGGTCGTCGGATCGATGGTCCGGTCGATCCCCCAGGCCAGGGCGGCGCCGGCGGCCGTCGCGACGAGGACACGGGCGAACACGCCGAGCGTCCGCCGGCCCTCGAGGCCGCCGAGGCGCCGATCGAGGATCACCCAGGCCACCACGGCGGCCACCGAGTACGCCACGCTCCACGAGATCGCGAGCCCGCGCACGCCGAGGTGCGGGTACAGCGCCACGGCGAGGCCGATGTTGAGCACGTTCTCGAGGAGGTTCACGAGGAACGGCGTGCGCGTGTCGAGGTGCGCGTACATGCCGCGGACCGTGTAGAGGTACGCGGAGAACGCGAACAACCCGACGCCGAACCAGGCGAGGGTCCCGGCGGTGGTGGTGACCGAGGCGGCCGTGAAGTTCCCGTAGTCGAGGGCCCCGGTGACGATCGGTCGCGCGAGCACGACCATCAGTGCGCCCGCCGGGATCGCCACCAGACCGATCACCCTGAGGCCCGACGCGAACCGACGGCGGAACGCGCCCTCGTCACGCGCGATCGCCGCCCGCGCGAGTTCGGGGCCCACCACCGTCATGATCGACACCGTGAACAGCCCGTGCGGCAACTGGAAGAACGTGAACGCGGCGAGGTACGAGGAGGTGTCCCCGGAGGTGCGGTACGAGAGGACCAGCACGACCCAGAACGCGATCTGGTTCGCGATCGCGTACCCCACCGTCCACCCGGACAGCCGGGCGAGCCGCCGGACCGCGGGGTGCCGCACGTCCCAGACCCACCGGAGCCGAACGCCGGCCCGACGCAGTGCGGGCCAGAGCACGACCGTCATGACCACGACGCCGAGGGTGGTGCCGAGTCCGAGCAGCCACTTCTCGGCCGGGTGGTCCAGCACGCTCGGCACGGTCTCGCGGCCCGGCGCGAGGCCGGGCAGCGCAAGCAGCACGCCGATGACGACGATGTTGTTGAGCGCGGGTGCGAACGCGGCGGCGGCGAACCGTCGCCGCGCGTTCAGCATGGCGGTGAAC
This sequence comes from Actinomycetes bacterium, assembly GCA_046074845.1. GTDB lineage: Bacteria > Actinomycetota > Acidimicrobiia > IMCC26256 > IMCC26256 > IMCC26256. Next base: position 36,372 of record JBJTOY010000043.1, on the reverse strand, counting down.
AGCGCGGTCATGCCGTAGAAGAGGATCTGGGGCATGAGCATGCGCAGCAGATCCGTCATGAGCGCCTGCTGGGCGGCCACGTCACCGGACAGGCGTGCGGTGTACACGCCGGCGATGACCGGCGCGAACACGACGCCGAGGGCGGACACGGCGATGAGCGCCACCGTCGCCACCGTCGTCACGGCATCGATCGCACGATCGTCATCGTGCTGGTGGTACTCGACGAACAACGGCACGAGCGACGCGGTGAGGATGCCGCCGAGCAGCAACTCGTAGACGATGTTCGGCGTCGAGTTCGAGATGTTGTAGACGTCGGTGAGCCGGGCGAAGCCGAGGGCGGCGAGGGCGGCGACCCGGAGGAACCCGGTGATCCGCGACAACGCGGTGCCGGCGGCGACGGCGATCCCGCTGCGGGCGAGTTGGTGGCGCGGGGCCGCCTCGACCGGTTCGGGCGTCGGGTCGGTCACGCCTCGACCTCGGCGGCGTTGCGGCGGCTGCGGCGCCAGTGGGTCACCCACCAGACCACGAGGAACACGCCCGCGGTCACGGTGAGGGCGATGCCGATGCCGCTCACCACGCTGGAGCGGACGGTGATGCGGGTCCGCTCGATGACGATGCGGCCGTCGACCGAGGTGACCGACAGCAGGAGCGGGAACGAGCCGGACGAGGTGGTGTTGACCCGGACCTGCACCGTCGTGTTGTTCGGCGGCAGATCGAGGATCTGCTCCTTGCCGTCGGGGAAGGTCAGACGATCGCTGCGCAGCCGGAGGCGGACCTGGAGCGGTTGTCCCGTGTCGTTCTGGAACGACAGCGGCACGACGCCGGTACGCGAGGTCAGGGTGAGGGTGCGCGAGACGGGGGCGCGGACCTTGGCGATGAACTCGTCCATCGTGGCGTTCGCGGCCTGCAGCTGCGCGGCGCCCGCCCGCGCGCCCCAGGTGGACGACGGGGCGACGAGTACGTGCTCCTCGGCCTGCTCGGTGGTCGCGCCGTCTCCGGCGAACGCCGCGAACGCGTCGACCCGCTCGCGGGTGGCGCGCAGGTCGGCGGGATCGACCGGGAGCGCGCCGGCCCGAACCGGCGCGAGGCGACGCACCGTCGGGCGGCTGCCCGTGCGCTCAACCGGGACGTCGCTGAACAGGCCGGACACGGTGATGGGGGCGAGGAGCGGGTGGCTGTCGAGGCCTTGCGCCACGTCCTCGAGCGCGGCCGTGCTCGGTGCCCAGTCGCGGGCGCCCTGCACGACCACGCCGCGCCGCTGGCTCGGCAGTTCGAGCGCGACGAGCGCGAGACCGTTGAGCAGGCGCGCGGCCTGCAGCGCCGACGGGGCGGGCCGGGCGAACAACTCGGCGAGCGCGTCGTCGGTCTGGACGGCGGGGACCGTCGTGCCACCCGCGTTGAGCGTGAACGGTCGGGCCGGGGTGAGGTTCGGGGTGCCGGTGGACACGAGGTCGCGCGGGCTCACGACCGCACGGGTCACACCGCGCGGGAGGAGCAGGCCGAGGGAGGCCTGGTCGAGCGGTCGGGCCGTGGTGACCGCAGGGCTGACGGCCCGTCCGGTCGCATCCGCGACGGCCGCGAGACCGGCGTCGAGTTCGGCGACGGCGAGATCCGACAACTGGTTCGCGACGAAGGCGGGGATCGAGATGGGCGTGTACGTCGCGCCGAGGGTCTCGTGCTGGGGATCGGCCGTCGCGGACCGGACGCGCGCGAACCCGGCCCGGGACGGGTCATCGGTCGCGGCGCCCCACGACCGCAGCGTGGCCGGATCCGACTGCAGCGTGATCGGGATCGACTCGCTCGCCTCGAGTCCGGCCGCGATGCGCCCGAGGCGCCCCTCCGGCGCGACGGCGCGCGCGAACGCCGCGGAGCGTCGGCCGTCATCGGCGGTGGCCGGTCGGGCCACGATGGGCCACACCCACGCCACCCGCAGCCGCTCGAGGACCGGATCGCCGTCCTCGAGCGGGGCGACGATGGTCAGGAAGGTCGTGAACGCGGCGGCCCGCTCGCCGGTGGAGGGGTTGCGGACCTCGACCTCGACCGGGAACACCCCGGCCCGGCCGCCCCGCGGGAACGGCACCCGGATGCGGGTCGTGTCGCGCTCGGCGCCGGGGTCCTGGAGCGGGAGCGTGAGGGTGCCGAACGGCAACGAGTCCGCGGGGGCCGCCGCGGTCCCCACGATGCCGCCGAGGCGCGAGCCGGTGACCGCGCGGTCGAACCCGGCGCGGGTCGTGAGGTAGGTGTGGATCACCGCGCGGACCTCGAGCCCGCGCACGTCCCCGCGCACGGTGAGCCCGAGGCGGACGTCGTCGCCCGCGCTCGCCCAGGCCGGCTGGCTCCGCAGCGCGATGGAGACCCGGGCTCCGGCGGCGCCCGCGGGTGCATCGGCCACGACGGTCGTCGTGAGCAGGACGAGGGCGACGGCGAACGCGCCGGCGGCGCGACGCCCGATCACAGGGCCCGGGCCAGCACGGTCAGGCCCATGGGCAGTTCGGTGAAGCCGCAGGCCCGGTACAGCGCGAGGGCGGGTTCGTTCTCGAGCTGGGTGTTCACGAGCGTGCGGGTCACGCCGTGGCGCCGCAGCCATCGCAGGCCGTCGGCGACGAGCGTGCGTCCCCACCCGGCCCGGTGGTGGGCGGGGTCCACCGCGAGGCGCTGGAGGAAGCCCTGCTCGCCGGCCCGGCCGGTGACCGCGTAGGCCAGTACCGCGCCCTCGTCCTCGCCCACGCGAACCCGGGTGCTCGGCGTGGCCCGCACCGCGTGGTCGAACCCGGAGTCGTCGAGGTGCCAGAAGTCGTCGAAGGCCCGGCCATCGATCTCGAGGATCCCGGGTCGGTCGGCCCGGCGGGCCCGGCGGGTGCGGCGCTCCACCGGTGCGATCGCGGCCATGCGGTGCTCGAGCAGGTGGAGGCGTTCGTGCACCTCGAAGCCCGAGTCCACGAACGGGAGGCTCTCACCGGGGGCCAACGCGCTCGTGATGACCCGCGCGTAACCCTGGCGGCGCAGGGCCTGGAGGCACCGCTCGACGAAGGCGGGCTCGGGCGGGCGGTCCGCGCCGAGGGAGAGGTAGGCGACGTCCTCGTGACCCCGCCAGGGCCCGAGTCGTGCCCAGCCCCCGGGCCAGCGCAGGGTCTGCTCGTCCACGCGTGGGAGCGTACGCGCACCCGGGCGGATTACGTTCGTCGTCGTGCTGCTCGTCGTCGCCGATCCCCGGTTCGAGGACCACCGGCCCGGGCCCCGGAACCCCGAGCGGCCCGCCCGCATCGGGGCGGTCCGGGACGGGATCACGGCGAGCGGCCTCGTGGAGGCACGGCGCGTGCTCGAGCCCCGCGAGGCCACCCGGGACGAGATGCTGCGGGTCCACCCGTCCGCCCACCTCGACCACCTCGCCGCCATCGATGCCGCGGGTGGCGGGCGCTGCGATCCCGACACCTCCATGGGTCCGGACTCCTGGGCCACGGCTCGCCTCGCCGCCGGGGCGGGGCTCGCGGCGATCGACGCGCTCGACGCGGGCCTCGGCACCGGTGCGTTCCTCGCCATCCGCCCGCCCGGTCACCACGCGACCGCGGACCGGTCCATGGGCTTCTGCCTGCTCAACAACCTCGCCATCACCGCGGCGGCCCTCGTCGCCCGGGGTGAGCGGGTCCTCGTGGTGGACTTCGACGCGCACCACGGCAACGGGACCCAGGACATCTTCCTCGAGGACCCGCGGGTGCTCTTCGTGTCGTTCCACGAGTGGCCGCTGTACCCGGGCACGGGTCGACACGACGAGGTCGGGGTGGGGGCGGGGGAGGGCACGACGCTCAACATCCCGCTCCCGGCCGGCGCGACCGGGGACCACTACCTCGCCGGGCTCGACCGGGTCGTGGCCCCGGTGGCCGCCGCCTTCGCCCCGGACTGGGTCCTCATCTCGGCCGGGTTCGACGCGCACCGGGCCGACCCGCTCACCGGCCTGGGTCTCTCGGCGGGCGACTACCCGCTCATCACCGCCCGGATCCTGGCCATGGCCCCGCCGGGCCGGGCCATCGCCTTCCTCGAGGGTGGCTACGACCTCGACGCCCTGCGGGACTCGGTCGCCGCCACCCTCCCGGTGCTCGTCGGCGTGTCGCCGACCGGGGTCGCCGAGGCCCCGACGTCGGGCGGGCCGGGCGACCGGATGGTCGGGGCGGCCCAAGCCCTGTGGCGGGCCCGGCTGGGCGCCTGACCGGCTCCCGGGCCGGCCGACTCCGACCTTCAGGTGGGCCCCGGGCCGGCCGATACTCGGTCGTCAGCCGCTGGGGACGGTCCCCGCCGGTGGTCAACGAGGTGTTCGCCGTGCTCGATCTCGAAGCAGTCCTCAACGAGGCCGTCCGCCGTGAGGCGTCGGACGTCCACATCAAGGTCGGGTCGCCGCCGTACCTGCGCATCGACGGCAACCTCGAGCCGCTCTCGGAGGCGCCCGACGTGAGCGCCGCCGACACCGAGCGCGTCGCGTTCGCCATCATGCCGAAGAACCGCGCCGACGAGTTCATCGAGTGCCAGGAGGCCGACTTCGCGCACACGGTGTCCGGCCTCGGTCGGTTCCGGGTCAACGTCTTCCGCCAGCGCGGCAGCGTCGGCATGGTGCTGCGCCGCGTGCTCCCGGGCATCCCGTCCTTCGAGTCCCTCGGGCTGCCGCCGGTGGTGCGCCGCCTCGCCGAGGAGCCCCGCGGCCTCGTCCTCGTGACCGGTCCGACCGGCTCCGGCAAGACCACGACGCTCGCCGCGATGATCGACCACATCAACGAGACGATGTCGAAGCACATCGTGACGATCGAGGACCCGATCGAGGTGCTCCACCCCGACAAGCGCTGCATCGTGAACCAGCGCGAGATCGGGACCGACACCGAGGACTTCCACGCCGCGATGAAGCGGGTGCTGCGCCAGGACCCGGACGTCATCCTCATCGGCGAGATGCGCGACCCGGAGACGGTCTGGGCCGCGCTCTCGGCCGCCGAGACCGGCCACCTGGTGTTCGCCACCCTCCACACGATGAGCGCGACCGAGACGATCAGCCGGATCATCGACTTCTTCCCGCCGTACCAGCAGCAGCAGGTGCGCATGTCGCTCGCCGGTTCGCTGCGGGGCATCGTCTCGCAGCGACTCGTCCAGCGCTCCGACGGCAAGGGGCGGGTCCCGGCGATGGAGGTGCTCGTGGCGACGGGGCGCGTGTTCGACAAGATCGTCGACCCGTCGGCCACGCACGAGCTCGAGGAACTCATCGCCGAGGGCGAGTACTACGGCATGCAGACCTTCGACCAGAGCCTGCTCGCGCTCTACGAGCAGGGGTCGGTCACGCGACGCGACGCGCTCGCGACCTCGACGAACTCCCACGACCTGCGCCTCAAGATGGACGCGGTGGACCTCGAGCGGGCCCACCTCGCCGAGGCCCGGTCCGAGTCCTGATCGGCGCGTGCCGCGCGGCCCGCAGGCCGCGTGCTCGGCGCGTGCGAGTGCGGTGACGGCGCCGCGGTCAGAATGGGCGGCGTGAACGGCATCCCGCCGCGGCTCGCCACCGTCTTCGCCCCCGACAGCCCGACGCGCGTCGTCGCGTCGCGCCTCGCCGAGGCCGGTCACCGCACCTACCTCGTGGGCGGCTCGGTGCGTGACGCGTTCGCGAACCGGGACCTCGGAGACCTCGACCTCACGACCTCGGCCCGGCCCGACGACGTCGAGCGTGCCGTGGGTCCGATCGCGGACGCGATCTGGTTGCAGGGCAAGGCCTTCGGCACCGTCGGCGTGCGGGTCGGTGGCCACGACCTCGAGATCACGACCTTCCGGGGCGACGTGTACCGGCCGGAGAGCCGCAAGCCGGAGGTCGCCTACGCGGATGACATCGAGTCCGACCTCGTGCGCCGCGACTTCACCGTGAACGCCATGGCGATCGAGGTGCTCGACGACCCGGTGCTCGTGGATCCCCACGGAGGTCTCGAGGACCTGCTCATCCACCGGCGGCTGCGCACCCCGCAGGCCCCGGAGTCCTCGTTCGCCGACGACCCGTTGCGCATGATGCGCGCGGCCCGGTTCATCGCGGGCTTCGGCCTCGAGCCGGACGCCACGCTCGTGGCCGCGGTGGGGGCGATGCGCGAACGCCTCGGGATCGTGAGCGCCGAGCGCATCCGCGACGAACTGTCGAAGTTGCTCCAGGTCCCGGACTGCTCGGCCGGGCTCTGGTTCCTCGCCCGCACCGGCCTGAGCGACGAGTTCCTGCCCGAACTCAACGCCATGCAGCTCGAGCAGGATCCGATCCACCACCACAAGGACGTCCTCGCCCACACGATCGCGGTGGTGAACAACACCGATCCGGATGACCTGACCGTCCGGCTCGCGGCGCTGTTCCATGACGTCGGCAAGCCGCGGACCCGCTCGTTCGAGGGGGGCGGGGTCTCGTTCCACCACCACGAGGTCGTGGGCGCGCGCATGACCCGGGAGCGCATGAGCGCGCTGCGGTTCCCGAACGAGGTGATCGAGGACGTCACCCAGCTCGTCTACCTGCACCTGCGCATCCACACGTACGCGATGGGATGGACCGACAAGGCGGTGCGCCGGTACGTGCGCGACGCGGGGCCGCTGCTGGCGCGCCTCAACCACCTCCAGCGCTGCGATTGCACCACCCGCAACCGCAAGCGGGCGGCCGCGCTCGAACGCCGCATGGACGAACTCGAACGCCGCATCGAGGAGTTGCGGGCCCAGGAGGAACTCGACGCCATCCGCCCGCCGCTCGACGGTCGGCAGGTCATGGACCACCTCGGGATCGGGCCGTCGCGGGTGATCGGCGAGGCCCTCGACCACCTGCTCGAGATCCGTCTCGACGAGGGTCCGATCGACGAGACCGAGGCCTACCGGCTCCTCGACGCGTGGGCCGCCAAACGGGGCATCAGCGGCTGATCCTGGGGTCACTTGCTTTGTCCTACCGCTTGTCCTACCATCCGGCCGTGGCCGTTCGGGAGAAGCGATCCATCTCACTGCCGCCGGAGGTCGCGGCCGCGATCGACGCTGCAGCGGCCGCCGACGGGTCGAGCGTGAGCGCCTGGATCACGGCCACCGTCGTGCACCGGCTCCGGCTCGATGCCGGACGGGCCGCCGTCGCGGACTGGGAACGTGAGCACGGTGCTCTGACCGCGGAGGAACTCGCCGACGGACTCGCTCGGGCTCGAGCGCTGCTCGCCGACGCCGCCGCGCGTCAGTCGTCGTGAGCGGCGCGACCTACGACACGGGGGCGCTGATCGGCGCCGAGCGGAACGACCGCGCCATGTGGGCGCTGCACGCGGGCTTCCTCGCGTCCGAGGTCGTGCCCACCGTTCCTGCACCGGTGCTCGCGCAGGTGTGGCGGGGAGGCGCCCGTCAGGCCAACCTCGTGCGGTTCCTGGCGCTCTGCGAGGTCGAGGCGCTCACGCGCGGCCAGGCCGAGTCAGTGGGTCAGCTCGCTGCGCGGTCGGGGCACGGTGACATCGTCGACGTCACGGTCGTCGAGGGCGCGATCCGCCGTGGCGACGCGGTCGTGACGTCGGACCGGGCCCACGTGGAGGCGATCGCCGCCGCCGTAGGTGTCCGCCTCCGGATCGCCGTCGTCTGACCCTCGGGTCAGACGCCCTCCTTGCGGGCGCGCAGGATAGTCACGCCGGCATCCCGGCCGTCGGCCGAGGGCAGCTCGGGTTCGAGGAGCGTGTCGACGCGGTAGCCGGCGCGCACGAGCTCGGTGAAGACCTCGGTGAAGGTGCGCACCCGCGGGCGGACGGCGTCGTCGAGGGTGGGGACGTTCGGCACCGCGTAGCCGGCGAACGGGTGGGGCAGGACGATCACGAACGGTGCGCCCTGGCGCAGCACGCGGTGCACCTGCCGGACGACCCGGGCGAGGTCGGCGACCTCGGCCAGCGCGCCGTCCGAGTACGCGGCGTCGATGGAGTCGGCCCGCAGGAACGCGAGCTCGGCGAGGTCCGCGTGGTGCACCTCGAACCGGACCTCGTTGCGTTCGGCCAGGGCCCGGGTGGCCTCGACGCGTGCCGCGGTGTCGTCCACCGCGAGCACGGTCGCGCCGGCGCGGGCGAAGGTGACCGCGGCCTCGCCCCCCGCGCACCCGAGATCGAGGACGCGGCGGCCGGTGAGCGGCCCGAGCAGGCGGTGGGCTTGGCTGGCGGTGCTGTACTGCACGGGCGCTCGCTCCGGATCGAGGGGTGGTGCCGGTGGTCTACTCGCCGGCGGCGAAGTTCTCCACCATCTCGTGCGCCTCGGCGTCGGTGTACTGCACCGGCGGCGACGTCATGAAGTACGCCGACGGTCCGAGCAGCGGGCCACCGATGCCCCGGTCGAGCGCGATCTTGGCGCACCGCAGCGCGTCGATGATCACGCCCGCGCTGTTCGGGGAGTCCCAGACCTCGAGCTTGAGCTCGACGTTGAGCGGGACGTCGCCGAAGTTGCGGCCCTCGAGTCGGATGTAGGCCCACTTGCGGTCCTCGAGCCAGGCGACGTGGTCGGAGGGTCCGATGTGCACGTCGTCGTCCGCGATGCCGTTCTCGAGCTGGCTGGTGACCGACTGGGTCTTCGAGATCTTCTTGGACTCGAGTCGCTCGCGCTCGAGCATGTTCTTGAAGTCCATGTTGCCGCCGACGTTGAGCTGGTACGTGCGGTCCAGCACCATGCCGCGGTCCTCGAAGAGGCGGGCGAGGATGCGGTGCACGATGGTGGCGCCGACCTGGCTCTTGATGTCGTCACCGACGATCGGCACGTTGGCCGCCTCGAACTTCGCGGCCCACTCCGGGTTCGACGCGATGAACACCGGGATGGCGTTCACGAAGGCGACGCCGGCGTCGATGCACGCCTGCGCGTAGTACTTCTGCGCGTCCTCCGACCCGACCGGGAGGTAGGACACGAGCACGTCGGCCTTCGCGTCGCGCAGCGCCTGGGCCACGTCGACCGCCTCGACCGGGCTCTCCTCGATCGTGAGCCGGTAGTACTTGCCGAGGCCGTCGAGGGTCGGACCCCGCTGCACCATCACGCCCGCGTCCGGCACGTTGTGGCAGAAGCGCACGGTGTTGTTCTGACCGGAGAAGATCGCCTTGCCGAGGTCGAGGCCGACCTTCGTGGCGTCGACGTCGAAGGCGGCGACGAACTCCACGTCGCGGACGTGGTACCCGCCGAGGACCACGTGCATGAGACCGGGGACGTCGTCGCCCGGCTCCGCGTTCTTGTAGTACTCGATGCCCTGCACGAGGCTGCTCGCGCAGTTGCCGACGCCTGCGATGGCGACGCGGACCTTGTTCGTGCTCATGCGGTGGCTCCTTGTTCCTGTTCCTGGGGTCGGTCGGTGGGTTCGGTCGAGGGCGCCGGTCGGCGCTCCCCGTCGATCAGGGCGTCGATCCACGCGAGGTCGCGCTCGACGGAGTCGGTGCGGTGCTCCGCGAGGGAGCGGGTGTAGCGATCGATGGCCGGCGTGCGGGTCCGGCGGGACCGGGCGAGCCGGTCGGCCAGTTCGGCCCGGCGGCGCTGCAGGAGCTCGAGGCGATCGGTCGGCTCGAGGAAGCGGAAGAACGAGAGCTGCAGCGCGAAGGTGCGGTCGTCCACCGCGCCGTCGGGGTCGCGCAGCAACTCGGAGAACAGCTCCTCGCCGCGTGCGGTGATGCGGTACGCCTTGCGCGCCCGGCGGCTCGTCTTGGGGGCGAGGCGGAGCCGGGCCGTGGCGGCCTCCCCGCGCAGCGACCCGGTGGACGGGATCGCAGGGGCGTCGTCCTGGGCGTCGACGACCTCGATGGCGCCGCCGCGCTCGAGTCGGCGCAGCGCCGGGTAGAGCGAACCGAAGGAGACGCCCCACAGCGGACCCAGCGTGTCGGCGAGCCGCTTCTTGAGCTCGTAGCCGTGGACGGGGGCCTGCTTCAGGTTGCCGAGGATGGCGAGTTCGAGCACGGGGGCCTTCGGGTCGGGGTCGGCGGGTCACCGATTGGTGCTCCGCGATGTATCGAAACGATACATCGGTGGATACCCCGAGGCGAGTCGGGGGCGCGGACCGGCCCCCGGCCCGGGTTCGGGGCCGGGCGTCGGTTCCGTCCAGTCCGCGTCCGGATCGGTCGGCGGGTCCGTCGGGCGGGGGCCACCGGTAGGCTCCCGGGCCGTGCCGAGCCACACCGACTACGCACTGGCCCGCCGGGCCCTGCTCCGGGATGTGCGGCGCGGCGTGGTCCGGACCGAAGACGTCTGCGACGCCCACCCGGAACTCCTGCGGGCCGCCAAGCACGTCGGGGAACCGACCGGCCGGCCCTGTCCGATCTGCGCCGAGGACACCCTGCGGCTCGTGTCCTACGTCTACGGCGACGGCCTGCGCGACGCGAACGGGCGCTGCCTCACGGCCGAGGGGGAGCTTGAGCGCCTCGCCCGCAAGCACGACGAGTTCGCGCGCTACGTCGTCGAGGTCTGCCACGACTGCCGCTGGAACCACCTCACCCGCCGCGAGCTCCACGGTCGGGCCCATCGGGCTCGCCGGGTCGGCTAGTCGGGCCCATCGGGCTCGCCGGGTCGGCCGGTCGGGCCCATCGGGCGCATCGGGCTCGCCGACCTACTCGGCCGTCGCCTCGCCGATGATCTCGGCCGGGTACAGCGACACGCAGGACAGGCACCAGGCCTCCGGGGTGTCGAGGGTCCGGCTCGATCCGGGCGCGTCCCAGGTCTCGGGCGTGATGTAGACCCGCAGCACCGCCACGAGCGTCTCGCTCGGGCCGCCGCAGTTCTCGCAGTCACGGGCCATGGCTCCACGCTAGCCCCCGCTGGACATCGGGCCCGGGGCCCCCGGTACGCTGGCGGGGACGCCGGGAGCCGTCCGTGCCCTGGACGTCGAAGGAGTACGAGATGGCCTCCACCGCTGGTCGCGGCCGACCCGTCACGGCGCCCGACATCCGGGCCCGGAAGGGCGGCGATCCCCTCGTCATGGTCACCGCGCACGACGCGCCGAGCGCTCGCGTCGTCGACGCGGCGGGCGTCGACATGATCCTCGTGGGCGACAGCCTCGCGATGGTCGCCCTGGGCTACGACGACACGCTCCAGGTCACCACCGATGACATGGCGCACCACATCGGCGCGGTGGCCCGGACGAAGCCGCACGCGCTCGTCGTGGGCGACCTGCCGTGGATGAGCTACCACGTGTCCCGCGAGGAGACGGTGCGCAACGCGGCCGCGCTCGTGCGGGCCGGGGCCGGTTCGGTCAAGCTCGAGGGCGGTCGCAAGCGACTCGACGCGATCGCGGCGATCCTCGACACCGAGATCCCGGTGATGGGCCACCTCGGCCTCACCCCGCAGTCGATCCATGCGATCGGCGGCTTCCGCGTGCAGGGCAAGCAACTCGACGCGGCCCGACGCATCGTCGACGACGCGGTCGCGCTCGCCGAGGCGGGCTGCTTCGCGATCGTGCTCGAGTGCGTCCCCGACGGCGTCGCCCGCATGGTCACCGACGCGGTCGAGGTGCCGACGATCGGCATCGGCGCGGGCCGCCACTGCGACGGGCAGGTGCTGGTCTACGCGGACCTGCTCGGGTTCGAGGACCGGATCACGCCGCGGTTCGTGCGGCGCTACGCGGACCTCGGCCGGGACGCCACCGAGGCCGTCGCCCGGTTCTGCGACGACGTCCGGGCCGGCACGTTCCCCTCGAGCGAGGAGACGTACCACATGACCGACCAGATGCCGGCGGCCCTCCACCTGTACGCCCAGGACGGGATCGAGGTCACCCGCACCCCGGCCGAGGCCCCCGCCAACCAGTAGGCACGCGGGTCCGCGGCCGCCCCGGCGCGACGTCCGACCCCACCTCTAGGGTCCCGACCGATAGATCCGCGACGGGGTGCTGCTACCCTGCCGTCTCCCTCGGAACCGCACCACGGGTCCGGGGGTGACAACCGAGACCCTGCTCCCCGGCGGAACCCCACAGTGGGTGGAGGTCCTCCGGCCCGGGAGCCCGCAGCGCGCTGCGGTCCGAAGGAGGTACGAAGCCCTTGAGGCCGTACGAAGTCATGGTCATCTTCGACGCGGATCTGGAAGAGGAGACGATCCGGTCCAGCGTCGAGTCCTCCATCAAGCTCATCGAGTCCCAGGGTGCGGTCCGCGGCCCGCTCGATGTGTGGGGAAAGCGTCGCTTCGCGTACGAGATCAAGCATCGCTGGGAGGGCTTCTACGTCGTCTTCCAGGCGAAGGCCGAGCCCGCCGCGATGGACGAGCTGAACCGCACCCTCTCCCTGTCCGACGAGGTCATCCGCCACAAGGTGCTGCGGATCCCCGAGGCCGTCTACGGGCGCCTCGGTGGTGCCGCACCCGCCCCGGCGGCGGACGAGGCCTAGCCCTCGGGCGCGGGCCCGAGCGGCGCCACGAGACGCGCCACGAGAAGCAACACGAGACGCGAAGGAGCAACGAGATGGCTGACAACACGATCACCGTGGTGGGCAACCTCACCCGGGACCCCGAGATCCGGTACACGGCCGGCGGTCAGGCCAAGGCGACGCTGGGCGTCGCGGTGAGCCGCCGTTGGACGAACCGCCAGACCAACGAGACCGAGGAGCGCACGTCGTTCTTCAACGTCGTGGTCTGGGGCGAGATGGCCGACCACTGCAGCGAGTCCCTCCAGAAGGGGATGCGCATCGTGGTCACGGGTCGTCTGGAGCAGCGGTCCTGGGAGACCGAGCAGGGCGAGAAGCGCAGCGTCGTCGAGATCATCGCCGACGAGGTGGCCCCGAGCCTGCGGTGGGCGAGCGCCGAGGTGCGCCGGGTCGAGCGCCGCGGTGGCGGCGACTTCGGCGGCGGCGGTGGCGGCAGCGCCCGCCAGACCTCGAACGAGCCGGCACCGGCGTACGACGGATTCGGGGACGAGGAGCCCTTCTAGGGCGTCATCCCTCCACGGAAGCGACAGGAGCACTTTCGAGATGGCACGAGACAGCAGGGATCGGCGGGGGAAGTCCGCAGCCGCGGACCGACGTCGCCCGGTCAAGAAGAAGGTGTCGATCCTCATCAGCGATGGGGTCGACTACATCGACTACAAGGACGTGAACCTCCTCCGGCGATTCATGTCCGAGCGGGCCAAGATCCGCGCCCGACGGGTCACCGGCAACAACACCCAGCAGCAGCGCGAGATCGCTCGGGCGATCCGCGTCGCCCGTGAGATGGGGCTGCTGCCGTACACCGTCCGCCAGGTGACCCAGCGTTCCAAGGGCGGGCGTCGTGACCGGGACGACCGCGGGCCCCGCGAGCAGACCGAGGCCGTGGTCGAGACCGTGACCGAGGAACTGCCCGAGGGTGTGACGGTCGAGGGCGCCGAGACCGTCGAGGTCGTCGACACCGTCGGCGCGACCGAGGAGGCGGCGGAGTGAAGGTCGTCCTGCGCGCCGACGTCGAGAACCTCGGCAAGAAGGGCGACCTCTGCGAGGTCGCCGACGGCTACGCCCGCAACTACCTCGTCCCGCGCGGCCTCGCCATGCGGGCCACGAGGGGTGTCGTGGCCCAGGCCGAGTCCATGCGCCGCAGCCGCAGCGCCCGCGACCGGCGGGAGCGGGAGGCGGCCGAGGCGATCGCGGGTCGGCTCTCCGGCCAGCGCATCACCGTCCCGGCCCGGGCCGGCGAGGGCGGCAAGCTCTTCGGCTCGGTCGGCACCGCCGACATCGCCGCGGCCATCGGGGCCCTCGCGGGCCACGACGTCGACCGGCGCACGGTGGTGCTCGACGAGCCGATCAAGGAGCTGGGCGAGACCGAGGTGAGCATCAGGCTCCACGCCGAGGTCGTCGCCACCGTCACCGTGGAGGTCGTCGCCGAGTAGGCGTCCCCACCACCGCATCGACGCACGGGGCCCGGTCGGAGGACCGGGCCCCGTCGCGTCCGGATCCGTGTCCGACCCCGGGACCATGCTGCACCGGTCGTCCACAGGGCTGTGGACGGCGAGGCCGGATGTCCACAGCGAATACACAGGGAATTCCCAGCCCTGTCCACTTCATACCCACAGGCCGGGCACGCGACGATGGTTGCCGTTCGCGCGGGTGGGTCGACGGTGGATCGGGCCGGGCGTGGGGTAGGAGGCTCAGGTGGTCCAGTCGATCGAGGAGGCTCGCAGCGCTCAGGCGCGGGCTGAGCGCGGCCGGATCCCACCGCACAACCTCGAGGCCGAGGAGTCCCTCCTCGGGGCCATGATGCTGTCGCGTGACGCCATCACCGCCGCGGTCGAGGCCCGGGTCGACGAGGCCGACTTCTACAAGCCCGCGCACGGGCACATCTTCACGGCGATCATGGGCCTCTACGGCCAGGGTGAGCCGGTCGACCCGGTGACCGTCGCCGAGGAGTTGCGCCGCGCCGAGCTGCTCGAGCCGCTCGGCGGCCGTCCGGCGCTCATGCGCATCCAGGGCGGGACTCCCGCGTCCGCGAACGCGAGCCACTACGCGCGCATCGTCGGGGAGCTCGCGCTGCTGCGTCGACTCATCGCGGTGGCGGGCGAGATCGCCGAGAGCGCCTACTCGCAGCCCGACGACGTCACCGAGACGGTCGACCGGGCCGAGGCCCGCATCTTCGAGGTCGCCGAGAAGCGCGTGGCCGAGTCGATGGTGCGCATCTTCGACACCGTCACCGAGACGGTGAACCAGCTCGAGACGATGTACCACGAGGACGGCGCGGTCACGGGCGTGCCCACCGGCTACACCGACCTCGACGGCCTGCTCCTCGGACTGCAGCCCTCGAACCTCGTGATCGTCGCGGCGCGCCCGGGCATGGGCAAGACCTCGTTCGCCCTCGGCGCAGCGTCGAACGTCGCGATCGCCACGCGACGGCCGGTCATCTTCTTCTCGATGGAGATGGGTGCGGTCGAACTCACCAAGCGCATGCTGTCCTCCGAGGCCCGCGTCGAGGCGCGCAAGTTGCAGACCGGCAACCTGACCGACGCGGACTGGACCCGGCTCAGCACCGCGATGGGCCACCTCGGCGAGGCGCCGCTCTACATCGACGACAACCCGCACTGCACCGTGATGGAGATGCGGGCCAAGGCACGGCGCATCAAGGCTCGCCACGGGGACCTCGGGATGATCGTGGTCGACTACCTCCAGCTCATGTCCTCGCCCGGCAAGGTCGAGAGCCGCCAGAACGAGGTCGCCGAGCTGTCCCGGGGACTCAAGATCCTCGCCCGTGAGCTCGACTGCCCGGTCGTGGCCCTCGCCCAGCTGAACCGGCAGCTCGAGTACCGCCAGGACAAGCGGCCGATGCTCGCCGACCTGCGCGAGTCCGGGTCCATCGAGCAGGACGCGGACGTGGTGCTCTTCATCTACCGCGACGAGTCGTACAACACCGAGACCGATCAGCGCGGCACGGCCGAGATCCTCGTGGCCAAGCACCGGAACGGGCCGACGGGTTCGGTGCGCCTGGCCTTCCTCGACCACTACACGAAGTTCGCCAACATGGCGCGCGAGTGACGGCGCCATGACCGTCCCGGCGACGCGCCCCACATCGGCACCATGCGCCACATCCACCACGCGGCGCTTGCCGGACACCACACGCGGTCGCGCGCCGTCGCGCGGTCGCGTCGGTCGAGGGGCGCGCGGCGCGCCGATGCGCTCGACCCCGCGCGCAGGTTCGCGTGAGCCGGGCGCGCTGTGGCATTGTCCGTGAGGTCTCGCGGCACTCGTGCCGTCGGGGGGTGGAGCAGCAAGCGAACGGGGCGTCGTGCATCCGCACGGGCCTCCGACTCTGTGAAGGGAGCACGGTGAAGAAGATCCTCCGTCTGGGGAGCCTGATCGCGATCGTCGCACTGATCGCCGGCGTCCTCGCTGCGTGCAGCAGCAGTGACAGTGACGACAACGGTGGTGGCGATGGCGACAAGCTGAAGGTCGCGTTCGTCTACGTCGGACCGGTCGGTGATGCCGGCTGGACCAAGAAGCACGATGACGGTCGCAAGGCGCTCGAGGATGCGCTCGGCGACCAGGTCGAGGTCACGTACCTCGAGAGCGTGCCCGAGGGCGCGAAGTCCGAGGCGACGTTCGAGAAGCTGGCCCGTGACGGCTACGGCCTGATCTTCGGCACCTCGTTCGGCTACGGCGACCCGATGCTCAAGGTGGCCAAGAAGTACCCGGACGTGAAGTTCGAGTGGGCGACCGGGTACAAGACCGCCGACAACCTCGGCACGTACTTCGGTGCGGCCGAGGAGGCCCGGTACCTCAGCGGCATCGCGGCGGGGGCGGCGAGCACGAGCGGCAAGATCGGGTACGTCGCTGCGTTCCCGATCCCGGAGGTGCTGCGCGGCATCAACGCGTTCACCCTCGGCGCGCAGTCGGTGAACCCGAACGCCACGGTGCAGGTCGTCTGGACCTCCACGTGGTTCGGCCCGGCCAAGGAGAAGGCGGCCGCGGAGTCGCTGCGCGACGCCGGGGTCGACGTGCTCTCGCAGCACCAGGACTCGCCGGCCACCGGTGCGGTCGCGGAGAAGGCGGGCCTGAAGTGGGTCGGCTACAACGACGACCTCGAGCGCTTCGCCCCGAAGGCGTGGCTCACGGGTGCGGTCTGGGACTGGGGTCCCTTCTACATCGCGACCGCGAAGGCCGTCATCGACGGGACCTGGGAGGCGGACCAGTACTACGGGACGATCGCCGACGGCCTCGTCGGCCTCGCACCGTTCGGTCCGTCGGTCACCCAGGCCACGAAGGACCAGATCGCGACCAAGCAGGCTGCGATCGTCGATGGCTCCTTCGTGCCCTTCACCGGTCCGATCGAGGACCAGGAGGGCAACGTCATCGTGCCCGCGGGCCAGACGGCCTCGCTCGTCGACCTGCTCGGGACGAAGTACTTCGTCAAGGGCGTCATCGGGAACCCTGAGGGTTAGGCATTGGGCGCGACTGATGCGCCCGTGGGGGTGCGTCCGGATCATCCGGGCGCACCCCCCGCCGTCTCGGCGCAACGGATCGTCAAGCGGTTCCCCGGCGTGGTCGCCAACGACCACGTCGACGTCGATCTCCGTCGCGGTGAGGTCCATGCGCTCCTCGGGGAGAACGGGGCCGGCAAGAGCACACTCGCCGCGGTGCTCTGCGGGCTGTACGTCCCCGAGGAGGGTGAACTCCTGATCGACGGTGTCCGTACCGTCCTCCACAGCCCGCGGGACGGGCTGGCGCGCGGGATCGGCATGGTGCACCAGCACTTCCGCCTCATCGACCGGTTCACGGTCGCCGAGAACGTCGTCCTCGGGGATCGCACCCAGTCCCTGCGGCTACGGCGCGACCGCATCGAGGATGCGGTGGCCGAGATCGCGCAGACCTACGGCTTGCCGGTCGACCCGGGCGCGTACGTCGGCGACCTGAGCGTCGGCCAGCGCCAACGGGTCGAGATCGTCAAGACCCTGTACCAGGGTGCCCGCATCCTCCTGCTCGACGAGCCGACCTCGGTGCTCACCCCCCAGGAGGCCGATGCACTCTTCGCGACGGTGCGGACGATGACTGCGGCGGGCAGGACCGTGGTGTTCATCAGCCACAAGCTCGGCGAGGTCCTCGAGATCGCGGATCGCATCACCGTGATGCGCGACGGTCGGGTGACCGGTGACGTGGACGCCGGCGCGACGACGCGTGAGGAACTCGCCCGCATGATGGTCGGCCGCGACGTGGACCTCTCCTCCCGCCGGGCCGTGGTGCCCGCACGCGAACCGATGCTCCGGGTCGAGGGTCTCACCCTCACCCGCGGTGGGGTGACCAGCGTCGACGGTGTGGACCTCGACGTGCGGGCGGGCGAGATCCTCGGGATCGCCGGGGTCTCGGGCAACGGGCAGCGCGAACTCGCCGACCTCATCGCCGGCGTCGAGACGCCGACCTCGGGGCGCATCACCGTCTCCGGGACCGAGGTCGCCGGGAAGGGCCCGCGTGCGGCCCGTGCCGCGGGCCTGGCCTACGTGCCGGAGGACCGTCTCGGCACCGGACTCGCACCCGCGCTCTCCATCGTCGACAACATGCTGCTCACCCGCCCGCGTTCGTTCCTCCTCGACCGTCGTGCGGCCCGCGCCGAGGCCGAGGACATCATCGAACGCTTCGAGGTGAAGACGACCGGACCCGACGCCGCGGCCGGGCTCATGTCCGGCGGCAACGCGCAGAAGGTGCTCATCGCCCGCGAGCTCGACTCGACCGACGGCGAGCACACGGCGCGGGTCCTCGTCGCCGCCTCGCCGACCCGGGGTCTCGACGTCGGCGCGATCGAGACGGTCTGGGGCATCCTCGACGGGGCGCGGGCCCGGGGTGAGGCGATCCTGCTCATCAGCGAGGACCTCGAGGAGGTCCTCGCCATCGCGGACCGGATCGTGGTGCTCTCCGAGGGCCGACTCGTGTACGAGACCCCGGCCGCCGGGGCATCGCGCGAGGCGATCGGCCTGGCCATGGCCGGGGTCGCACCGTGATCCTCGGGAGCTACGAGGTGCTGCTCGAGCAGCGCACCGACGTCCGGCGTTCCTCGGCGTTCATCGTGCCGATCGCGTCGATCCTCGGTGCCCTCGCCATCGCGGGTGCCTTCCTCTGGCTCACCGGCCGGCCGGCCCTCAGCGTGTACGCCCGGCTCGTACGCGACGGGTACGGGAGTTGGTACTCGATCTCCGACACGCTCGGTCAGGCGACCCCGCTCATCCTCACCGGCCTCGCCGCCGCCTTCGCCTTCCGCATGAACCTCTACAACATCGGGGGTGAGGGGCAGCTCTACGCCGGTGCGATCGGCGCATCCTGGGCGGGGTTGGCGATCGCGCCGCACGTGAGCGGTCCGATCGCGGTGATCGTCGTCCTGCTCGCCGGCATGCTCGGCGGCGTGCTCTGGATCGTGATCCCCGCGATCGCGCGGGCCTTCCTCGACACGAGCGAGATCGTCACGACCCTGCTGTTCAACTACGTGGCGCTGTTCCTCATGCAGTACCTCATCTTCGGGTCCTCCTCGTTCTGGCGCGACCCGGACTCGAAGAACTTCCCCCAGGGCAAGCCGCTCCCGGACGTCGCGCACTTCCCGACCCTCCACTTCCCGCGTGACATCGCCGGCGTCGACTTCCCCTCGGGGGTCACCAGCATCCACCTCGGCTTCGGCGTTGCGATCCTCGCGATCATCGGCATCTGGTTCCTGCAGCAGCGCACATCGTTCGGCTTCGACATGAAGGTCGTCGGCTCCTCGGAGCGCGCCGCCCGGTACGCCGGCATCCCGATCCGGCGCACGGTCATCGCCGTGCTGCTCATCTCCGGTGGTCTGGCGGGCCTCGCCGGTGCGGGTGAGGTGGGCGGTCGTGCGTACGCGCTCGACCCGAACGGTCTCGTGCTCGGACTCGGGTACACGGGCATCGTCATCGCCGCGCTCTCGCGCTACAACCCGTTCGCGGTCGGTCTCGTGGCGGTGCTCCTCGCCGGCCTGCGCACCGGGGCCGACGCGCTCCAGGGCGCCACCGGCCCGTTGCGCGTGCCGGTCGCGATCGCCTTCATGCTCGAGGGCGCCATCCTGCTGGCCGCCCTCGGCGGTGAGGTGTTCCGGCGCAACCGTCTCGTCGTGCGCCGTATCCGGGAGGCCCCCTCATGACGTCCGGGCTCAGCCTCGCCACCGCGGGCATCAACGCGAACGTCTGGGTCGTCGCGCTCGCCGGCGCGATCTCCTTCGGGGTCCCGCTCGTGCTCGCCGCGCTCGGCGAGATCCTCGCCGAGCGGTCCGGGGTGCTCAACCTCGGCGTCGAGGGGATGATGCTCGTCGGCGCGGTGAGCGCCTTCCTCGTGGCCGACGCGACCCACAGCCCGTGGCTCGCGATCCTCGCAGCGATGGCTGCGGCCGCCGCGCTCGCGGCGGTGCACGCGTTCCTGTGCGTGACCCTGCGGGCCAACCAGATCGTGAGCGGACTCGCGCTCGTGATCTTCGGGGGTGGTCTCGCCCGGTTCGTGGGGTCCTCGGTCGAGGGCCAGCCGCGGGGCGCGGAGATCGATCCCCTGCGCATCCCGGTCCTCGCCGACCTCCCGGTCCTCGGACGGGTCATCTTCCAGCAGGACGTGCTCGTCTACGCGACCGTCGTGGTGACCGCCCTCGTCGCGCTCTACATCGTGCGGACCCGGCCGGGGCTCGCGCTGCGTGCGGTCGGGGAGTCGCCGGCCACCGCGGACGCGGCCGGCGTGTCCGTTGCCCGGGTCCGCTACCTGCACGTGATCCTCGGCGGTGCCCTCGCCGGCGCGGGCGCCTCGTACACCATGCTCGTGCTCGTGCCGTCCTGGAACGGTTCGGCGACCACCGACGGCATCGGGTGGATCGCCCTCGCCCTCGTCGTGTTCGCGTCCTGGCGCCCGTGGCGGGCCCTCGCCGGTGCGGTGATCTTCGGGTTCGCGCTGCGCGCCAACTTCACGCTGCAGGCGGCCGGCATCACGGCCGTACCGCCCGAGGTCCTCTCGATGCTGCCCTACCTGCTGACGATCGTGGTGCTCATCGCGCTCGCCCCGACCGCGGTGCGCCGGCGCGCCGGCGCACCGAGTGCCCTCGGTGCGCCCTACGTGCGCGACGAACGATGAACACCGAGGACCTGATGACCGGCGAGGAGGAACGATGAGCGAGGCGGGCGAGGCGGTCGAGATCGACCAACGCACGGCACCCCGGGAGGTGCTCACCTACGAACGGTTCGGCACCGCGATCCGAGAACTCGCGGGGACCGTGCTCGAGAGCGGGTTCGAACCCGACTGGATCCTCGCCATCGCGCGGGGTGGGCTCATCATCGGCGGAGCCATCGCGTACGCCATGGGGCACAAGAACATCGCCACGGTCAACGTCGAGTTCTACACCGGCATCGACGACCGTCTCGACGTGCCGGTCGAACTCCCTCCGGTGCTCAACATGGACGACCTCGTGAACCGACGCGTCCTCGTGGTCGACGACGTCGCCGACACCGGTGAGACGCTCAAGCTCGTGCTCGACAAGTGTCGTCCGCACGTGGAGGAGATCCGTTCGGCGGTGCTGTACCACAAGCCCCGATCCGTGGTCGCGCCCGACTACTCGTGGCGGGTCGTGGATTCGTGGATCGACTTCCCGTGGTCGGCGCTCCCGCCGGTCGGTCGCAGCGTCGAGGCACCATGACCGCGCCGATCGCGGCCCGGCGGGGACCGTTGGCCCGGTTCCTGCGGAACCCGGTGCTCTGGTCGATCGTCGGACTCCTCGTCCTGGCCATCCTGGGCTCGACCCTCGCGGTGAGCACGGCGCTGGTCCGCTCCGAGCGCAGCGACGCGTCGCGGCAGCGGCGCCTCGCCCCGTTCTACGAGCCGCCGAGCGGTTGGCGCTCCGCGCCCGTCGGTGCACTGCTCAGGCAGGCGCCACTCGGGACGACGATCGGGGACGCACGGGCCTGGCGGGTCCTCTACCGGTCCGAGCGGACCGACGGCACGCCGACCGTGTCGAGCGGCATGGTGCTCGCACCGCCCGGCGACGCGCCGGCGGGAGGTCGTCCGGTCGTCGCGTGGGCGCACGGGACCGTCGGCCTCGGGGACACCTGCGCGCCCTCGCGGTCCCGCAACCCGCTCGGGCAGCTCGCGTGGGCCGAGGGCATGCTGCGCGCCGGGATGGTCCTGACCGCGACGGACTACGCCGGTCTGGGCACGCCGGGGGTGGAGCGTTACCTCATCGGTGGCGACGAGGCCCGGGACGTCCTCAACTCGGTGCGTGCGGCCCGCGCCCTCCCGACGGGTGCGGGCGCGCGCGTCGCGGTGTACGGGCACTCCCAGGGCGGGCACGCGGCACTGTGGACGGGTGCGACCGCGGCGGCGTACGCGCCCGAACTCGCGGTCGTGGGCGTCGCCGCCGGTGCCCCGGCGGCCGAGTTGGCGGCCCTCGTGCGGCTGCAGGATCGCAGTGCGGTCGCCTGGGTGATCGGACCGGAGGTCGTCGCCGCCTGGCCGCTCGACGATCAGCGGCTCGATCCGCGCGCCATCGTGAGCGGGAGCGGGCTGCGGTTCGGCGCCTCCATCGGACGGCGCTGCATCCTCGCGGGTGCCCTCGAGGGGATCGTGCTGCAGAAGTTCGGCCGGCAGTACTTCCGCGGCGATCCCACGCGGGCTCCGGCCTGGGCCGCGGCGTTCGCGGCGCAGACCCCACCGCCGTTGCCGGCGAGCCTCCCGGTGCTCGTGGCCCAGGGCCTCGACGACACCGTCGTGCTCCCGGAGACGACGGCGCTGCTCGTGCAGCGCTGGTGCGCGGCGGGCAGCCGCCTCACGATGGCCTGGCTCGGCGACCTCGGGCACGTGAAGACCGGACTCACGGCCGGACCGCTGGCGACCACCTGGTTCCAGCAGCGGTTCTCCGGCGTGCCCGCGGGGACGACGTGCGGCACCGTCGACCCGATCCCGGCCGCCACGGAACCGACCTAGAACAGGCGGGTCTGCGGCAGTTCGTGGCCGCGCAGGGTCTCGAGGTCGACCTCGACGCACTCGATGCCGCGGCTCTCGGCGAACACCCGGGCCTGGGGCTTGATGCGCGTGGCGACGAGCATCCCCCGGGTCGGGGCGAGGCGCGTGTCGAGGTCGAGGCGCTCCTGGTACCGGATGAGTTGCTCGACGCCGGCGATCTCGCCGACCCGCTTGATCTCCACGACCACCGCGCGTCCGTCGGCGTCACGGCACAGCAGGTCCACCGGTCCGATGTCGGTCGGGTACTCCCGCTTGATGAGGGTGAGCCCCTCGGTGAGCGCCTCGACGCGGGCCGCGATGAGGACCTGGAGTTCGGCCTCCACCCCGTCCTTCTCGAGGCCCGGGTCCTCGCCGAGGTCGACGGTGTGGTCGTGGAGCACCTCGAGGAGCGCCACGGTGAGCGTCTCGCCCTTCGGGTTCGTGGCCACGATGACCCCTTCGGCCTCCCGGATCTCGCACGGTGGCGTCATCCAGTTGAGCGGCTTGTAGGCCTTCGCGTCGCAGTGCACGGCGATCGAGCCGTCGGCCTTGAGGATGACGAGGCGGGTCGCCTCACCGAGACGCGCGCCGAGCCGCCCCGCGTACTCCACCGTGCACCGCGCCACCACCATCCGCACGGTCCCGTCATAACACGCGTCGGTCCGCGCGCGTACGCTCCGGCCATGTCCTTCTACGACCAGATGCTGCGGGAACTCGTGGCCGCGTTCGGGGCGGCCCTGCTCATCGGCAACGGGCTCGCGCTGGCGCGGCGGCGGGCGGATGCCCGCACCGGCCACACCGGGCGCCGGGCCGACGAACTCGTGCAGGCCCCCGTGGGTCGGACGATCGCCTTCATGGTCCTCGGCGCCGTGATGCTCGTCGCCGGCCTCGCGGCGCTCATCGTCTTCTGAGCCTGCCGGAATCGGACCGTCCTGCGTCGCTAGCGTGGTGGCGTCCGGACCGCACGATCGGGAGTGACCATGCGCCGCACCCTCACCGTCCTCGCCGTCGCGTCGAGCCTCGTCCTGCTCGGAGCCTGCTCCCAGGTCGAGGATGCGGCCAAGCGGGCCGTGAGCAAGGTCGAGTGCGGCGCGACCACGAAGTTGGCCGAGCAGTTGCCCCAGGGTGACGACCTCGACGAGGCGACCATCGCCCGCGGCGCGTCACTGGCCCGGCGTCTCGACTCCGTGCTCGGTCGTATCCCGGGGGACCGGGTGCCGGCGACGATCACCGACGCGATCAGCACCGCGTCGACCGACCTCGACGAGGCGGCGCGGATCTACGACGCCGACCCGACGGCCGCGAAGGCCAAGGCGGCCGAGGCCGTCGCCGCGGTGCGCACCGCCGTCACCGATGCCACCACCGACCTGGGCTGCTGATCCCGCGGACGCGTCCGAGGGCCGCGGTTCGGCGGCTCAGATCGGCACCTCGAGCCGCAGCAGCGCGGCCGAGCCGTCGTCCGGCACGGCCCACAGGACGGACCCGGCATCGGACGGCTCGCACCAGGTCGCGTTGTAGGTGACCGGGCGATCCGCCGGCGAACGGTCGGGGACGGGCAGGAGCATCGTGAGGGCGAGGCGGTCGTCGAGGATTGCGAGCGCGCCGAGGTCCCGGCCGTACGCACTGCCGGTACCGGTGGCGAGCACGGATCCGTCGGCGCGCGCGGTGGCGTCCTGGTAGTCGACGACGTGCTGCGGGTTGGTCACCCGGGCCACGACGGTGCCGTCGGGTTCGAGCAGCAGCAGGGTCCGGGATCCCCAGGTGCCGGCGACGAGGCGGCCGTCGGGGCGTGGGACCAGCAGGCCGAGGTGGTCGTCGAACCCGAAGCGTGGGGTGACGGTCCCATCGGGCGCGACGGTGATGACCCGCGTGGTGCTCGCGGGTCGGTACTCGGCCACCGGGACCCACAACATGCCATCGCCGTCGAGGCCGCACCCGCCCGGGTGGATGCGGGCGCCGTCGGTGACCTCGATCGTGTCGGTGCGCCGACCCCCGGCGTCGAAGCCGAGGACGAACCCGCGCGCTCCGACGGGATCGACGGTCGTCACCCACCAGCCGTGTCCGCGTCCCGGTGCGCGCGGCGACAGACCCTGCGGGTGGTGCAGATCACCCTCGAGGGGGAGGGTGTCCACGGATGGGTCAGGCCCAGCCGCCGGCGTACGCCACGTACTGACCGGTCGTGAACTGGGACGACCCGTCGAGGAAGGCCATGCAGAACGCCGCGAACTCCTCCATCGTGCCGAGGCGGCCCATCGGCACCTGGGACTCGATGAACTTCCGACGCTCGGGGTCGTCGGCCCCGGCGGCCTTGCGGAACTCGGGGAAGTCCATGAAGTTCGTGCCGCACGCATTGACCTGCACGCCGGTGGACGCGACCTCGTCGGCCACGTTCCTCGCCAGCATCGTGGCCCCGGCGCGCACGGTGGAGTAGAGCGGCGCCCCCGGGGTCGGGCGCGCGCCCGCCGCACTCGTGATGACGAGCACCTGGCCGCTGCGCGCCTCGACCATCGGCGGGATGACGGCCTTGAGGAACTCGTACGGCGCGTGCAGGCAGGTGTGCACGATGTCGTCGAGCTGCTCAACGGTGGAGTTCGTGAACCGGCCGATGATGATGCGCCCCGAGAACATCACGGCCGAGTCGATCCGCCCGAAGCGGGCGAGTGCGGCGTCGACGAGCTTCTGGGCGTCGCCCGGATCGGAGATGTCGATCTTGCCGGGCACGACCTCGACCGTCGCGCCCATCGCCTCGAGTTCCTCGACGAGGCCGTCCTCGGGCATCGCGAACACGATGTCGTGGCCGCGCCGGGCGTACTCGCGGGCGAGGGCCGGTCCCGCGTACTGCTTACCGTTGTTGATGAGGGCGACGCGTCGAGTCATGGCGCGGAACCTACGGTTCCGGCACTCGCAGTGTCAATAGATCCGGGACGCCCACGACGAGGGGCCGGCCGACGCGTGCGGGGGAACACGCGCCGTCCGGCCCCGGGTCGGGCGACGTCGCTCAGCGGCGACCGGGGGTGATGCCGCAGGACTCGGCGGCGGTGCGCATCGCGTCGCGCTGCGCCTCGGTGGGCCGGCCCTCGGGCTTCGTCACGCCGGCCTCCGCGAGGCACTGGCGCTGCTCGTCGGTGAGGCGCGGACCGTGGCCCCGCTCACCCCGCTCGCCGTCCCGGTCGTGGTCGCGTCCAACCCGCGGGCCGCGCGGACCGGGGCCGTCGCGGTCCGGGAGCGTGATGCCGCAGGACTCGGCGGCGGCGCGCATGGCGTCGCGCTGCGCCTCGGTGGGCTCGCCCTCGGGCTTGGCCACGCCGGCCTCCGCGAGGCACTGGCGCTGCTCGTCGGTGAGGCGCGGACCGGGGCCGTGACCGGGGCCGCGACGGTCATCGTGCCGCGGCACGCCGCAGGACTTCGCCGCGGCGGCGAACGCCTTGAGCTGGGCCTCGGTCGGGCGGCCCTCGGGCTTGGTCACGCCGGCCTCGGCGAGGCACTGGCGCTGCTCGTCGGTGAGCTCCGCCATGGCGTGGCCGATGTGGTGGCGCACGAGGCGACCGAGCGGGATGTCGCAGGCCTCGGCCGCGGCCTTGAGCGCCTTGATCTCGGCCTTCGTGGGCCGGCCCTCGGGCTTGCGGATGCCCTGGTCCTCGAGGCACGAGCGCTGCTCGGCGGTCAGGTGGGCACGACCGCGGTGATCGCCGCGGCCGGTCGAACCGGTCGTGTCGGCGGCGGCGAGGCCCGTGCCGATCGTGGCGAGGGCCAGGGTGGTGAGTGCGGCGGTGGCGGCGATGCGGCGCAGTCGCGGGGTTCGGTGCTGCATGGTCTCGTCCTCTCGTGCAGTTCGGTTCGTCGGCGGATGGGGGAGGTGCCGAGTTCGTGCTCGGTGTCCGACGTCGGAGATCCTCGCAGGCCATCCTGAGAGCACGGTAAGAATCCGAGCGGAATCGCTCCCGCCCCGGAATCCGGGGCCCTGTGGGAGGATCGGCGACCGTGGAACGGTGGTTGCGGACCTCGAGGATCCCGGGGATCGGGGCGGTCACCCGCCGCAGCGCGTCGGCCGACGTCGTGGCCGGGCTCACGCTCGCCGCGCTCGGCATCCCCGAGGTCATCGGGTACGCGCAGCTCGCGCACATGCCGCTCGAGACCGGTCTGGCCACCATGATCCTGCCGATCACGGTCTTCGCGCTGCTCGGCTCCTCCCGGCACCTCGTCGTCGGCGCCGATTCGGCCACCGCGGTCATCATGGCGGCGGCCCTCCTGCCGCTGGCCCCCGCGGCCTCCCCCGAGTACGTGGCGCTCGCCGGGGTGCTCGCGATCATGACCGGCCTGTTCCTCGTCCTCGGCCGGGTGCTGCGGCTCGGGTTCCTCGCCGACTTCCTCTCGCGCAGCGTGCTCATCGGCTTCCTCACCGGTGTCGGCATCCAGGTCGCGTGGAAGCAGCTCCCGACGATGCTCGACGTCTCGTCGGTGGTCGACGACCTCGCCGACATCTCCTGGACCACGGCCGGCTTCTCGGCCGCGATCGTCGCGTTCGTCATCGGCGCACGGCGGATCTCGCGGCGGTTCCCGGCCGCGCTCATCGCGGTGGTCGTCACCATCGTGCTCGGCCGGTTCGCGAACCTCGACGCGCACGGGATCTCGTTGCTCGGCCCGGTGCCCGCCGGACTGCCGAGCATCGGCCTGCCCCGGGCGCCGCTCGCCGACATCGCGACACTGTGGGCGACCGCCGGCGCGATGTTCCTCGTGATCCTGGCCCAGAGCGCCGGGACCTCCCGGGCGTACGCGGCCCGCTACCGCGAGCGGGTCGACGAGAACCGTGACGTCCTCGCCCTCGGCGCCGCGAACCTGGTCGCCGGGCTCGGGGGCACCTTCGCGGTGAACGGGAGCCCGACCAAGACCGAGATGGTCGACGGGGCCGGCGGGCGCAGCCAGTTGGCCATGCTCACCACGGCGGGCGTGGTGCTCCTCGTGATCCTCGTGGCCACGAAGCCGCTCTCGTACCTCCCGAACTGCGCGCTCGCCAGCGTCGTGTTCGTGATCGGTCTCGAACTCGTCGACATCGCCGGCATGCGGCGGGTGCTGCGGATGCGGCGCGACGAGTTCGTCGTCGCCGCCCTCACCGCGGCGATGGTCGTGTTCTGGGGGGTCGAGCAGGGGATCGTGCTCGCGATCGTGCTGTCGATCATCGACCACCTGCGCCGGTCCTACCGGCCGGTGGACACGCTCATCGTCCGGGATGAGCGGGGGCACTTCACCTCGGTCCCGGTCAGCACGGGGCGTCAGATCGACCCCGGCATCTGCGTGTACCACTTCGCGGCGAGCGTCTACTACGCGAACGCCGAGCACTTCCGCGACGAGGTGCTCGGACTCCTCGGCGCCGCGCCGGCCGCGTCGACCCCGGTCCACTCGATCGTGCTCGACGCGGGCGGCATCGCCGACGTCGATTACTCGGGCGGGCAGATGCTGGTCGAACTCCTCGACGAACTCACGACCCGAGGCGTCCGGGTCGTGGTCGCCAACGTCGCCGAACCGGTGGTCCGCGAACTCGAGCGCTACGGCGCCGCGGCCAGACTGGGCGACGAACCACTCCACGACACCGTCATCGACGCGCTCGCCGCGCTGAGGGGGACCACGTGATCCGCAGGCTGTGCACCATCGTGCTCGCGGGTGCGCTCGCCGCGCTCGCCGTCGGCGGAACCGCGCCGGCGGGCGCCGTCCCCTCGCCGTTCCCCCCGCTGACCGCGCTGCGGGTCGACCGATCGGGTGGCTCGCCGCTCGTGGTGGACACCGCCGGCCGCCAGACCCTCCTGCGCGGGGTGAACGTCAACTCCCTCGGCGACTACTGGCAGGCGAACCGGAGGCACCCGACGGTGGTGCCGGTGACCGGTGCGGACTGGGATCGCATCGCGGCTCAGGGGTTCGACTCGGTCCGGCTGCTCGTGTCCTGGTCGCGACTCGAGCCGCAGCGGGACCGCTTCGACCGGACCTACCTCGCGCGCATCCGCGCCGCGGTGGCGGCCGCGAAGACCCGCGGGATCTTCACGATCCTCGACATGCACCAGGACGCCTGGGGCAAGTACATCGCGACTCCTCGGGGCACCTCCTGTCCCGAGGGCACCGAGCCGGCGAAGGGCTGGGACGGCGCGCCGAGGTGGGCGACGCTCACCGCGGGCCTCAGCACCTGCACCCCGGGCGGGCGCGAGTCGAGCCCCGCCGCGCAGGAGGCGTGGCGCGCCTTCTACGCGAACGACCGCGGCATCCGCGACGAACTCGTGACGGCCTGGGGATTCCTCGCCCGCGCCTTCCGCACCGAACCGGCGATCGCCGGGTACGACCTGCTCAACGAGCCGAACCACGGCACGGGCGACGCGTTCCGGGACGGCCTCGGCGTGTTCTACGGCGAGGCGATCGCGGCGATCCGACGGGCCGAGCGACCCGCCGGGTCCGTCGACCACATGATCCTCATCGAGCCCACGATCTACGGGCAGGACCCGTTCCCGCTCATGCCCCGGTCGGCGATGGCCGAGGGCAACATCGTGTTCGCACCGCACAACTACGGCGACTCGATCACGAGCATTCCGGTGGAGGGTCTCTTCGACTACTACCAGTCGATCGCCACGAAGGCGGACGTGCCGCTCTGGATCGGGGAGTACGGGTGGTTCTCGGTCTCCGCCGCCAACACCGCCGCACTCGCCCGCTACGCCGCGAAGGAGGACGCGCTGCTCGCGGCCGGGTCCTCGTGGTGGCAGTGGCGCCAGGCCTGCGGCGATCCCCACAGCATCGGCTACGACGGGGCGCGCCCCGACGACCAGGTCCACTTCCAGCGCAACGGGTGTCCGGGTGACGTGAACGGCGGCGTCGTGCCCGAGTGGGCCTGCGCGTCGCGCGCCTACCCGATGCGCTCCCCCGGTCGACTCACCTCGCTCGTCAGCGACTGCACGACGGGCGTGATGCGCCTCACCGGTTCCGCCGACGCACCGGGGACCCTCGTGGTCTGGTACCCGGGTCCGCAGCGGCCGGTCGCGTCCGTGGACGCCGCCCGCACCGTCCGGGTGCGCGGCGGGTACGTCGTGTCGGTCCGGGTGCGTGGTGCGTACACCGTCGAACTGCAGCGAGGCGGAGCCTGAACCCGTGACCCGTGCCTTCGTCTTCTCCGGTGGGGCCAGCCTCGGTGCCGTACAGGTCGGGATGCTGCACGCGCTCGCCGAGCGTGGCATCCATCCCGACCTCGTCGTCGGCGCCTCGGTGGGCGCGATCAACGCCGCGTGGGTGGCCGGCGATCCGTACCTCGAGGACCTCGCCGGCCTCGAGCGGATCTGGCTCGGGCTGCGCACCCGGGACGTGTTCCCGGCCCATCCGGTCCGCGGGCTGCTCGGCTTCCTCGGCCGCCGGTCCTCGCTCGTGCAGAACCACGCCCTGCGGGCGCTGCTGCACCGCAACGTCCGCTTCGAGAACCTCGAGGACGCGGCGATCCCGATCAGCGTCATCGCGACCGAGGTGCTCACGGGACTCGAGGCGGTCATCGAGCGCGGGCCCACCGTCGACGCCCTGCTCGCGAGCAGCGCGATCCCGGGGGTGCTGCCGCCGGTACCCATCGACGGTCACCCCCACATCGACGGTGCGGTCGTGAACAACGTCCCGATCTCGGAGGCGGTGGACAACGGGGCGACCGAGGTCTGGGTGCTGCCCACCGGGTACGCGTGCAACCTCGAACGCCCGCCGACGAGTGCACTCGCGCTCACCCTGCATGCGCTGTCGCTGCTCATCGAGCAACGCCTCATCCGGGACGTGCAGCACTTCCAGTCGACGGTGGACCTCAGGGTGATCCCGCCCCTCTGCCCGCTCACCGTGTCCCCGGCCGACTTCTCCCAGGCCCGCACGCTCATCGATCGGTCCCATGAGGCCGCAGGACGCTGGATCGACCACCTCGACACCCGCATCGGCGTGGACCAGTCCCGCGACCTCGGCTTCCACCGTCACTGATGGACGCCATGGCCCCGCGATGGCGGGTGACGGTCGCTGCGCTCGAACGACTCGGTACCACGGAGGCGTTCCGTGAGTTCGCCGAGCGGTGGGACGCGGGTGCGCCCGGCGACCCGATGACGCCGCGGCGCGCCTACGGCAGGGTGATCGACGGCGGTGCGTGGGACTCGGCCGCTGCGATGCGGTCCGCGCTGTGCAGCAACCACGGCGGCGGGATACCGATCGCCGTCATCGACGCGCTCGTCGCCTGCTGCGACCCGGCCCTCGGCGACTGAGGCCGACGCCCGATCGCAGGCACGCGATCGGCCCCGGGGCCGCTCGGGTCGGGCAGGATCTCGGTCATGGGCATCTACCGCGAGCAGGTCCTCCCGCGCGTCATCGACAAGGTGTGCGGCGGGGCCGACATGCAACGGTTCCGTGACCGGGCGTGCGCGGGCCTCCACGGCACCGTCGTCGAGATCGGGTTCGGGTCGGGTCTCAACGTCGCGTCGTACCCGTCCGAGGTGGACCTCGTGTACGCGGTCGAACCGGCGGCACTCGGGCAGAAGTTGGCGGCTCCCCGCATCGCGAGGGGCCAGGCGCGCGTCGAGCACGTGGGTCTGCGCGGCGAAGCCCTCCCGCTCGCCGACGAGTCCTGCGACGGCGCGCTCAGCACCTTCACGCTCTGCACGATCCCGGACGTCGCCCAGGCGCTCGCCGAGGTCGTGCGGGTGCTGCGTCCGGGCGGCAGGTTCCACATCCTCGAGCACGGCATCGCACCGGACGCCGGGGTGGCGCGCTGGCAGCACCGACTCGATCCGATCCAGCAGGTGGTCGGCGGCGGCTGCCACCTCACCCGCGACCCGCTCGCGCTGCTGCGTGGCGCGGGCTTCGAGATCGTCCAGTCGGACCAGCGCTACGTGGCCGGTCCCAAGCCCTGGACCTTCATGACCCGGGCGGTGGCCCGGAAGCCCACGTGACCCGGATCAGTGGTTCGACCACTCCCGGCCGAACCAGCGGCGGATTCGGGAGGCGCCGAACTCCGCCTTGTCGTCGGTGATCTTGGAGGAGGGCGGCGTGAGCGTGCCGTGCGGCGGCTCACCCGGAGCGAAGACGATGTCGACGCGGGCCACGTTCTCGTGTCCGAACTCGATGTAGCAGGTCCCCGTGCCGTCGTAGCGGCTGTCGGTCGTGGTCGAGCGGGCCGCCGCGATGATGGCGTCGGCCACGACCCCGGCCTGACGTTCGGCGAACACACCGGCCTTCGGGGTGCCGACCGATGTGCAGTCGCCCACGGCGTACACGCCGGGGAACTCGGTCTCGAGGGTGTACGGGTCGACCGGGATCCAGCCGTCGACGAGCAGGCCGGACTCGGCGAGCACCGCGGGCGCGGTGTGCTTCGGGACCGCGAGGAACAGGTCGAACGGCATCTCGCTGCCGTCGCCGAGGTTCGCGACCTTGCGCTCGGGGTCGATCGAGGTGACGGTCGTGCCCGGGTGGAACTCGATGTCGCACGCGGCGAAGGCTTCGAGGATCGCCTTCGAGGTGTCGGGCGATGGCGGTACCGGCGCCGGCAGCGGCAGGCAGAGGGCCACCGAGGAGCGATCGCGCACACCCTTGGCGACGAGGAGGTCGTGGGTGAGCAGTGCGGTCTCGCTCGGTGCCGGCGGGCACTTGTAGGGCGTGCCGCAGACGCCGACGATGACGCGGCCGCCGTCGAACGCCTCGAGCACGTCGCGAGCCGCGAACGCGCCGGCGTTCGTGTAGAACTCGGTGGCGCCTTCGACGAGGCCGGGCGTGGCCTCGGGTTGCAGGTCCGCGCCGAGTGCGACGAGCATGACGTCGGCCTCGAAGGTGCCCGCATCGGTCTCGACCCGCTTGCTCACCGCGTCGATCGAGCGGATCTCTGTCCGTACGAACCTGACGCCGGGCTTGACGATGTCGGCGTACCGGTGCAGCACGTGGTCGGGCGTGGTGCGACCGAACATGACGTCGAGCTTCGAGAAGCCGAACACGAAGCCCTCGCGCCGATCGATGAGCGTCACCTCGACCGCGTCGCCGAGTTCCTCGGCCAGGCGGGTGGTGAGTTCGAGGCCGCCGAAGCCGGCGCCGAGCACGAGGACGCGCATGGGGTCTCCTTGGTCGGGGGCGGTCGGGTCAGGTCGCGCGTGCGGTGCGGCGGGTCTGGACGAGACCGGCGAACTCCGCCGGGAACGCGAACACGGCGAACATGATCGTCCACATCACCAGGGCCGGGTAGACGCTCCAGGCCGCCACCGCGAGGCACGCCACGGTCCAGAGCACTGCGAGCCCGTAGATCGTCGCGACGCCGTCGTAGCGCTCCGGGTCGACCGCACGGTCGGTGAGGCCCCGTCGCGACACGTAGCGCCAGAGTCCCCAGAACGAGAACGCCATGAGCAGGAACGTGATGCCGTAGACGATGGTCGCGGTGCGCAGGCCCTCGCCCGACGGGTGCTGGGCGAGGATCGCGGTGGGCACGGGCACCGCGGCGACGAGCGCGAGCTGGAGGCCGTTGATCCACACGAGTCCGGCGTCCGAGCGCGTGACGTAGTGGAACACCCGCTGGTGGTTGATCCAGCACACGAGGATGGTGAGGAAGCCGATGAGGTACGCGGCGTAGGTCGGCCAGGAGTCGATGAGGTGGTGGGCGAGTCGTTTGCCGTCAGTCGTGTCCTTGACCGCGGCGACCACGTCGAAGATGAGGATCGTCAGGGCCACCGCGAACACGCCGTCGCTGAGGGCCTCGATGCGACCGGTGCTCGTCGCCGCCCGTTGGTCCACCCCGCCCCCTCGTCTCCCGTTCGGAGGCCGGACACTAGGCGTGGACCCGCTGCCGGTCGGTGGGAGCCCGGGCGCGAGGCGGGCGGGAGACGCTGCCCCGCTCCCGCCCGCCCGGTCCCTGCCCGTGCGCCTCAGGGCGCGTGGTCCGGATCCTGCCGGGCGGGTCGGGCCATCGCAAGAATGAACTTCTTGCATTTCTCGGAAGACCTATCCGAGAATGCTGAGATGTCAGAGAAGTCGGACACGGGCAGGTCGCGGACCAAGTGGGATGAGAAGGCGGAGGCGGCCCGGGCCGCCCTCGTCGAGGAGGGGATGGTCCGGATCCTCGAGGAGGGCGTCGGCGGCGTCGCGTCGCTTGTCTCCCCCTCGGCCCTGGCCCGCCGATCCGGTGCGGTGAGTATCGACACCGCGTACCGCCTGCTCGGCCGACCCGAGGATGTGCTCGCCCGGATCGCCGGCACCGGCATCGATCCGGACTTCCGATCGGAGGCGCTCGGGTGGCGCACGACCGAGGAGATCAGCGCCGAGGCGATCGGCGAGTACGCAGCGCCCGACACGGCGATGGATCCGACGGCGGCGATCCGTCAACTCCTCGTCGCCGGCCTTGCCGATCCGGCCTTCCCGCTCAGTCGGATCCTGCGCGCCGTGGCGATCACGGCGAGCCCGGCCTGGACGGGCCGGGTCGTGGTCGCCGAGGAGCACCGTGCGGTCGCCGACGCGGTGCGTGAGGCGGCGCGCCGGGAGTGGGAGCACACGCGCGAGCACCTGCGGTGGCTCGTCCAGGAATCGCTCGCCGCGGTCGGGCGCCGCCCGATCGAGGGCTACACGATCGACAAGATCGTCGTGATCCTCCACACCATCGCCGAGGGCGCGCTCGACCGTCTCGTCCTCCACCCGGAGGCCGTCTCGGTCGACGAGTTCGTCGAGGCGATCCTCATCTTCATGCTCGCGCTCACCGAGGACGGCGCCATGGCCGACCCGCGCCTGCCCGACGACCCGGAGGCCCTCGCCGCGTTCACCCGTGTCGTGGCCGCGGCCGACGCCGCCTGGGCCGCCGGGGTCGACCTCGACGATCTCCACGCGGTGGCGGATCGGGTGGGCGTGCCGTTCGAGACGGTCGTGCTGATGTTCCCGAGGCTGGCGGACCTCGCCGACAGCGTGCTGCGGACCCGCATCGTCGCCGCGGGGATCGAGGGCGGGACGCCCGACACGACGGCGGCGCTGCTGCGGGGAACGCTGCGACGGCTCGCCGGTGCGGCGGACGCGATCCCGGCGGTGGTCGAGCGCGTGCGCATCGACGCCGGGTCGCACTCGGTGCTGCACGAGTTGCAGATCGTTGCCGCCGGCCTCGGGTCGGACGCCGCGGTCGAGGACGGCACCGCGGCGCGGGTCGCCGAGCAGGCGATCGCGACCGCGTGCCTCGGCGTGGCGCACTGGGCGACCACCGAGGTCCTCCTCGACCTCCTGCTGGCTCAGCCGAGCAACGGATCCTCGAGGTAGGCCCGCAGGCGCGATGCGCGCCGTACCGTCGTGCGAGCCGCGTACGCAGTCGCCCGATGCCAGATCCAGAGCGTCATCGGGATCGCGACGACGAGACCGGCCAGGAGCGAGGCGTCGGTCATCGACCTCGACGCGCCGACGAGGTGTGCGACCGCACCGGCTGCGGCCGACGGCATGAGCCCGATGACGGCGAGCGCGGGGACGAGTCCGTACGGCAGGACGACGAGGATCCCCCAGCGCAGCAGCATCGGGCGCCAGCGGCCCCGGTGCTGCCAACGCACCCGCACGGGGAGCTCGTGGTACGGCCAGCGCACCCCGACCGAGCACGCGAGGCCGATCGAGCACAACGGGGCGCTCGCCACCCACACGATCGCGATGACCATGGTGATCCAGTCGCCCGTGACGAGACCCACCACGACTGCGGCGATCACCGTGAGCGGCGTCGTGATCATCCAGAGAGCGAGGTGCTTGGCCCGCAGCAGCCGGTCGATCGCCGCCTCGTCATCGAGGGCCGCGAGCACCCGCCATCGATCCGGCGCGAGTTGGTTGGTCGACGGCACGTCCGCGATCAGCCAGGAGGCCAGCACGATCGGGAACCAGAACGTGCGGTGCAGGCTGAACATGAGGTCCTGGATCACCGGGACCGGCACGAACCACAGCACCGTGACGAGCACCGCGTTCACGACGATGCAGACGACGACTCCGTACGGGGGCCGCCTGATGCGGGCGAACTCCTGCCGCACGGCCTCCCGCAGCGTGCCGGCGACCCGCTCGCCCGGATGTCCGCTCTCCCGCAGCGCTTCCACGGTCCTCAGCCTCGCAGACCGGAGCTGCGGGACGCGCGAGGTGCTGTGTCGGTTGCGCCCGACGGAGGTCGAGGTCGCGGGCTCAGGCCCGCCGAGGGGCCTCGGTTTGGAGCAGCGTGATGCATCGGACGACGAGCGCGATGAGCAGCCCGGCACTGATGAGCGCGAGCGCGACCCGGGCGGGATCGGATGCATCGGGCCCGTCGGTCACGAATCCCAGGAGGTAGAAGGCGAGGACCACGAGGGCGACACCGGATGTGGCGATGGAGGCGCGCACCCCCACGAGCGTTCCGATGACGACGGATCCGGCGAACGCAACGGTCCACACGACGATCCCGGCCTTCCCCCAGAGGCCGTACCCGTCGAACACGTCGGCGAGAATCCAGAGTCCGAGCGCAGCGGCCGCGGCGAACCCGATGGCGGCGAACCGTGGGTCCACCGCAATCTTCAGGGTGCCCGCCCGGACGTTGGCCATCACGGCGAACGCTGCCGCCGCCACGGAGCAGGCGGCGGCCAGGAACGCAACCGCGCCACCGGCCGCCGGACTGCGGAACGCGCCGGCGTACCCGACGGCGGCGAGGTGGATCCCGAGAAGGAGCCCGACGAACGTCGCGCAGGCAGCGACGCAGCCGATGGACCAGTGCGGGTGCCGCGGTCCGAGTGCGAGCGAGCACACTCCCGCAGCGATCAGTCCGACGATGAGGGCGGTCGAGATCGAGAACAACTCGAAGCCGTTCCAGAACCCGAACAATCGGTAGTAGGAATTCGGCAGGAAGAGCGCGAGGAGGGCGAGCATCCCGGCGGCGACGGCTGCGAGGCCGGAGGCCATGGTGAACTGCGTGCCCGTGGCCGGGATGGGCACCATCTGCCCGGCGGCGGTCGGAGCCGACACCGTCGGTGCCGACTCGACGGGCCGCGGTGCGCCGCACCCCGTGCAGAACCTCCCGTCGCCG
>JBJTOY010000042.1:0-5109 GCA_046074845.1 Actinomycetes bacterium | reverse complement strand
CTTGTGCACGACGTGAACGAGTCCGCCCGGATGACCATCTCGCTGGCGACCGCGGAGCAGATCCGCAACTGGTCGCACGGCGAGGTGAAGAAGCCCGAGACGATCAACTACCGCACGCTCAAGCCCGAGAAGGACGGCCTCTTCTGCGAGAAGATCTTCGGTCCGACCAAGGACTGGGAGTGCTACTGCGGGAAGTACAAGCGCGTCCGGTTCAAGGGCATCGTCTGCGAGCGCTGCGGCGTCGAGGTCACCCGCTCGAAGGTCCGGCGCGAGCGCATGGGCCACATCGAGCTCGCCGCGCCCGTCACCCACATCTGGTACTTCAAGGGTGTCCCGAGCCGCCTCGGCTACCTGCTCGACATCGCGCCGAAGCAGCTCGAGAAGGTCATCTACTTCGCGTCGAACCTCGTCACCTGGGTCGACGCCGAGCGGCTGCACACCGATCTGCCCGAGCTCGAGGCCGAGTTCAAGGCCGAGATCTCGGACCTCGAGCAGCGTCGTGACGTCGAGATCGAGCAGCGGTTCCAGGCCCTCGAGAAGGACCTCGCCGCCGCCGAGGCCGACGGGGCCAAGAAGGCCGACACCGAGAAGCTCCGCAAGGCGACCGAGCGCGACGTCGAGGAGCTCCGCGACCGGTACCAGTTCGACATCGACTTCGAGAAGACCGTCCTCGACACGATCAAGTCGCTCAAGCCGAAGCAGCTGATCGACGACGAGCGGGTCTGGCGCGAGCTGCGCTACCGCGTGGAGGACTACTTCGCGGGAGGCATGGGGGCCGAGGCGGTCAAGGACCTCATCTCCCGGCTCGACCTCGAGGCCGAGGAGATCGAGCTCAAGGAGGTCAGCCAGACCGCCAAGGGCCAGAAGAAGGCCCGCGCGATCAAGCGCCTCAAGGTCGTGTCCGCGTTCAACCGCCGCGACGAGGACGGCCGCGTCGTCAACTCGCCGATGGGCATGGTGCTCGACGCGGTGCCGGTGATCCCGCCGGACCTGCGTCCGATGGTGCAGCTCGACGGTGGTCGGTTCGCGACCTCGGACCTCAACGACCTGTACCGCCGGGTCATCAACCGCAACAACCGCCTGAAGCGCCTCCTCGACCTCGGTGCGCCCGAGATCATCATCAACAACGAGAAGCGCATGCTCCAGGAGGCGGTCGACGCCCTCTTCGACAACGGCCGTCGCGGCCGCCCGGTCACAGGCCCCGGCAACCGTGCGCTGAAGTCGCTCTCCGACATGCTCAAGGGCAAGCAGGGCCGGTTCCGCCAGAACCTGCTCGGCAAGCGCGTGGACTACTCCGGCCGTTCGGTCATCGTCGTCGGCCCGCAGCTCAAGCTCCAGCAGTGCGGTCTGCCGAAGCAGATGGCGCTCGAACTCTTCAAGCCCTTCGTCATGAAGCGGCTCGTGGACCTCGAGTACGCCCAGAACATCAAGTCCGCCAAGCGCATGGTCGAGCGGGCGCGTCCCCAGGTGTGGGACGTGCTCGAGGACGTCATCATGGAGCACCCGGTGTTCCTGAACCGCGCCCCCACGCTCCACCGCCTCGGCATCCAGGCGTTCGAGCCGGTGCTCGTCGAGGGCAAGGCGATCCAGATCCACCCGCTCGTGTGCGCGGCGTTCAACGCGGACTTCGACGGTGACCAGATGGCCGTGCACCTCCCGCTGAGCGCGGAGGCCCAGGCCGAGGCCCGCCTGCTCATGCTCTCGGCGCACAACGTGCTGTCGCCGGCCCACGGCAACCCGATCGCCGTGCCCAGCCAGGACATGATCATCGGCGCCTACTACCTCACGGTGCTCGAGACCGACGCGTCCGGCGAGATCCGGACCTTCGACTCGCTCGCGCCCGAGGAGCGGCTCGTGTTCGCGTCGCTCGACGAGGCGATCATGGCCTACGACCAGCGGGGCCCCGACGGGCTCCCGGGGGTCAACCTCCACCGTCCGCTGCGGGCCCGGGTGAGCGCGACGCGCTTCCCGGTCGAGACGTTCCCGGCCCGCGAGGCCTGGGACGAGGCCAAGGGCGAGTGGATGGCCGATCCCGCCGCGGCGGGCAGCCCGGTGGTGCGTCGCGACGGGGACCGGGTCCTCGTCGAGACCTCGCTGGGGCGACTCCGCTTCGCCGAGGTGCTCCCGCCCTCGATGGCGTTCCCGTTCGTGGCGGCCGACTCGGCCTTCCGCAAGGGCGACGTCTCGCGGGTCGTGGGCGACCTCGTGAAGGACTACGACAAGGCCGTCGTCGCCCGGTCCCTCGACCTCCTGAAGGACACCGGCTTCGAGTACGCGACCCGGGCCGGGCTCACGATCTCGATCGAGGACGTGCGCACCCCGCACGAGAAGGCCGCGCTGCTCGACGACAACGAGGCCAAGGCGGCCAAGGTCGAGCAGCAGTACGAGAACGGCATCCTCACGGACGAGGAGCGTCGCCAGCGCGAGATCGAGATCTGGACGGACGCCACCGAGCAGGTCACGCACGCCATGCGGGACCTGCAGCAGGGTGACATCTTCAACCCGATCGAGATGATGATCGGCTCGGGGGCCCGCGGCAACGTCATGCAGGTGCGCCAGATCGCGGGCATGCGTGGTCTGGTGGCCAACCCGCGCGGTGAGATCATCCCCCGCCCGATCAAGTCGAACTTCCGGGAGGGGCTCTCGGTCCTCGAGTACTTCATCTCGACCCACGGCGCCCGCAAGGGTCTCGCCGACACCGCGCTGCGGACGGCCGACTCCGGCTACCTCACCCGACGTCTCGTCGACGTCTCCCAGGAGCTCATCGTGCGCGATGAGGACTGCGGTTCGACCCGTGGCATCTGGATCGAGCGGGTCGGTCCCGAGTCGGAGCGCACCCTGCGCAACACGCTGCGCAGCCGCTGCCTCGCCGAGGACGTCACGCTCTCGGACGGCACGGTGCTCCCGCGCAACACCGAGGTCACCGACGAGCTCGTCGACGTGCTGCGCGACGACCCGGCGGTCACCCGGGTGCGGGCCCGTTCGGCCCTGACCTGCGACTCGACCCTCGGGGTCTGCGCCGCGTGCTACGGCACGATGCTGGCCACCGGGAAGATGGTCGAGATCGGTGAGGCGGTCGGCATCATCGCCGCCCAGTCGATCGGTGAGCCGGGTACCCAGCTCACCATGCGGACCTTCCACACCGGTGGTGTCGCGGGTGAGGACATCACCCACGGTCTGCCCCGTGTCGTCGAGCTCTTCGAGGCCCGCACCCCGAAGGGTGCGGCGCTGCTTGCCGGCAAGTCCGGCGTCGTGCGCATCGGCGAGAACGAGAAGGGCGAGGTGACGATCACGGTCGTCGCCGACGACGGGAGCGAGGAGGAGCACGCGGTCTCGCGCCGGGCCCGCCTCGCGGTCCAGAACGGCTCCGAGATCAAGGCCGGCGAGTGCCTCGTCGGTGACGCCTCG
The DNA here is from genome assembly GCA_046074845.1 of Actinomycetes bacterium. Lineage (GTDB taxonomy): Bacteria > Actinomycetota > Acidimicrobiia > IMCC26256 > IMCC26256 > IMCC26256. The sequence continues at coordinate 1,701 of JBJTOY010000042.1, read as the reverse complement.
ACCCCGCGGGACCCCAAGCGCATCCTCGACATCGAGGGCGTCCGGTCCACCCAGCAGTACCTCGTCGACGAGGTGCAGAAGGTGTACCGGGAGCAGGGTGTGTCGATCCACGACAAGCACGTCGAGGTGATCGTCCGCCAGATGCTGCGCCGGGTGACCGTGCTCGAGCCGGGTGACTCCTCGTTCCTGCCGGGCGAGAAGGTCGACGCCCGCCGCTACGCGGACGCCAACCGCGAGCTCGTGAACGAGGGCAAGCGTCCCGCCGAGGGTCGCCCCGAGCTCATGGGCATCACGAAGGCCTCCCTGGCCACCGACTCCTGGCTCTCGGCCGCCTCCTTCCAGGAGACGACCCGCGTCCTCACCGAGGCCGCGATCGAGGGCCGCGAGGACGGGCTCGAGGGCCTCAAGGAGAACGTCATCATCGGCAAGCTCATCCCGGCCGGTACGGGCATGCCCGTCTACCGGGAGATCGGGACCGAGGCCCCGGACTACGAGCCGATGCCGTACTACTCCTCGGACACCGAGGGCCTCCTCGAGTACCTGACCTCGGCCCACGAGGGCCAGAGCGCCGGGTCCGAGGAGATCTCGTGGCTCCAGACGGCGACCCCGGACCCCGAGATCGCCGCCGCGCTCGACGCGGCCGTGGCCGACATCACGGCGGCGGCCGAGGCCGCGGCCCAGGGCGAGGAGCCGGGGGAGACCGCCACCGGCGTCTAGACCGAACGGGACGGGCCGGTCCGGGGGTTTGCCCCGGCGCCGGCCCCGCCCGTATCCTTGCGGCCCGGCTGTTCTCGCCCGTCCCACGGGCGGGTGACCACCGTCCGCACCATCTCCGTCCGCCGGCAGCCGCCGGCGGGCACCGCGTACGAGAACGAATCACTTCGGGAGACCTGTGCCCACCATCGCCCAGTTGGTCCGCAAGGGCCGGGAGACCAAGATCGACAAGTCGAAGACCCCGGCGCTCAAGGGCTCGCCCCAGCGTCGCGGCGTGTGCACGCGCGTCTTCACCACCACCCCGAAGAAGCCGAACTCGGCCCTGCGCAAGGTCGCCCGTGTGCGCCTCAGCAGCGGCATCGAGGTCACGGCCTACATCCCGGGCGTCGGCCACAACCTCCAGGAGCACTCGATCGTGCTCGTGCGCGGCGGCCGCGTGAAGGACCTGCCGGGGGTCCGCTACAAGATCGTCCGCGGCGCACTCGACGCGAGCGGCGTCGCCAACCGCAAGCAGGCCCGTAGTCGCTACGGCGCGAAGAAGGGCTGACCATGCCGCGCAAGGGACCCGCCCCCCGTCGAGAGCTCCAGCCCGACCCCGTCTACCGGTCCGTCGTGGTCACCCAGCTCGTCAACAAGATCCTCCTGCAGGGCAAGCGCTCCACGGCCGAGAAGATCGTCTACGACGCCCTCGCCGAGATCGAGCGCAAGACCGGTTCGGACCCGATCCCGACCCTCAAGCGTGCGGTCGAGAACGTGCGTCCGGCCCTCGAGGTCCGCAGCCGCCGCGTCGGTGGTGCGACCTACCAGGTCCCCGTCGAGGTCCGGCCCCGTCGGGCCACCACCCTCGCCATCCGCTGGGTCGTCGGGTTCTCCCGGGCCCGCCGCGAGCGCACGATGGCCGAGCGCCTCGCCGCCGAGATCATGGACGCCAGCAACGGGCTGGGCGCCTCGATCAAGCGCAAGGACGACCTCCAGAAGATGGCCGAG
>JBJTOY010000041.1:0-7884 GCA_046074845.1 Actinomycetes bacterium | reverse complement strand
CCGGTGTCCGGCTGCGAGATGAGGAGGTCGTCGACGTTCACGCCGATGGCCTGCGCGTACACCGGGTCCATGGCGTGCTCGGCGTCGATGTAGGCGCACACGCCACCGTTGCGCTGGGCCTCGGCGACGACGTGCATGGCGAGCGTCGACTTGCCGGAGGACTCCGGGCCGTAGATCTCGACGACGCGGCCGCGGGGCAGGCCTCCGATGCCGAGGGCGAGGTCGAGGGCCAGGGCCCCGGTCGAGACCGCCTCGATCCCGACGTGGGCCTGCTCGCCGAGTCGCATGATCGAGCCCTTGCCGAACTGCTTCTCGATCTGGCCGAGTGCCATCTCCAGTGCCTTGTCTCGCTCCACCGTGGTCCTCCTGGTTCCTCTTGGTCCGTGGTTCGGTTCGTTGGTTCCGGTTCTCGTGGTGCTGGGGGAAGTCACCGGCCGGGACGGTACGGACCCCCTCGGACACGGTCCCCGGATGGCATCGCCCGCCGGGGTGATCCCTCGACGCCCGGGCCGCTCCCGGGTTCCGGCGGACCGGTCCGGGGGTGAATCCCAAGCGTGTCGTTCACGTGGGCGGCAACCTAGACCGAACACCCGTTCGGGTCAAGCATTTCCGTGGGGCGGCCCCGGAGGGGCCTTCGACGGGCCCCGCACCGGGGCCGGATCAGCCGCCGAGCGGGAGCGGGGCGACGAGGTGGTACGGGCCCGACGGGGTCTCCCGCCGGCTCGGGTCGGACTCGAGCAGGGCCAGGGCCCCGACCGTCCAGGACTCCCCCACCGCGACGCCGTCGAGGGCGGCGACGTCGGGGCGCAGGTCGGTCCGCTTGCGCAGGTACGCGAGGGTCAGGTGCGGGGTGAACGGCGGCGGCACGACGCGCACACCGCCGGCGCGCGCCGCCTCGACCACCGCGGTGTGGGCGCGACGCAGGCCACCGTCGGGATCGTCGACGCCGAGCCAGAACACCTCGCTGCGCTTCGGCTCGGGGAACCCACCGGCCCCCCGCAGCCGGACGGCGAACGGCGGGAGGTCGGCGACGGCGTCGCGCAGCGCGCCGGCGAGCGCGGCGGCGTCGTCGACGCGCCCCAGGAACTCGACGGTGACGTGCCAACGGTCGCGCCGGGTCCAGCGCATCCGGCGCGCCGCACGGCGGTCCGGATCGTGCGGGACCAGCGCGGCGATCGTGTCGAGGACCGCCGGCGGCGGCACCACCGCCACGAAGGCGCGCCGCAGCGCCCCCTCGATCACGCGAGCGCGTCGAGGCGCATCCGCAGCAGGTTCAGCACCGAGATCGTGGAGAACTGCCGGATCCGCTCCCGATCACCGGGCAGTCGCGCGCTCACCGTCTCGGTCGGGAGCCCCGGGATCGCGAGGCCGAACCACACGGTGCCGACCGGCTGGTCGTCCTGCTCCCCCGGCCCTGCGACCCCGGTGACCGCGATGCCGACGTCGGCCCCGAGGACGTCGCGGGCCGCCTCGGCCATCTGCTGGGCGCACTCGGCGCTCACGACGTGCTCGGCGGTGACCCCGAGCACGGAGCGCTTCACCGCCGTCGCGTACGAGCCGATCGTGCCCCTGAACGTGCGGCTGGCCCCGGGCACGTTCGCGAGCCGGGAGCCGATGAGCCCCCCGGTGAGCGACTCGGCGACCCCGAGGGTCCAGCCGCGGGCCTCGAGGCGCGCGAGCACGGCGTGCTCCATCTTCTCGTCGTCGATCCCGAAGATGGGGTCGCCGATGGTGGCGCGCAGGCGGGCCTCCTCCGGCGCGATGAGCGCCTCGGCCGCCTCCATGGTCGGCGCCTTCGCGGTGAGGCGCACGACGATGCCCTCGATACCGCGGGCGAGGAACGCGATCGACGGGTTGGTCTGCTCGTCGACCTGGTCGGCGATCATCTCGGCGAGGCCGGACTCCGATGCGCCCCAGGTCTTGAACGACCGGTTCACGATCACCGCCCGCTCACCGGACCGCTCGAGCAGGTCGGGCAGCACGTGCTCGTTCACCATGCGGTGCATCTCGTACGGCACGCCCGGCACCGCGTAGATGACCTTGCCGGCGACCTCGCAGCGCAGGCCCGGCGCGGTGCCGATCGGGTTCGGGATGACGTCGCCGCCCTCGGGCACGTCGGCCTGGCGGAGGTTGTTCTCCGGCATCTGTCGGCCGCGGCCACCGAACAGGCTCGCGATCCACTCGACGAGCTCCTCGCGGCGCTCGAGCGGCACGCCCATCACCTCGGCGATGGCCTCGCGGGTGAGGTCGTCGGGGGTCGGGCCGAGGCCGCCGCACATGATGAGCGCGTCGGAGACCTCGAGCATCGACCGGATGCAACGCACCACCCGATCGAGGTTGTCGCCGACCTTGCGGTGCTCGAGGGTGTCGATGCCGGCTGCGGCGAGCTGCTCACCGATCCAGGAGGAGTTGGTGTCGACGATCTGGCCCAGCAGCAGCTCGGTCCCGATGGCGAGGACGTCACAGCGCATATCGCTCCTCAGGGGGTGCGGCGGCGGGCCGCCACGACGATGTCGACGGCCGAGACCACGGTGAGGGCCACGGCCGACCAGATGACGATCCGCTGGAGCGCGAGGGCGTCCGCGGTGAACGGGAGCAGCACGAACCCGATCGCACACATCTGGATGAAGGTCTTCCACTTGCCGAGCGGCCGGGCCGGCAGCGACACGCCGCGGCGGCCCTCGTAGGCGCGGTACAGGGAGATCGCCGCCTCGCGTCCGGCGATGATGGCGACCGGGATCCACGAGGTGTCCCCCCGCACCGCGAGGGCGGTGAACCCGCCGACCGCCAGGAACTTGTCGGCGAGGGGGTCGAGGAAGGCTCCGGCCCGAGTCGTGCCGTCGCGGCGGGCCAACCAGCCGTCGAGACCGTCGGTCACCGACAGGACGAACCACAACGCGACCGTGAGCCACGACGACCCGCGGTCGACGATGAGGAACAGCGTCGGGACCGCGAGGACGAGGCGCGCGATGGTGATGAGGTTCGCGGGCGTACGGATCGCACCGGGACCGAACCGCTTGAGCAGCTCGGAGCGTTCGGCCTCGGGGCTCACGACCCCACCCCCGCCCGCACCGGGTCGGCGATGAGGTCGGGGCCGATGGCCGCGACGACGGTCGCCGTGACGACCGCACCGGGCCGGGCGAACGCCTGCGGGATGCGCACGACCCCATCGATCTCGGGCGCCTCCCGCCACGTGCGGCCGATGGCGTCGCCGGACTCCGTGGCGTCGACGAGCACCGCGACCTCGGTCCCGACGAGCGCGTCGCGCGCCGCGGCGGTGATCGGGTCCTGGACCGCCGAGCACTCGCGCAGGCGCTCGGCGATGACGGCGTCGTCGACCACACCATCGAGGTCGGCCGCGGCGGTGCCGTCCTCGGGAGAGAAGGAGAAGAGCCCGGCCCAGTCGAGCGCGGCGGCCTCGAGGAACTCGAGGAGCGCGGCGTGGTCGGTCTCGGTCTCGCCGGGGAATCCGACGATGAAGGAGGACCGGAAGGTCGCGTCGGGCACCTGCGCGCGGATGCCCTCGATCGCGGCGAGGAACTTCTCGCCGTTGCCCCAGCGCTTCATGCGTCGGAGCAGCGGGGCCGACGCGTGTTGCAGCGAGAGGTCGAAGTACGGCACGACCGTGTCGAGTTCGAGCATCGTCGACACGAGCGGGTCGCGCACCTCGGACGGGTAAAGGTAGAGGAGCCGCACGCGCGAGAGGCCGTCGGCGCCGAGCGCGTCGAGGTCGCGCAGCAACGGCGCGAGCGCGCCCGGCGTGCCGCCGTCGCGGCCGTACGACGCGAGGTCCTGGGCGACGAGCACGAGTTCGCCGACCCCGCCACCGACCAGGTCGCGGGCCTCGGCGAGGATCGACTCGGGCGTGCGGGACCGCTGGGCCCCGCGGAACGATGGGATGGCGCAGAACGCACAGGCCCGATCGCAGCCCTCGGCGACCTTGAGGTAGGCCCACGGCGCTCGCGGCGCGGGCCGTGGCAGGTCGAGCAGGTCGCGCACGCCGGTGGTGGGCCGGCCGAGCACTGAGGCGATGGCGCCCTCCCCCGCGAACCCGACGACCGCGTCGACCTCGGGGAGCGCGACGGCGAGTTCGTCGCCGTACCGCTCGGCCATGCACCCGGTGACCACGAGCCGGGCGCTGTCGCGTCGACGGTCGCTCAGGGCGAGCACCGTGTCGATCGACTCCTGCCGGGCCGCCTCGATGAAGGCGCAGGTGTTGACGACGACGAGATCGGCGTCCTCCGGCGCGTCGACCGCCTCGAGGCCGTCGGCGAGCAGCGTCGCGATGACCTTGTCGGAGTCGACGGCGTTCTTGGGGCAGCCGAGCGTCTCGACGTAGAAGCGCTCCGGCATGCGCCGCATCCTAGTGACGGATGCGTGACGACTCGGACGCCCGGGAGCGCCCGATCTGCGTCAGGCGCGCGAGTGCATCTCCTCGAACTCCTCGACCGTCATGAGCACGGCGCGGGCCTTCGAGCCCTCGCTCGGCCCCACGACGCCCTTGCGCTCGAGGAGGTCCATGAGGCGACCGGCCCGGGCGAACCCGACGCGCAGTTTGCGCTGCAGCATGCTCGTGCTGCCGAGCCCGCTACGCACGACGAGCTCCATCGCCTGGACGAGCAGGTCGTCGTTGTCGTCGTCGTCGTACCCACCGGCCCCGCCGCCCGACGCCTCGTCCGAACCCTGCACGCCCTCGACGTAGCGGACCTCGGTGACCTGACGCTTCCAATGGGCGACCACCTTGCGCACGCACTCCTCGTCGACCCAGGAGCCCTGCACCCGCGCGGGCTTGCCGGAGGCCGGGGCGGCGAGCATGTCGCCCTGACCGATCAGCTTCTCGGCGCCGGCCTGATCGAGGATGACGCGGGAGTCGGCGATGCTCGTCACGCTGAAGGCCAGCCGGCTCGGCACGTTGGCCTTGATGACGCCGGTGATGACGTCCACCGACGGCCGCTGCGTGGCGATGATGAGGTGGATGCCCACCGCTCGGGCCATCTGGGCGATGCGGCAGATGCTGTTCTCGACGTCGCGGGCCGCCACCATCATGAGGTCGTTGAGCTCGTCCACCACGATGACGATGAACGGCAGTCGCTCGTAGGACCGTCCACCGTGCGGGTCGGGGTTCTCGGCAGTCGGGAGGTCGCCGCGGTCGAACATCGCGTTGTAGCCGGTGATGTCGCGTACCCCGACCTCGGCGAGGAGCTCGTAGCGCATGTCCATCTCGCGCACGCACCACTCGAGGGCGTTCGCCGCCTTCTTCGGATTGGCCACGACCTCGGTGAGCAGGTGGGGCAGCCCGTTGTACTGCCCGAGTTCGACCCGCTTCGGGTCGACGAGGATGAGGCGCACCTCGTCGGGGGTCGCCCGCACGAGGATCGAGGTGATGATCGAGTTGATGCACGAGGACTTGCCGGCGCCGGTGGCGCCGGCGATGAGCAGGTGCGGCATCGTCGCGAGGTTGAGCATCATTGACTTGCCCGCGATGTCGCGGCCCAGGCCGACCTCGAGCGGGTGGGTGGCCCGCGCCGCCTCCTCGGAGGTGAGGATGTCGCCGAGGGTGATGAGTTGACGCTGCTTGTTCGGGACCTCGACCCCGATGGCCGAACGACCGGGGATCGGGGCGAGGATGCGAACGTCCGGGCTCGCCATCGCGTAGGCGATGTCGTGGCTCAGTCCGGTGACCTTGTTGACCTTGACGCCGGCCGCGAGCTCCAGTTCGTACCGGGTCACGGTCGGGCCCACGGTCATGCCGACGAGTTGGGCATCCACCCCGAAGTCCTTGAGCGTCTGCTCGAGCACGCCACCACTCGCCTCGATGGCGCGGGTGTCCATCTCCTTGTGCTGCGAACGCCGCAGGAGGTCCACCGACGGCAGCACCCAGTCGGTGTGGGCCGGAGCGCTCACCGCAATCGCGGGCTCGGCCTCCTCGTCCTCGACGAGGTCGGGCACCACGACCTCGGGCTCATCCGCGTCCGCCCCGGACTGCTCGTGGGCCTCGATCGGCTCCGGCTCGGGCTCCGGTTCGGGTTCGACGACCTCGGGGGTGACCGGTTCCATCGTCTCGACCGTGGCCCGACGGGTCCGGGCCGGCTTCGGCGCCGGTTCGGGGTCCGGTTCGACCTCGGGCTCCTCGTCCCCGCCGTCGAGTTCGAGGAACCGGTTCGCGTGACCGGCGAAGGCGCGCCATCCGGCCGTGACCAACGCGATGACCCGGGCGAGCGAGGTCCCCGTCGCGACGAGGGCGCCGAGTGCGACGAGCGCGACGAGGACCACCGCGGCGCCGACGGTGCCGAGCACCGCGTGCAACGGCGTCGCCACGAACGCGCCGAGGAGACCGCCGTTGGCGCGCAGCGCTTCGGCTGAGGTGTCGACGACCGGGTCGCCGAGGGCGAGCAGGCCGAGGAGCCCGGCCACGAGCAACGCCAGGCCGACCCCGATGCGCAGCAGGTGGACCGGTCGCTCCTCGGCGGATCCGTCGGCCGCGTGCGCGTGGCGCTGGCGCAGCAGGTGCACCGCGACGGCCACGCAGACCGCCGGGACGAGGAACGCGCCGCGCCCAGCCAGCAGCGTGATGACCGACTGGCAGGCCGAGCCGAACGGGCCGGCGAGGTCGGTGGCGAGTGCGAGGCCCGTGAGGACGGCGACCGCGGCGAGGCCGATGGCGAGTGCGTCGGCCGCGTGGCCCCCGAGTTGCTCGGTCCAGGCGACCCGAGCCCGGGACGGGGTCGTGCGCCGGGGGGCCGAGCGGGGGCGGCCGGTCCGACGGGCCGCGGGCTTCCGGGACCCGGACCTGCGGGCCGTGGAACGCCGGGCGGTGGACTTGCGAGCCGGCTTGCGAGCGGGCTTGCGGGCGCGGGACGTCTTCGTGGCAGCCATCGGAGGCGACGCTAACACCAACCACACGGGCAACATGGGGACCTTGCGCCCCATCCCGCCCGTCCTCACCCGCCCCAGGATCAGCGGGCCGGAGGGGTTCAGACCTCCATGACCACCGGGATCACGGCTGGTCGGCGTCGGGTCCGATCGGCGATGAAACGCCCGGCGGCCCGGCGGGTGTGGCGCCGGATGGTGTCGAAGTCGGTGGCCCCCTCACGGGTGGCGTCCTCGATGGAGGCCCGCACCGCGGCGGCCGCCTCCTCGAGCAGGGCCTCGGCCTCCTCGCCGTGGACCCAGCCCCGGGTGACGATCTCGGGCCCGGTGACGATCTCGCCGGTGTGCTTGTCGATCGTGACGATCACCGCGACGAAGCCCTCCTCGGCGAGGTTGCGACGGTCGCGCAGGACGCCGTGGCCGATGTCGCCGACGATGCCGTCGACGTACACGTACCCCGCGGGCACCGCTTCGCGTTCGACCGACAGACCCGTGTCGTCGAGCGTGAGGGCGTCACCGTCCTCGCAGATGATGACCCGCTCGGCCGCCACGCCGGACTGCTCGGCGAGCATCGCGTGGTTGACCATGTGCCGGTACTCGCCGTGCACCGGCACGAACCACTCGGGCTGCACGAGGTTGAGCATGAACTTCAGCTCCTCCTGCGAGGCGTGCCCGGACACGTGCACGTGGTCGTTGCCACCGTGCACCACCTCGGCCCCGGCCCGGTAGAGGGAGTCGATGATGCGCGAGACGTTCGACTCGTTGCCCGGGATCGCGTGGGCCGAGATCACGACCACGTCATCGTCGCCGATGTGGACCCACTTGTGCTCGTGGGCGGCCATGAGTGAGAGCGCGGCCATCGGCTCACCCTGCGACCCGGTGCAGATGATGCAGACGTCCCCCGGTGCGTACCGCTCGACCTCCTCGAGGTCGATGATCCGGTTCACCGGCAGGTCGAGCAGACCCATCTCGCGGGCGAGCGCGACGTTGTTGACCATCGAGCGGCCGACGAAG
>JBJTOY010000040.1:0-10059 GCA_046074845.1 Actinomycetes bacterium | reverse complement strand
CGGACCCGGTGGACGAGGGCCTCGGCGTCGGCGGTCGCCGGACCGGCGACGATCCGGACGTCGAGGAGGGAGGTCAGCGTCTCGAGGTCGGACTCCGCGAGGCGCAGCGCCTCCTTCGCCGTCCGGGCCGAGTGGCCGAGGACCAGGCCTGCGTCCCACAACGGGTACCACAGCGCGTCGGCCACCGCGGCGACCTCCGGTCGTCGGTGGAGCAGCAGGACGTCGACGTCCGAACCCGGGCAGAGCTCCCGGCGCGCGTACGAGCCGAGCGCGAGGACGACGAGGTCGTCGCGGGCGACCGACGCGAACGAGTCGCGGAGCGTCGCGTCGACCGCGTCGCTCAGCGCCGCACCGAAGGTGGCGCCTCCGACCGACGCGTCGGCGACGAGCGCCGCCCGCGCCGATCGGAGGTCCACGAGGTCGGCGTCAGATCGCGTCGGCACCCACTTCACCGGTGCGCACCCGGTGGAGCGAGTCGAGCGTGTGCACCCAGACCTTGCCGTCACCGATCTTGCCGGTGCGGGCGGTCTCGATGATCGTGTCGACGATGCCGTCGACCTCGGCGTCGTCGGCGATGATCTCGATGCGGACCTTGGGCACGAAGTCGATCTCGTACTCGGCGCCCCGGTACACCTCGGTGTGCCCGCGCTGGCGGCCGAAGCCCTGGACCTCGCTCACGGTGAGGCCCTGGACCCCGGACGCCTTGAGGGCATCCTTCACGTCGTCGAGCTTGAACGGCTTGATGATGGCGGTGATCATCTTCATGGATCGGCTCTCCTCGGTTCGGAGTCGGATCAGACTCGGTCGAAGGCGTAGGCGGTCTCGGAGTGCTGCGTGAGGTCGAGGCCCGTCTCCTCGTCCTCGGCCGAGGCCCTGATACCGCCCGGCATCACCGCGCGCAGCACGAGCGCGATGAGCGCCGTGACGACGAACGAGAAGACGAGGGTAGCGGCGACGGCGATGACCTGCTCGGCCATGAGGTCCCAACCGCCGCCGAAGAACAACCCGTCCTTGCCGGCCTCGTTGACGGCGGTGTCGGCGAACAGACCGACGAGGAGCGAGCCGAGGATGCCCCCGACGAGGTGGACCCCGACGACGTCGAGCGAGTCGTCGTAGCCGAAGCGGACCTTGAGGTTCACCGCCCAGAAGCAGATGAACCCGGTGACCGCGCCGATGAGGATCGGCGCCATGCCCCCGACGAACCCGGCGCACGGCGTGATCGCCACGAGCCCGGCGACCGCACCGGACGCGGCGCCGAGCGTGGTGAAGTGGCCGAAGCGGATGCGCTCGACGAGGAGCCATCCGAGCATGCCGGCGGCGGCCGCCATCATCGTGTTCACGAACGCCGTCACGGCCAAGCCGTTCGCCGCGAGCGCCGACCCTGCGTTGAACCCGAACCAGCCGAACCACAGGATGCCCGTGCCGATGAGGGTCAGGGTGAGGTTGTGCGGGGGCATCGGGTGCTTGGGCCAGCCCCGGCGGCGGCCGAGGATGAGGGCGAGCGCGAGGGCCGCGATGCCGGCGTTGATGTGGACCACGGTGCCGCCGGCGAAGTCGAGCGCGCCGCGCTGGAACAGCCAGCCCTCGGGCGAGAACACCCAGTGGGCGACCGGCGAGTACACGAGGATCCCCCAGAGGCCCAGGAAGATCACCCAGGCCGAGAACTTCATGCGGTCCGCGATCGCGCCGGAGATGAGGGCGGGCGTGATGACCGCGAAGGTCATCTGGAACACCATGAAGAGCAGCGGCGGGATGGTCAGGGCACTGAAGCCCGGGGGTGCGACGTCGGCGGCCCCGCTCAACCCGGCGAAGTCGAGGTTGCCGATGAGCGACGATCCGCCGCCGAAGGCGAGCGTGTACCCGATGGCCGCCCAGATGACGACCATGAGCCCCATCGAGACGAAGTTCTGCATCAGCATGCTCAGCACGTTCTTCGCCCGCACCATGCCGCCGTAGAACAGCGCAAGGCCCGGGGTCATGAACAGCACGAGCGCCGCCGACACCAGCACCCACGCGGTGTCCCCTGCATTGATCTTCATGTGCACCACCTCGTTCAGGAATCGATGAGGAGACCGTAAGGTAGTGCTGTTACGGGAGTGTTTCGGCTCGGTGCGGACCGTGTGACGGGACGCTCAGCCGATGAGCGTGCGCTGGACCTCGTCCGCCGGGACCGGCCGGGACATGAGGTACCCCTGGGCCGCGTCGCAGCCGAGGCCGACGAGCCGGTCGAGTTGGGCCTCGGTCTCGACCCCCTCGGCCACCACCCGCAAGCCGAGCGCGTGCCCGAGGCTGAGGACCGCGGTCACGATCGCCTCGTCGTCGGCGTCGGTGCCCAGGCCGTCCACGAAGGATCGGTCGATCTTCACCACGTCGACCGGGAACCGCTTGAGGTAGTAGAGCGAGGAGTAGCCGGTCCCGAAGTCGTCGATGGCGACGCTCACCCCGAGTTCGTGGAGGCACTGGAGGATCTCCGCCGATCCGTTCGCCATGAGCGTGCCCTCGGTGACCTCGATGCAGAGCTGGCGCGGGGCGATCCCGGCGTCGTCGATCGCGGCGCGCACGGTGGCGACGATGTCCTCGTGCTCGAACTGTCGGGCCGACAGGTTCACCGCGATGCTGAAGTCCGTATCGACGGTACCCTCGGCCATCCACGTCCCGACCTGACGGCACGCCTCGTTGAGCACGAACGCACCGATGCCGCCGATGATGCCCGTCTCCTCGGCGAGGTCGACGAAATCCCCCGGCGGCACGATGCCACGCTCGGGATGCCGCCAGCGCACGAGCGCCTCGAGCCCCTCGATCCGGTCGGCGGTGAGGTCGATGATCGGCTGGTACTCGACGAGGAACTCGCCCCGCTCGAGCGCGGTGTGCAGCGCGATCTCGATCTCGAGGCGCCGTTGGGTGGCGGCGCGCAGCTCGTCGTCGAAGATCTCCCAGCGGGCCTTGCCCCGCTCCTTGGCCCGGTACATGGCGGCATCCGCATCACGCAGCATCGAGCCCGGTGTGGCCCCGGGGCCGCTGATCGCCACACCCACGCTGCCCGAGAGCCGGATCGTCTGGCCCGCGAGCTGGATCGGCTCCGCGATGACATCGAGGACACGCTGGGCCACGTCGGCGATCACGTGCCGGACCTCCTCCGGATCGAGGTCCTCGCAGAGCACGGTGAACTCGTCACCACCGAACCGCGAGATGGTGTCGCCCGCGCGAGCCGCGGTGCGCATCCGCCCGGCGATGGCGACGAGCAGTTCGTCGCCCGCCTCGTGGCCGAGGCTGTCGTTGACGTGCTTGAACCGGTCCAGGTCCACGAACAGCACCGCGTCGATGCGCCCGCTGCGGCCGGCGCGAGCCAGCGCGATCTGGAGGACCTCGGTGAACAACGATCGGTTCGGGAGACCCGTGAGCGCGTCGTGGTGGGCCTGGTGGGCGAGGCGGACCTCGGCCTCCTTGCGGTCGATGGCGATCCCCGCGAGCGCCTGCAGCGTCTCCACGAGTCCCCGCTCCTCGTCCGTCGGATCGTGGACCTCGGGCCAGTAGACCCCGATCGTCGCGATCGTCTCGCCGGACTCCGGGTCGAGCACCGGCGTGGACAGCATCGAGCGCAGCCCGGCCCGCAGCATCACCGGGGCGAAGCCCGCGAGACCGGGCTCGGCCCCGATGTCCAGGGTGTGGACCTGCTCCCCGATCGCCGCGGCGCGCCCGCAGGCCGCGCCGGTGGCGTCGATCGGGATCTGCCGCATCCCGTTCGCGATCTCCTCGGGGATGCTCGGTCCCGCGAGGAAGTTGAGCGTGCCGTCCTCCACCCGCATCATCGACACCTTGGAGTGCGGCAGGTACTGCTCGAGCAGGTCGCACAGCGTCGAGAGCGTCGTGTTGAGCGGTGCACCACCTGCCACGAGGCGCAGGAACTCGGCCTGGTCGCGCACGAGACGCTCGGAGCGGCGTCGGTCGGTGATGTCGCGGGTCGTGATGACGACACCGGCCACCGATGCCTCATGCCGAAGATCGGTGAGCGTGGACTCACAGAACCGCCAGGTGCCGTCGCGACCGAGCATCCGGTACTCGACGACGGGCGAGGGCGCGCCCGCACCCTCCGGCACCTCGACGATCGAGCGGAAGGCGGTCGCCAAGAGGTCGAGATCGTTCGGGTGCACGATGGCCGGCCGGTTCGCTCGGCGGTGGGCGATCGACTCGTCCACCCCGAAGAGTTCCTCCGCCTTGGCGCTCCGGTAGATCACGGCGCCGGTGGCGTCCACGATCGAGACCGCATCGCCGAGGTTGTGCACGACCTCGGTGAACCGGCGGGCCTCCTGGGCGACCCGTTCCTCGAGCGCGCGCCGCTGGGTGAGGTCCCGGATCGTGAAGAGCCGCGAGGCCCCCGATCCGTAGTCGAACGGCGTACCGGAGATCTCGACCCAGATGAAGCTGCCGTCGGCGCACCGCAACTGGACGTCGCGGGGAGCGAGCCGCGCGTCGGGCGCCCACCGGGCGACCTCCGACTGGGCCGCGGCCAGCATGTCGGGGCGGATGAAGTCGAGCAGCCCGTTCCCAATGAGCTCATCGGCCCGGAACCCGCTCATCCGCTCGGTCTCGGCGCTCACGTAGACGATGCCGGTCCCCTCGGTGGTGACGACGACGCCGTGCGCGGTGGACTCGACGATGGAACGGAACCAGGCCTCGGACCGGGCGAGTTGCTCGGCGAGCCGCACGTGCTCGGTGATGTCGTGGGCCTTGAGGGTGTAGAAGGTGCGACCGTCGGCCCCCCGGTGTTGGGACACGTCGACCATGGTGAGCACGGGCTGCCCGTTGAGGTCGATGTAGGTGGCGCGGCCACTCCAGTGCCCATGCTCGGCGAGGGCGGGGAGCGCCTGCTCCTCGTAGACCCGCAGCGTGTGCACGTCGAGGCGCATGACCACGGTCGCGTCGACCCCGGCGAAGTCGCGCACCGACGCCGGGATGCCGAGGCGCATACGCGCCGTCGGGTTCGCGTACTCGATCCGGCCGCGGGTATCCAGGATGAAGGCGATGTCCTCCGAGGTGTTGACGAGGGCACGCAGGCGATCGGCGTCTCCCTCCATGGAGGTGCGGACCGACACGTCCTCGAGGATGGACACGTACGACGCGTCACGGCCCTCGCCGACCCGGTTGATCCAGTTGCGGATGTGACGGATCTCGCCGTCGGGTCGCCAGATGCGGAACTGCCCGGACCACTCGCCGTGCTCGATGAGTGCGTCCCGGGCCTCCTCGATGTGCACCGCGTGCACGTCGTCGATCATCTGGATCTCGTCGTCGCGGGTCCCGATGAGCTCCGCGGCGCTGCGACCCGAGATCTCCTCCCAGCGTGCGTTGACGTAGGTGATGATCCCGAACGCGTCCGTGTAGATGACGCCGAGCGGCGAGGACTCGACGATCGATCGCAGTCGCCGCAACTCCTCGACGTCGAGCGCGGTCACCGCCGCGAGATCACGCTCCGCGGATGCGTACGCACTCTCTGCGGTCATATCGGATTGCATGCCGCCATCAGCCCCGATCGGTGATCCTCGGCCCTGCCCCGGGCCCCGCCTGAGCCTAAGCCTCAGGGTCGGCTCATACAAGCACGCTACGTGCCCGCGCGACCACGCGGCGCACCGAGCGGCGGTCAGTCCGCCCCGGCAGCCCGGGCCCGCAGGATCGTGGCCTTCCCGACCCCCCAGGCCAGCAGGAGCGGCCCGAGGTCCGGGTCCACCGCACCGAGATCGGGCGGAGCCAGGGCGTAGACGTCGTCGGGGGCCGCTCGGACCTCGAAGGGGTCCCGGGCCACGTGGGGGATCTCGAGACGGGCCAGCACCGCCCCGGGCTCCCGGTGGGCCGAGCGGACGATCGACAACGGGGTGGCCCGCTGCTCGGCCGGATCGAGATCCAGCAGCGCCGCCACCTCCGCCACGACCCGTCGGGTCGCCGCGCCGGCGGCCGCCCCGAGGTCGGCGACCGCCGCCTCCGACGCTGCGTCCGGGCGCCACGCGACGAGCACCCCACGAGCCCGTGCGCCGAGCCAACCGCCCAGACCGCCCGTGAGCCCGTCGAGCAACGGCGCTCGGACCTCGGCCAGGAGACGGAGGCCCCGAGCCGCCGCGGCGGACGGGTCGTCGCCCGGATCCGTGGCGGCCCGCCGCAACGCTTCGGGCAGTTCGTGCTGGTCAGCCATGAGCCCCCATGATGCCCCCGTGCGGATCCTCGCGACGGCGGTGTTCGAACGCATCGTCTACCACTGCGCCTGCATCGACGACACCGAGCCCGGCCGTCCGGTGCTCGAGGTCGACGCGCTCCTGCGCGAGGGGGACGCCGACGGTCCCCTGCTCCTCCCCATGGCCGAACTCAAGCGCATGCTCGGCTTCAGCCGGGCCGAGCACCACATCGCCGAGTTCCGGAACCAGGGGCGCACCGAGGTGCGCGACGGCGTCGAGTACCTGACGTTCCCGGTCTGGAAGGATCTCGGACGTCCCTGACCACCATGGGTCGGGCGACGCCGTCACACCGGACGACCTCAACTCTCGAGGACGTCGCCCACGACACCACGGGTCGGGCGACGCCGACACACCCGACGACCTCAACTCTCGAGGACGTCGCCCTCCATGCGATTCACGGTGCAGCCGAGGTCCTCGAGGTAGGTGACCGAGGCGGCGATCGCCTCGGGCGCGCCGGTGATCTCGAGGATCGTCCAGCCGGAGTGGGCCTCGACGTTCGCCCGGCGGATGCTCGGGATGACGTCGAAGCGTTTGATGATCTCGTAGACCATCGGACGGTCGACGAGTTCCTCGGGGAACGACACGAAGAGGCGCTGGCTGGTGCTCACGGGGCGCAGGCTAGCGACCGTGACGACGGTGCGCACCGCCGCCGAGGCCGACCGCGTCGAGCGCGTCGGCCGGTTCCTGCACCAGACCCGTGACGAACGGACCGAACTCGGCGTACCGGGCCGAGACCTCGTCGAAGCGCATCTCGTAGACGATCGCCTTGAGCTGCAGCGGATCGTCGGCGAAGAGGGTGACTCCCCACTCCCAGTCATCGAGGCCGGTGGAACCCGTGATGAGCTGGACGACGCGCCCCGCGTACGTGCGCCCGACCCGCGCGTGGCCGGCCATGAGGACCTTGCGCGCGTCGAAGTCGAGCGCGTACCAGTTGTCCTCGCCCGTCCGACGCTTCGACATCGGGTAGAAGCAGATCGTCGCCTTCGAGGGCAGGGTCGGGTGCACACGCTGGGCTCGGTAGTGCGCCATGCGTTCGGACCACGTCCCGAGACGGGTCGCGACCTCGGCCGCCTCGGTGATGCCCTCCTCCGCCGCGAGGCGGGCGCGCTCGTCGTCCTCAGTCGACATGTACTCCGAACCCTCGGTGAGGGACACGTAGGACCAGGCCAGCCGCACCGCGCCGGTGGCGAGGATCTCGTGCTGGAGGCGTTGGAGGCGGGCGAGGTCGGGACCGACGGCCATGACGCCGAGGTCCGCCTTGTGCCCGAGCACCGGGAACCACCGCGCCTGGTGGCCGTCGGCGACGAGTGCCTCGTGGGCGCGCAGCAGTTCGTGGTGCGCGACCGCGGTGTCGACCGCGCCGTCGCGCACGACGTGGAAGAACAGGTGGAGGACGCCCCACCCCTCGGACGGGATCACCGGTGCGGTCACGCCGCTGAGGCTAGGCCGGGCGCGCTCAGGCGTTCGCAGCCGGCCCGTCTCCGGGGCGCCCGACCAGCAGGCCCCCGAGCGAGGTGACCTCATCGGCGGGGGGCGCCGTCACCGTGATGTCTGCGCCGTAGTCGAAGAGATCGAGGCGCACCTCGGCGTCCACCCCGCCCATGGCGAAGGAGGCGGCGAACCGCACCGGACGGTCACGCCCGTCCACCCAGACGTCGACCGGGACCTGCGCCCCGGCGACGCCGAAGGCGCGCCGCAGGTCCTCCCGACGGGCCTCGGGCGCACGGTCGATCGCGTCGGCGAGGCTGATCGTGCCCCGGTAGTGCGTGGCCTCGACGCCGCGGATGGTGTCGGTGCCGATCCGCTCGACCCTCGTCACCCCGCGCAGCATGTCGAGGAAGCCGGTCGGGTCCGTCGAGGCGCCCCCCATCGAGTCCAGCGGGATCTCGGCCCAGGAGCCGCCGAGCAGCGCACCGGCCACGTCACCGAGGCCGAGGTAGAGCCGACCGTCGACCACGCGCGCCTCGACCCGCGCGTCACCGAGTCCCGGGATGCCGAGACCGGCGAGCGAGATCCTGAACCGGGCCGCGTCGTGCTCGAAGTCGATCGCCCCGTCGAGCGGGACGGCCACGTCCCGACCGGCGGTACGCACCGCCACCTCGCCCTCCATCCTCACGCTGCGGGCGGATCGGGCGTCGTCGTACCCGGCGACGATGAGCCGGGCGTCCGAGAGGTCGCGGTCGCGGCCTGCGCCGGAGGATCGGCCGCCGCACGCGGCGAGCGATACCGCGAGGACGGCGACGGCCACCGCGCTCATGAACCTGGGTGCCCGCATCGTGGTCCTCCTCGGTGGACGGTCTCGGCGAGACGTTCTTCGACGAGCCGGTCGTCCGAGAGGTTAGGGGGCCGCGACGTACGACGGACCGCGGGCCCGGACGCGGATCGGGCGCCCCCGAGGGGGCGCCCGATCGACGGAGGAGTGGAGGACGGTGCCTAGAAGTCGCCCATCCCGTCCATGCCCGGCATCCCGCCGCCCGGCATGGCCGGAGCCGGCTCGGGCTTCTCGGCGACGACGGCCTCGGTGGTGAGGAACAGGGCCGCGATCGAGGCCGCGTTCTGCAGCGCCGAGCGGGTCACCTTCGCGGCGTCGATGACGCCGGCCTTCACGAGGTCCTCGTACTCGCCGGTACCGGCGTTGAGGCCGTGGCTGCCCTTGAGGCTGCGCACCTTCTCCACGATGACGCCACCCTCGAGACCGGCGTTGAGCGCGATCTGCTTGAGCGGCTCCTCGAGCGCACGGGCCACGGTGCGCGCACCGGTGGCCTCGTCACCCTCGAGGGTGTTCGCGAGCTCGAGCACCTTGGCCTGGGCCCGGAGCAGTGCGACGCCACCACCGGGGACCACGCCCTCCTCGACCGCGGCCTTCGTGGTCTGGACGGCGTCCTCGATGCGGTGCTTCTTCTCCTTGAGCTCGACCTCGGTGGCCGCGCCGACCTTGATGATCGCCACGCCGCCACTGAGCTTGGCCAGACGCTCCTGGAGCTTCTCGCGGTCGTAGTCGGAGTCGGTGTTCTCGATCTCCCCGCGGATCTGCGCGATGCGACCGGCGACGTCCTGCTTCGAACCGGCGCCCTCGACGATCGTCGTCTCGTCCTTGGTCACGACGACCTTGCGGGCGCGGCCGAGCATCTCGAGCCCGATGTTCTCGAGCTTGAGGCCGACCTCCTCCGAGATGACCTGACCACCGGTGAGGATGGCCATGTCCTGGAGCATCGCCTTGCGGCGCTCGCCGAAGCCGGGGGCCTTGATGGCGACCGACTTGAACGTGCCGCGGATCTTGTTGACCACGAGGGTGGCGAGCGCCTCGCCCTCGACGTCCTCGGCGATGACCACGAGCGGACGGCCGGACTGCATGACCTTCTCGAGGACCGGCAGGAGGTCCTTGACCGCCGAGATCTTCGAGGAGACGAAGAGCACGTACGGGTCGTCGAGGACGCCCTCCATGCGCTCGGGGTCGGTCACGAAGTACGGGGAGATGTAGCCCTTGTCGAAGCGCATGCCCTCGACGAGGTCGAGCTCCATCCCGAACGTCTGGGACTCCTCGACGGTGATGACGCCGTCGGTGCCGACCTTGTCGAGCGCCTCGGCGATCATCGAGCCGATCTCCTTGTCGGCGGCCGAGATGGCGGCGACGTTGGCGATCTGGGCCGGGTCCGTCTTGACGCTCTTCGACGAGGCCTTGATCGAGTCGACAGCTGCGACGACGGCAGCCTGGATGCCGCGCTTGAGGGTCATCGGGTTGGCGCCGGCCGCGACGTTGCGCAGGCCCTCGCGGACCATCGCCCACGCGAGCACGGTGGCGGTGGTGGTGCCGTCACCCGCGACGTCGTCGGTCTTC
>JBJTOY010000039.1:0-14783 GCA_046074845.1 Actinomycetes bacterium | reverse complement strand
CGTCGGGCGCGGGCGGCCAGCACGTCAACAAGACCGACTCTGCGGTGCGCATCACGCACCTCCCGACGGGTGTCGTGGTCTCGTGCCAGAACGAGCGGTCCCAGATCCAGAACCGCGCCAAGGCGATGCAGATCCTCGCGGCGCGCCTCGCCGAGCGCCAGCGCGAGGAGCGGGCGGCGGAGATGGCCGCGCTGTCCGGCGAGAAGAAGGACGTCGCGTGGGGGAGCCAGATCCGCTCCTATGTCCTGGCGCCGTATCAACTCGTGAAGGACGAGCGCACCCGGCGCGTCGACGGCAAAGACGAACCGATCTACGAGACCGGGAACGTCCAGGCGGTGCTCGACGGGGATCTCGACGGGTTCGTCGAGGCCTGGCTGCAGTTCCGCCGCGCGTCCGCCTGACCACACAGCGGTGTCGGTTCCGCACCCTTTTGTCGGGAATACCTGGCCAAAGGGGACGGTCAGTGGGCGGAAAACCACGGGGTGCCGGGGTGCGCGGGTGAACGGCTGGTACCGTCAATGCCCGCATGATCAAGTTCGAGCACGTGAACAAGACCTACAAGGGCGACGTCGTCGCTCTGCGCGATCTCTCCCTGGAAGTCAACAAGGGTGAGTTCGTCTTCCTCGTCGGGCCCTCGGGCTCGGGGAAGTCGACGTTCCTGAAGCTCCTCCTGCGTGATGAGCTTCCGACGGCCGGGCACATCATCGTGGCGGGTCGCGACATCGGCCGGATGAGCTCCTGGAAAGTCCCGCAGTTGCGCCGCAACATCGGCTGCATCTTCCAGGACTTCAAGCTGCTCCCCAACAAGACCGTCTACGAAAACGTCGCCTTCGCCCAGGAAGTGCTTGGTCGGCCGCGCAACGTCATCAAGGCGCAGGTGCCCCAGATCCTCGAGCTTGTGGGCCTCGGTCAGAAAGCCGAGCGGTTCCCCGGTGAGCTCTCGGGTGGTGAGCAGCAGCGGGTGTCCATCGCCCGCGCGTTCATCAACCGGCCGCTGATCCTCCTCGCCGACGAGCCGACCGGCAACCTCGACCCCGAGACCACGGTCGGCATCATGCGGCTCCTCGACCGCATCAACCGCACCGGCACCACCGTCGTGATGGCCACCCACGATCAACGGATCGTCGACGCGATGCGGCGGCGGGTGCTCGAACTCGATCACGGCAACGTGGTTCGCGACCAAGCCCGCGGCGTCTACGGCGTGGAGGCCTGATCCCGTGGCCCGGCTCGCCTACTTCGCGCGTGAGACCTTCATCTCGCTCCGCCGCAATCTCCTGATGACGATCGCGGGCATCATCACGGTGGCCGTCTCGCTTTTCCTCTTCGGGGGAATCCGCCTCGTCCAGACCGTGGTCGACCACGGCACCTCGAAGTGGAGGAACGGCGTCGAGCTCGAGATCTTCATGAAGCCCGACGCTCCGCCGGCCCAGGTCGCGGCGATCCGGGCCTCGCTCGAAGACGACGAACCCGCGCTCGTGAAGCGCTATCGGTTCCTCGACCACCAGGCGGCGTACGCCGAGTTCAAGAAGATCTTCCGTGACCAACCGGCGCTCATCGAGAGCACGACCCCCGATGTGCTCCCCGAGTCGTTCCGGGTCAGCCCGGTGACGGCCGAGAAGACCGAGGTCGTGGCCGACAAGTACCGCACCGCGCCGGGCGTCGACACGGTGGTCACTGCTCAGGAGCAGGTGAAGAAGCTGCTCTCGGCGACCCGATGGATCAACCTGGGCTTCACCGCGATTGCGCTGGCGCTCCTCGCCTCGTCGCTCTTCCTCATCGTGAACACGATTCGGCTGGCGACCTTCGCCCGACGGCGCGAGATCGAGGTGATGAAGCTCGTCGGCGCGTCGAACTGGTTCGTGCGCATCCCGTTCCTGGCCGAGGGCTTCGCGCAGGGCGCGATCGGTGCCGGGCTGGCGGTCGGCTTCCTCGCCGGGTTGAAGGTCGTGATCGCCAACCTGGTCGAGAATCGCACCGACATCCTGCAGTCCTTCTACGTCACGAACGCCGATGCGGTCGGCATCGGCGTCCTCATGCTCGTGATCGGAGCAGCGATCGGGATGCTCGGCTCGGCGATCGGGCTGCGACGGTTCCTCGAAGCCTGACCGGTCAGGTCTGGATGCCGAGCACGGCCTCGGCTCCGGCGGCGAGCTCGGCATCCCAGTCGGCAGGTTCGTGGACGGGGACGAGCACGAGCTTCGAGAAGCCCACGGCGACGTAGGCCTCGCACCGTTCCCGCACGGCCGACCAGCCGGCCGAGACGAGCTCGGAGGGGTCGGTCCCCGGATTGCGGGTGCGGATCGCAGCGGCGAGCGAGTCGGGAACCGGGCCGGGGCCGTAGAGCACCATGGCCCCGAAGTGCTCGGGGTCGATCTCGCGGCCGGCTTCGGCCGCGGCTTCGTCGACGACGAGCCGCCCGGCTGCGCACTCGGCCGGGGTCGTGAAGCTGGCGAGCCAGCCGTCGCCCAGCCGACCGGTGCGCCGCAGCTCGACCGGGGCCCGTCCGCCGAGCCAGACGTCGAGCGGGCGCTCGGGTCGCGGTCGGACGGTGACCCCGTCGTAGGTGAACCAGCGCCCGTGGTGCACGACCTCGTCCTCGCTCCACAGGCGGCGGAGGAGGGGGAGCGCCTCGTCGAAGATCGAGGCCCGGTCGGCCCGGGTGACGCCGAAGGCCTGCTGCTCGGCCGGTGCGGCGACCCCGAGCCCGAAGGCGGGGAGGGCCCGGCCACCGGAGAGGGCGTCCAGCGAGGCCCACTCCTTGGCGACGACGGCGGGTGGGCGGCCCGGGAGCACCGAGACGCTCGTGCCCAGCTTGATCCGGCTCGTGCGGGCGGCGGCGAAGGTGAGGGCGAGGACGGGATCGGGCGCGGGCCCGCCGATGCGCTCGGAGCACCAGAGCGAGTCGTAGCCAAGCCGTTCGAGGGCCTCGGCGATCGTGCCGAGGGTCTCGCCGTCGGCCGGACGCAGGTTGCCCAGCCCGAATCCGACCCGGACCTTCATCGGCCGACCGTCAGCGCCGGTGCCCGTCGGGGCGCAGGTGGGCGAACCGTCCGAGCTCGCGGCGGGCGATCTGGCGCAGGTGCACCTCGTCGGGACCGTCGACGAAGTGGAGCGTGCGGGCGTGGGCGTACATCGAGGCGAGCGGCCAGTCGTCACTGACCCCGGCGCCGCCGAAGAGCTGGATCGCCCGGTCGATCACGTCGGTGGCGACCCGGGCCGCCACGACCTTGATCGCCGCGATCTCGGTCTGGGCCTGCTTCTTCCCGACCGTGTCCATCATCCAGGCTGCCTTCAGGGTGAGGAGCCGGGCCTGCTCGATCTGGATCCGTGACTCGGCGATCCGCTCGCGTACCACGCCCTGGTCGGCGAGGGGTGATCCGAAGGCGACCCGCATCTGGGCCCGCATCGTCATGAGTTCGATCGCCTGTTCGGCGAGGCCGATGGCGCGCATGCAGTGGTGGATGCGGCCCGGTCCGAGGCGGGCCTGGGCGATCGCGAAGCCCATGCCCTCGGCGCCGATCATGTTCGAGGCGGGAACCCGGACGTCCTCGAACAGCGTCTCGGCGTGGCCGGGTCCGGCGTCGTGGCCGAAGACGGTCAGGCCGCGGCGCACCTGCACGCCCGGCGTGTCCATCGGCACGAGGATCATCGAGTGGCGGCGGTGCTTGTCGGCCTCCGGGTCGGAGACCCCCATGAGGATCGCGACCTTGCACCGTGGGGAGAGTGCGCCCGAGGTCCACCACTTGTGCGCGTTGATGACGTAGTGGTCCCCGTCGCGCACGATGCGGCTCTGGATGTTCGTGGCGTCGGAGGACGCGACCCACGGCTCGGTCATCGCGAAGCAGGAACGGATCTCACCGTCGAGGAGGGGCAGCAGCCATTGCTCCTGCTGCTCGGGCGTGCCGAACTCGGCGAGCACCTCCATGTTCCCGGTGTCGGGGGCGGCGCAGTTCGTCGCCTCGGAGGTCAGGAACGAGCGGCCCATGATCTCGGCCAGCGGTGCGTACTCGGTGTTCGTGAGACCCGCCCCCCACCGTTCGTTCGGCAGGAAGAGGTTCCAGAGGCCACGGGCCCGGGCCTCGGCCTTGAGCTCCTCCATGATCGGCGGGTGGAAGCGGAGGTCGCCGGACTCCTCGAACTGCTGCCGGTAGATCGGGGTCGCCGGCGTGATCCGCTCGTCCACGAACGCCTGCAGGCGGCCCTGCAGGTCCTTGGCCTTCGGGCTCATCGAGAAGTCCATCGTTCCCTCTCCGGCCCGTCCGCGGGAGGGGGACGGTGCCGCGCGCACCCTAGCGCCGGGTCGCGCGCGCCCGCCCGTACGATGGGCGCCCGTGACGTTCATCACGCGGGTCCTGCCGCTGGTCGTCGGGTGGCTCGGTGCGTGGTGGTTGCTGTGGCGGCTCCCGGTGCCCCGACCCCTCGCGCCCGACGCCGACCAGGTGCTCGGTGACGTCGCGGTCGTCGTCCCGGCCCGCGACGAGGAGACGAACCTGCCGGGCCTACTCGCATCGCTCGCTCCGGCCCGTGATGCGGGAGCCGAGGTCCTCGTCGTCGACGACCACTCCACCGATGCGACCGCCGCGGTCGCCCGGGCCGGCGGCGCGACGGTGATCGAGGCCCCCGACCTGCCGACCGGGTGGGCGGGCAAGCCGCACGCCTGCGCGCGCGGCGCCGCGAGCACCGACCGGGAGGTGCTGGTCTTCCTCGACGCCGACACGACGCTGGAGCCCGGTGGCCTCGAGCGCATCGTCACCGAGCACCGGACGCGCGGCGGCCTGCTCTCGGTCCAGCCGTACCACCGCACTGAACTGCCGCACGAACGACTTGCGGCGTTGTTCAACCTCGTGGGCGTGATGGGGGTCGGCTGTGCGACCGCCCCGCCCCGACCCCGCATCGCGGGTGCGTTCGGTCCGTGCCTCGTGACGACGCACGCCGAGTACGACGCCGTCGGCGGCCACGCGGCGGTGCGTGGGGCGGTCCTCGAGGACATCGCCCTCGGCGAGCACTACCGCCGGGCCGGGTTGCCGGTCGGCGCGCTGGGTGGGCGCGGGGCCATCTCGTTCCGGATGTACCCGCACGGGATGCGCCAACTCGTCGATGGGTTCACCAAGAACTTCGCGGGCGGGGCCGGTGCGATCCCGGCCTGGCGCACGGCGCTCATCTTCGTGTGGATCACCGGCATGCTCGTGGCGGGGTGGATGCTGCCGGTCCAGTCGATCGGTTGGTGGACCGGTGGCGCGACGCCCACCGCGCTGGCGTACGGCGCGTACCTCGCCTACGCGGCGCAACTCGTCGTGCTGCTGCGACGGGTGGGCCGGTTCGGACCGTGGGCCCCGTGGGCGTTCCCCCTGCTCGTGGCCGGGTTCCTCGCGATCTTCCTGCGATCCCTCGTGCACTCCGTGCGTGGCCGTACCACCTGGCGCGGCCGCACGATCCCGACCCGGGGCGCCTGATGGTCACGCCGCTCGCGTTCGCCCTGCCGGTGGTGGCGCTGCCCAAGTGGGTCCAGGCCGTGGTGTGCGTGGTCGTCTGGGCCGGTGCCAGCGCGGGGTTCGGGTACCTCGGGCACCGCCTGCCGCTCTCGCGTTTCGACCACGACGCGTGGTGGTCGCGATTGCGCGGGGACGAGGTCGGCGGCCGACGGTACGAACGCCTGGGCATCAAGCGGTGGAAGGACCGGCTGCCCGAGGCCGGCGCGCTCTACGCCGGCGGGTTCTCGAAGCGGGACCTTCGGGCCCACGACCGGGAGCACCTGGCGCGGTTCGCGGCGGAGACCCGGCGGGCTGAGGCGGTGCACTGGTGGATCCTCGCCACGGTCCTCGTGTTCCCGTTCGTGGTGGTCTGGTACGCCGTCATCCCGAACCTCGTGTACGCGCTCGTGGCGAACGTGCCGTTCATCGCGATCCAGCGCTACAACCGGGCCCGGCTCGAGCGCATCATCGCGAGGCTGGAGGCCCGCGGGCGCTGAACCCCGGCGCCACTGGGGGGCTCAGGCGGTGGGCATCGGCTGGGACACGCCGTCCGGGGTGTGCAGCGTGATCCCCTTCGGACCCGTGGGTGCGGGCGCGTCGGCCGTGAGCAGTTCGAGGGCCTCGGCGTGGTCGGCCGGGGTGAACTCGCGGGTCGTCGTGCACCACTCCACGAGGATGTGGTTCGGGTCGAGGCAGTAGATCGAGGTGCACCAGCCGTGGTCGACCTCGAGGCAGGCCTGCCCCGCGGCGAGCCAGCGGTCGCGTCGGCGCGCGAGGTCCTCGAGCGTCGGCGCGTCGAACGCGAGGTGGTTCGTCCACTCCGGCAGGCCCAGGGCCCGACTGATCGACGGGTCGAGATCGGCGGGCACGGTGTCGTCGTGGAGGTCCCAGAGTGCGAACATCCCTCCGCCCGGGATCTCGTAGAAGACGTGCCGGGCCCACCCGGTGCCCCCCTCGTACGGGCCGACCTCGACCTTCACGAGGGTGAAGCCCATCGCCTCGGTGTAGAAGCGGTGCGAGGCGTCGAGGTCGGTGGTGACGATGGCGAGGTGGTGGACCGGCATGGGTCCGAGCCTACGGCCGTGCCCCCGATCCCGTCACGCGTCACATCCCGGCTGCGGACCCGCCCGGGGTGACCGGCGTACCCTCAGCGGGTGAGCTCACCCGAGATGCCCATCGACGAGTCGACCGTCGGCGACGATCCGTACGCGGTCGTGACCCGCTGGTGGGACGCGGCCAAGGCCGCCACCGGCGACATCGAACGGTCCAGCCCGATGTCGGTCGCGTCGGTGGACGCGGCCGGTCGACCGTCGGTGCGCGTCGTGCTGCTGCGGGGTCTCGACGACCGCGGGTTCGTCTTCTACACGAACTACGACGGCCGCAAGGGTCGTGAGCTGTCCCCGGGTGCACCGGCCGCGATCACCATCCATTGGCCCGACCTCGGCGCGCAGGTGCGGGCCGAGGGCACGGTCGAACGCGTGAGTCCCGAGGAGTCGGACGCGTACTTCGCCGCCCGTCCCCGAGGGCACCGGATCGGCGCGTGGGTCTCCCCGCAGAGCGAGGTGATCCCGGACCGCACGTTCCTCGAGGCCCGTGAGCGCGAGATCACCGCACGGTTCGAGGGTCAGGAGGTGGAGCGTCCCGAGCACTGGGGCGGCATCCGGCTCCGACCGCAGGTGATCGAGGTGTGGGGCAACCGCCACGACCGCATCCACGACCGCTTCCGGTTCACGGCCGACGCGGATGAGCCCACCGGGTGGCGACGGGAGCGGCTCGCGCCCTGACGGGCGTCGCCGGTCAGTCGTCGACGGGGACCTCGAGCACCACGGTGCGCGTCCCGTGGGTGCGTGACCACACCGCCACCTCCACGAACGCGGCCACGACGAGGATGTACCCGATGACGAGCATCCACACGAGCAGCCCGAAGAACGTGCCGACCGAGCCGTAGATCGCGGACGAGTCCGCCACGAGGCGGGTGAGGACCGCGGCGCCGAGCACGCGGGCCGCGGTGAGCCCGATCGCCCCGACGACCGCGGCGGGCATCATGGCCCGGATCGGGATCCGACGGGCCGGCAGCGTGCGCGCGGTGATGAGGACCAGCGCGAGGTCCGATGCGAGCCCGCCGAGGATCGCGACCATCCAGTGGAGGTCGCGGGACGCCACGAAGCCGGTCGTGGTCACCGCGACGACGGCGAACCCGCCGCTTGCGAGCATCCAGAGCAGTCCGCGCGCCCGACCTCGCAGCCCACCACCCGGGATCGCCCAGGCCGTGTTCCACGCGGAGGTGATCGCGGCGGCGAGGCCGGTGCCGGTCCAGACGAGCCCGGCCAGTCCGACGACGGTGGTCGCGGCGCGGCTCGACTGCGCCCGATCGACGGCCCGCGTCACCGCGCGGGCCGCGTCGCCGCTGAGGCCGAGCGTGTCGGTGATCCAGTCGGCGACGTCGCGGCCCGATGCATCGAGGATGCCGGCGAGCGCGACCGCGAGGACGAGGATCGCGAAGAGTGCGAGGTACCCGCGGAACGCGATGGCCGCGGCGAGGTTCGATCCGTTCCCGGCCGCGAACCGTCGTTGCACGTCGCGGACCAGGGCCCACCCCGCGCCGAGGCGCGCCCTCACGGGAGCGCCGCGGCGTCGGCCCGTCGGCGCGCTCCGATCGGAGCGGTGATCCGGGTGGCGGTGCGGGTGGCGCAGCGGGGCACGGCGGGCGCGGACACGGCGCGTATCCTCGCACGGTGACCTCCCTCGCTGTGGCCCTGCTCGTCGTCACCGGTGCCGTGGCGGTCGTCGACTGGTGGGCGGTCACGGTCGGCCGACGGCGGGCCGAGTACGTGGCGAAGCCGCTCACGATGGTGGCCCTCATCGGCGTGGCCCTGGCCCTGAGCCCGACCTCGGCGGCCCAGCGGTGGTGGTTCGTCGCCGCGCTCGTGCTCTCGCTGGCGGGTGATGTGTTCCTCATGCTGCCGAGCGATCGGTTCGTGGCCGGGCTGGCCTCGTTCCTCCTCGCCCACGTCGCCTACGTCGTGGGCTTCCTCATCGTGAGCCCGGGGGAGCCGGCGCCCGTCGTGACCACGCTGCTCGTCGCCGCAGTGAGCGCGGTGCTCTGGAACCGCCTGCGCGCAGGGATGCGAGCGAACGGGCAGGGTGCGTACCTCGGGCCGGTCACTGCGTACGTCGTCGTCATCGCGGCGATGGTGGCGAGCGCGTTCGCCAGCGGCAACTGGGTCGCGGTGCTCGGCGCGCTGGCGTTCATGACCTCGGACTCCATCATCGGCGAGACCCGGTTCGTGGGCCCGTGGCGCCACGAACGCATCGCGATCATGACCACCTACCACCTCGGACAGGTCCTGCTGGTGCTGTCCCTCGTGAGGTAGCCGCCGTGCGCCGCTCGATCGACGACGCCCGCGACGACCACCCCGTCGACGAGGAGCGCCCGGCCGTCTCCTGGATGGTCGGTCTCTCGGACGACCCCGAGGCCTCCGAGGACGGGTCACCGCGGGTCAGCCTCACCCTCGAGGAGGAGGGGCGGGCCGGCTTCGGCATCGTGGCCCAACTGGCACCGGACACCGCGCGACGCCTGCGCGCCGCGATGGCGGCGGCCCTGCGGGAGATCGGCGAGGATCCGGGCGTCTGAGCCCGGTGCCGGGCCCACGGCCCTCGGCCCGACGCGACGACGCCGGCGCCACCCGAGGGCGACGCCGGCGTCGTGCGAGGAGCACCCGTGCGGTGCTCAGACGATGACGGAGGTCTCGCGGTACTGGGCGATCTGGTGCACGCCGATCATCGGGATGCCGTGCTCGGCCGCGAAGAGCTCGAGGAACGGGATGCGCGCCGGCGATCCGTCGTCGTGGAGCACCTCGCAGATGACGGCGACGCCCTGGAGCCCTGCGAGTCGGCACAGGTCGACGGAGGCCTCGGTGTGACCGCCGCGCTCGAGCACGCCGCCGGGCTTCGCCCGCAGCGGGAACACGTGGCCCGGACGGATGAAGTCGGCGGCCGTGGAAGCCGGGTCGAGGAACTTCTGCACGGTGAGCGCACGGTCGTGCGCGCCGATGCCGGAGCCCGCGTCCACGTGGTCGATCGAGACCGTGAACGCGGTGTCGCAGCCGGCCTGACCCGGCGGGATCATCGGACCCACCTCGAGGCGCTCGAGGTACTCGGGCGCCGAGGGCATGCACACGAGGCCGCGGGCGAACTTCAGCATGAAGTTGATGGCCTCGCCGGTCACGAACTCGGCCGCGATCGTGAGGTCGCCCTCGTTCTCGCGGTCCTCGTCGTCGGCGACCAGGACCATCTCGCCGCGCCGGATGCGCTCGAGTGCGTCCTCGATGGATGCGAACCTGTTGCTCACAGTGCTCCTGACGTGGTTGGTACTGCGGCTCACGCCGCGGTGGGAAGGGTCACGACCATTCGGCACCCGTGCGGCTCCCGCCGCTCGGGGTGGATCTCGCCTCCGTGCAGATCGACGATCCACCGGGCGATGGCGAGGCCGAGGCCGGCCCCTCCCGCCTGGGACGATCGGGCCGCATCGGCACGGTAGAAGCGTTCGAAGACTCTCGACGCATCGGCCTCGGGGATCCCGGGGCCCTCGTCGGCGACCTCGATGACGACGCCCTCGCCGCCGCGGCGGGCCCGCACCTCCACCGTGCCCCCGGCCGGGGAGTGACGCACGGCGTTCTCGAGCAGGTTGGCGACCACCTGGTGGACCCGCTCCGGATCGCCGTCGGCGGTGAGCCCGGGGTCGTCGAGGACGACCTCGACGGCCACGTCGGTGCTCTGGAGCGACTGCTCCCGCACTGCGTGGGCCAGCAGCGGGGCGACCGCGAACTCGTGCCGGTCGAGCGGCACGGTGCCCGCCTCGAGCCGGGAGAGGTCGAGCAACTGGGTGACGAGGCGCCCCAGGCGCTCGGTCTGGAGGAGCATCGTGGAGAGGATCTCGGGGTGGGGCTCCTCGATGCCGTCGACGAGGTTCTCGAGTCGGGCCTGCAGCGCGGTGATCGGGGTACGCAGCTCGTGGCTCACGTTGGCGACGAGGTCGCGTCGGAGCCGGTCGGTCTCGGCGAGTTCGGCGGCCATACGGTTGAACGCCCGCGCGAGGCGTCCGACCTCGTCCATCGACGTCGCGGTGACCCGACGCGAGTAGTCGCCCCGGGCCATCGCGTCCGTAGCGGTGGCCATCTCGCGCAGCGGGGAGGTCACGCCACGGGCGAGGAAGCGCACGCAGATCACCGCGGTGGTGCCGGCGATCACCGCGCTCACGCTCGTCCGGATGCCGACCTTGGTGCCACCCCAGAACACCACGATCGTGACGCCCACCGCCGCGAGGAGCAGCGTCGCGAACTTGAACTTCAGGGTGGGAACCGGGTCGAGCGGACGCTCGGGCACGGTGCGCAGCGCCTCGGGGACGCCGGCCGGGAGTCGACGCCTCATGTGGCACCACCCGTGGCGGCGTAGCCGACCCCGTGCACGGTGCGGATGCTCTCGGCCCCCAACTTCCGGCGCAGCGCCCGGATGTGGGAGTCCACGGTGCGCTCCCCGGAGGCGACCTCGTAGCCCCACACGGTCGCCAGCAGTTCCTCGCGGGTGAAGACGCGCTCGGGCGCCACGGCGAAGGTGTAGGCGAGATCGAACTCGATGGGGGTGAGGTGCACCACGGTGTCGTCGAGCGTGGCGCGCCGGGTGGTGGGATCGAGCCGTGCCGTGCCGAGCGCGCGCACCCCGGCGGTCGATCCGCCCGCGGCGCGCTGGCGATCGACCCGTCGCAGCATGGCCTGCACCCGGGCGACGAGTTCGCGGGTGCTGAACGGCTTCGTCATGTAGTCGTCAGCGCCGGTCTCGAGGCCGAGCAGCAGATCGGCCTCCGAGTCGCGGGCGGTGAGCATGATGACGGGCACGGGTCGCTCGGTCTGGATGCGTCGGCAGACCTCGAGTCCGTCGAGGCCCGGGAGCATGAGGTCGAGGACGACGATGTCGGGGTGGAGGCGCTCGCACGCGGCGACGCCGCCGGGACCGTCGGTCGCGATCTCGACCACGAAGCCCTCGGACCGGAGCCGGGCGGCCAGCGCGCTGGCGATGGGCGCCTCGTCCTCGACGACGAGCACGGTGCGTCCGGTCTGCGGGAGCACGGCGGCGGCCTCCATGCGGGGCATCGTACGGACGTGTAGCGCGGAGCCGGGGGTTCCGGTTTGTGGAGATTCTGTGGAGGCCCCGACCGGCGGGCGACCCCGGCCGCCGGGGCCCGGTCGTGCGGCCCGGTCCCCCCCCGTAGGATCGGCCCCATGACCGATGCGACCCCCGGCGCCGAGCCGACCCCGATGGAGTTGACCGACGAGGAGTGGCGGGCCCGCCTGAGCCCCGAGCAGTACGCGGTGCTCCGCCAGCAGGGCACCGAGCGGGCCTTCACCGGCGCGTACTGGGACGAGCACCGGGACGGCATGTACCGGTGCGCGGGCTGCGGCACCGAACTCTTCGCCTCGGGCACGAAGTTCGACTCCGGAACCGGGTGGCCGTCCTTCGACGCGCCGGTCGCCGACGGGGTGGTCACCCTGCACGAGGACCGGACCCACGGCATGGTGCGCACCGAGGCCCGGTGCGGTCGCTGCGGAGGCCACCTCGGGCACGTGTTCCCGGACGGGCCGCGGGCGACGACGGGGCAGCGGTTCTGCATGAACTCCTGCTCGTTGTCCTTCGAGCCGCAGGACTGAGCCCTACCGGCGTCGCACCCGGCGCGAGTCGGCCGCGATCGCGTCGACGACCTTGATCGCCGGGATGCCGGTCACCCCGCCGCCGCCGTGTGTGGCCGAGGAGGCCTGGTAGAGCCCGCGGATCGGGGTGCGGTGATCCGCGTAGCCGGGCGCCGGGCGCAGGTGGAACAGCTGCGAGGGCGAGAGCTCCCCGTGGAAGATGTTCCCGCCGATGAGCCCGTAGGTGTGTTCCATGTCGTGGGGTCCGATGACCTGCCGGTGCAGGATGGAGTCGCGGAAACCCGGGGCGACGGCCTCGACCTGGTCGACGACACGGTCCGCGTAGGCGTCGAGCTCGTCGCGGTGCGGTTCGCGGCTCCAGGTGTGGGGCACCCACTGGGTGAACATCGACACGACGTGGTGACCCTCGGGGGCGAGGGTGCGATCGAAGACCGACGGGATGCAGATGTCGGCGAACGGGGCGTGCGCCGGTCGTCCGTCGACGGCGTCCTGGAACGCACGCTCCACGTGGTCGAGGCTCGGGGCGAGCACGATCGTGCCGCCGTGGACGTCGGGGTCGAACCCGGGGGCGGCGCTGAACTCGGGCAGGCGGTCGACCGCCAGGTTGACCTTCACCGTGCCGCTCCGGCTCCGCCAGCGCCGGATGTCGTCGAGGAACTCCGCCGGCAGGTCGTGGGCCTCGAGGTGACGCAGGAACGTGATCTGCGGGTGGGTCGTGGCGACGACGACCTCCGCGCGCAGCTCGGTGCCGTCGGCCAGGGCGACGCCGACCGCCCGTCCGTCGCGCACGAGGATGCGGTCGACCTCGGCGGCGGTGCGCACGGTCGCGCCGAACGACTCGGCCGCGTCGCGCAGCGCCCGGGTCACCGCGCCCATGCCGCCCTCGGGGAAGCCCCAGGCCCCCACCTTGCCGTCCCCGACGTCGCCGACCTTGTGGTGGGCCATCACGTAGGCGGTGCCCGCGCTGCGCGGACCGGCCCAGGTGCCGATGACCCCGCTCACCGAGAGCACGCCGCGCAGCGCGTCGGATTCGAACCGGTCCTCGACGATGTCGGCGATGCTCATGGTGAGGATCCGGGTCGCGTCGGCCACCTGCCGGCTCGTCATCGAGCGCAGCGACCACGCGAGCCGGGCCTGATCGAGGAGGTCCCCGGGTCGGTGCGAACCCAGATCGGGTGCGTCCGCGCCGAGCAGCGGACCGAGCACGTCGGCCAATCCGCCCAGCCACGCGTCGTAGCGCTCGTACTCGTCGGCGTCGCGCGCGCTGAACCGCGAGATCTCGGCGTGGCGGGCTGCCGGATCGTCGGGCAGGCGCAGGGCGCGACCGTCCGGAGTGGGCGCGAAGTACGGGCCCTGCGGGAAGATCCGGTAGCCGTGCCGCTCGAGCTGCAGGTCGCGGGCCACGGTCGGTGGCATGAGGCTCACGACGTAGGAGAGCGAGGTCATCCGGTAGTCGGGACCCCACGGGGTCTCGGTCACCGCGGCGCCGCCGACGACGTCGCGGCGTTCGAGGACGGTCACGGTGGCGCCGCGCTTGGCGAGGAGGCCCGCAGCGATGAGGCCGTTGTGTCCGCCGCCGACGACGATGACCTCCGGGGGCGTGGACGACCGCACGTCCGCAGGGTATTCCGCCCGGCGGCCTATCGGCCCGGGCCCGTCGCGCACGGTCCGGGCGGACGCGTACGCTGCCGGGCGTTCCGTCCGCCGGGCGGGCCATCCCGACCCGAGCGTGGATCCGTACAACCGCCATGACCGCTGCGCCCTCCGATCACCTCGAACCGGTCCGGCTCGCGCTGCGCAGCGCGCTCGTCGACGGCGACGTGCAGACCGCCTACCGGCTCTGCCTCCGGCTGCTCGACGATGGCGCGCCCTTCGACTCGATCGTCGACGGCGTCCTCATGCCGATCCAGGTCGACCTCGGGCGCCGGTGGGCGGCGGGTGACGTCTCGATCGCCGACGAGCATGCGGCCACCGCGGTCATCGAGGAGCTGCTCGTGCTCCTCGCGGGCGGCCTCGACGTCGCCGACGGCCGTGAGGTCGTCGTCGTGTGCCCGGAGGGTGACGACCACTCCCTGCCCGGGCGCATCGTCGCGATGTCGATGGGTCTCGCCGGCCTGCGGTCCCGGTTCCTCGGCGCCTCGCTGCCGGCCCGCGATCTCGCCGACTTCCTGGAGTCCCAGCGTCCGTTCGCGGTGGCGATGTCGTGCTCGGTGCCCTCGGCGCTCGTCGGGGCCTCACGGTCGGTCGCCGCCGCGCACGGCGTCGGGGTGCCGGTCCTCGTCGGGGGACGTGCCTTCGGCGACGACCCCGCCCGGGCGCTGCGCATCGGCGCGGACGCCTGGGCTGCGGATGCGCAGGCCGCGGTCGACACCATCGGCCGTTGGCCGAACGGTGGGCCGGAGTTGGCCCGGCCGGTGCTCCCGATCCCGGAGACGGTGGACCTGCTGGCGGGGGAGCGCACGCTCATCGTGGCGGCCGCGATCCCCCGGGTCGTCGACGCGGTGCCCGAGCTCGCGCGGATCGCGGACGGTGTCGATCGGACGGCCGTCGAACTCGCGGCGCTCGTCGACGTGACGGCGGCGGCGATCCTCCTCGACGATCCGGCGGT
>JBJTOY010000038.1:0-6070 GCA_046074845.1 Actinomycetes bacterium | reverse complement strand
CGACGACTTCGAGGTCGCGGCCACGGTGCCGGTCATCATCCACGACGACGTCGAGGAGGCCGCGTCGTTCCTGCGACCGGTGCTCGCGCTCTACATCGGCGGCATGGGCGCCAAGGACATGAACTTCCACGCCAACGTGTTCTCGCGGATGGGCTACGAGGCCGAGTCCAAGGTGATCCAGGAGCTCTACCTCGAGGGGAGGAAGGACGAGGCCGCGGCCGCCATCCCGATGTCGCTCATCGAGGAGACCTCGCTCATCGGTCCGAAGGAGAAGATCCGCGACGACCTCGAGGCGTGGCGTGAGACCTGCGTCACCCAGCTCCAGATCTACGGCGACGCGAACACGCTGCGCACCATGGCCGAACTCTGCCTCTGAGGGGCCGAGCTCCGGCTGGTATCCGTCGAAGCGCCTGCGGCGCGATCGACGGATATCAGCTCCGGTCGAGTATGACGTCCTCGGCGTCGGTCAGCATCCAGATGAGGTCATCGCGGGCGATGAACTTCAGTTCGTCCGGGTGGATGCGGGCCTCGTAGATCGGGTCCATCGCCATCTCGAAGAACCTCGACGCGCTCTCGAAGGTCTGGATCGTCACGCCGTCGATGTCGCAGCCCGGGCGGTCGTAGTCGGACCGCAATCGGTGGTTCTGCTCGTAGGCCAGGAAGAAGCGGCGGATGTCGGCGTCGTCCCGGTTGAGCGGACCGTGCTGCTCGAGCCAGTAGGTGTGGAACTCGTCGACGCTCATGCCCGGCTTCCGGCGCACGGCGCACACGAGTCGCGTGTACGGCGCGGCGAGGTCGTCGGGACGGGGGACGATGACGTCCTCCACGTCGGTGAACACCACGAGCATGGCCTCCTGGTCGAAGAGCTCGCGCTCGTCGGCCCCGACGGTGGCTTGGTACTCGGCGTCGGCGACCATGGCGATGAACGAGTCCCAATCGCGGTACCACTGCACGGCGGCGCCGTCGTAGATGCAGTCGTCGTGGTGGTAGTCCTTGAGGGCGCGGTGCGACTGCTCGTAGCGCACGAGGGCGCGCTCGGCCGCCGGGCTCGAGCGGATGAGGTCGGCGTGGCGGCCCCGCCAGCGTTCGTGGAACTCCTCGACGTCGAGCCCGGGGCTGCGCTTCACGAACGCGATGACCTTGAACACCCTCGACCCCCATCGGGAATTGCGAAACGGCCCGTCGGTGGGACACCCTCTCACTTCCGGGCGTGGTGATGCCACGCCGAACCGGTGGCTCGTGGGGGAACGATGGTTCTGCTTGACGGCAAGGTGGCGGTGGTCTCGGGGGTGGGGCCCGGGTTCGGTCGGGCGACGGCGCTGGCGCTGGCCCGCGAGGGGGCGGCGGTCACGCTCGCCGCTCGCAACGTCGATCGGCTCGCCGAGGTGCGGGCCGACATCGAGGCGGCCGGCGGGCGGGCGATCGGCGTGTCCACGAACGTGGTCGACGCCCAGGCCTGCGTCGAGGTGTGCTCCGCCGCGGTCGCGGAGTTCGGCGGGCTCGACGTCGTCGTGAACTCGGCGTTCCGGGGTGACTCGTTCCAGCGGATCGAGGACGCCGACATGGCGACGTGGCACAAGATCTTCGAGGTGAACTTCTTCGGCGCGATGCATCTGAGCCGCGCCGCCATCCCGCACCTGCGGGCCCGGGGCGGCGGTTCAATCGTGAACATCGCCTCGATGAGCGCGCGCAAGGTGCGCGAGGCCGAGGCCGGGTATGCGGCGTCGAAGGCCGCCCTGCTGACCGCGACCCAGTCGATGGCCCTCGAGCTCGCGCCGGATCGCATCCGCGTCAACGCCGTGGTGCCCGGTTGGATCTGGGGCCCGAACGTGCAGATGTACGTCGGCTGGCAGAGCCAGTCGCGTGGCATCACCGAGGCGGAGGTCGTCGCCGAGATCACCGAGAACATCCCGCTCGGCGAGGTGCCGCCCCAGGAGGACATCGCCGAGGCCGTCGTGTTCTTCGCGAGCGGGATGTCGCGGATGATCACCGGGCAGTCGCTCGACGTGAACGGTGGGGAGTACTTCGGGTGACCGCCGAGTTCGCCACCCGGGCGGGACTCGTCACCGGGGCGGCCTCCGGTCTCGGGCGCGCGACGGCGGTGGCCTTCGGTGCGGCCCGGTCCCGGGTCGTGGTGGCCGACGTCGACGAGGCCGGCGGAGCCGAGACCGTCGCGATGGTGCGAGCCGTCGGGGGCGAGGCGCTGTTCATCCGCACCGACGTCACCGATCCGGCGCAGGTCGCTGCGATGGCCAGCGGGTGCTTCGCGGCGTACGGCAGCCTCGACTTCGCGGTCAACAACGCCGGCACCACCGGGAAGGGGGGTCGGGTCGGGGACTACGACCTCGACGACTGGCGCCGAACGGTCTCGATCAACCTCGACGGCGTGTTCCACTGTCTGCGGGCCGAGCTGCCGATCATGGAGGAGGCCGGGCGCGGCGCCATCGTCAACGTGGCCTCGGGCGCCGGTCTGGTGGGGTTCACCGGGCTGCCCGCGTACGTGGCCAGCAAGCACGGTGTCGTCGGGCTCACGAAGGCCGCTGCGCTCGAGTACGCCGCGAGTGGCGTACGCGTGAACGCGGTGTGTCCCGGGGCGACCCGTACCGCGATGCTCGAGGAGTACATGGCCGCCGACCCGCGCGTGGAGCGGATGATGACGGCCGGGGTGCCGATGGGGCGACTCGGCAGCGCCGAGGAGATCGCTGCGGCGATCCTCTGGCTCTGCAGCGATGCGGCCTCCTTCGTCGTCGGGCACGCCATGGCGGTCGACGGCGGTTCGGTGGTGCAGTAGGAGTGATCCGGCAGGATCCGGGTGGGCGCCGGACCCGCGACGACGCGGATCGGGCGGAACGGGAGGGATGCAGGTGGCCGCAGTCGAGGTGATCGAGCACGGGGCCGGTGACCCGGTCGTGATGGTGCACGGCGACGTGGGCGGTGCGATGGCGACCTGGGAGGCGCAGCTCCCGCTCGCCGACGGCCATCGGCTCCGTCTGGTCAACCGGCGGGGCTGGGGTGCGAGCGTCGACACCGAGGGCGAGGACTTCGCGGTCGACGCCCGTGACGTCGCCGACATCATCGATGAGCCGGTGCACCTCGTCGGGCACTCCTACGGCGGCGTCGTGTCGCTGCTCGCGGCCGGCCTCGTGCCGGACTCGATCCGGTCGCTCACGGTCTTCGAGCCGCCGGCCTTCGGCCTCACCATCGACCGGGCCGGGACCCGGGACCTCGTCGACCGGATCTCCGCCGTCGTGGCGTCGGGTCCGACTCCCGAGGACTTCCTCCCGCAGTTCGTCGCGGCGGTCGGCGGGGATCCGGGTCGGTTGCCCTCACCGTTGCCACCACCGCTCGCCAAGGCCGCCTCCGTCCAACTCCACGGACGGTGGCCCTGGGAGGCGGTCGTCCCGCTCGAGGAGCTCGCGGCCGCTCCGTTCCCGAAGTTGGTCGTCTCGGGTGGCCACCACCCGGTCTTCGATGGTGTCTGCGACGTCCTCGAGGCCCGCCTGCCTGCGCGCCGCGCCGTGATCGTGGGTGCCGGCCACTCGATCCCGTCGGTCGGCGCACCGGTGAACGACCTGCTCCGGGAGTTCTGGGCGGCGGCCGAGGGCTAGGCGCGGCCCTCCCAGAGGAGCCGCTCCTCGGCGTCCGGGTCGTGCACGACGCCGGTCCCGGTCGCGTCGAAGCGCATGACGGTGC
Source organism: Actinomycetes bacterium (assembly GCA_046074845.1). Lineage (GTDB taxonomy): Bacteria > Actinomycetota > Acidimicrobiia > IMCC26256 > IMCC26256 > IMCC26256. The sequence continues at coordinate 2,377 of JBJTOY010000038.1, read as the reverse complement.
GCGTGGCGGGGTCGTACGCGGGCCATCCTGGGTCGCCGGTACGGGCGAAGCGCGTCCAGGCCGAGACCATCGCGTCGGAGAGCGCCTGCCGGTCGTCGCCGTCGCCGGTCAGCATGGCGCCCGCGTCGAGCGTGCCGAACACGAACGGCAGCTCGAGCGCGTGACACGACTTGAGGAACTCGGCGACCCGGCTCTCGTACGCGAACAGGTACATGAAGGCGTCCCGGCCCTCGCCGTGCTGGGTCTCGGCCACCCGGATCACCGGGATCCGGAACAGGTGGTCGGTCATGAACGCCACGAGGAGGTCCGAGCCGGCGGCGCCGGGGCGATTGCGTGCGTAGGTCTCGATGAGCGCCTCGGCGTCGTCGCCGAACACCCCGCGGGCCTCGGCGGCGACGCGGGCGGCGTCGACGGAGAACAGGTTCATGTCGAGCATCAGGAACAGGGAGAACTCGTCCCGAGTCGTGCCGATGAGCACCGGCACGTCGCCGAGGCCGTCGCGGAGGGCCGCGAGCGGTTGCTGCGGGAGGTGGGTGCCGTCGACCACCGGGGTGAACGGCATGTCGAGTCGGCCGCCCTGGAGCATCGCGGCCTGCGCGTCGAGGATCGCCTGCACGGGGAGGGCCTGGAGCTCCTCGAGGGTCCCGACGCCGGCGTGGGCCAGGAAGTCCTTCGCGATGACCGCTGCGTCGGCCGCCTCACGGCAGAAGTTGGCCCCGCCGCTCTGGGCGATCGCCTTGTGGAACAGACCCTGCGCGGCCGGGAGCCCGAGCAGCGTGTTCACGCTCATGGCGCCCGCGGACTCGCCGAAGATGGTGACGTTGCCCGGATCGCCACCGAAGCTCGCGATGTTGTCGCGCACCCACTCGAGGGCTGCGACCTGATCGAGCGTCCCGGCGAGGCCGGAACCGGATGCGGTTTCGCCCGCGATGTCCTCGAGGTGGAGGAAGCCGAACGCCCCGAGGCGGTAGTTGATGGTCACGACCACGACGTCGCCGGTGGACGCGAGGTGCGCACCGTCGTAGAGCGGGAACGACCCGGCGCCGTTGAGGAACGCACCGCCGTGGATCCACACCATCACCGGCCGGTCGCCATCGAGGCCCGGCGTCCAGACGTTGAGGACGAGCGACTCCGCCTCGTCCTGCACCGGCGGCTCGGCGCCGAGCGCCGCATCGAGCGGTGACGGCAGTTGCGGGACGACCGCCCCGAGGTGCTCGGCGCTGCGCACGCCCGTCCATGCCGCGGGCGGCGCGGGCGGCATGAAGCGCCGAGGGCCGACCGGCGGCGCCGCGTAGGGGATGCCCGCGAAACGGAGGAGTCCGCCGTGGTCCGTGCCCTGCAGGGTCCCGTGGGTGGTCTCGACGGTCGGGTTGCTCATCGGTGCTCCTCGGCACTCGGCGGCTGATAGCGGGGCAAAGAGTACGCCGGATCGGGGCCCGGCATCCGCCTGCGCCCGCTACGGTCCCGGGCCGTGACGGATCGGGGCGCTCGTGCCGCAGCCGCCCTGTCGGGGCGGGCGGCGATCGTGGGGGTGGGGGAGACCGAGTTCCTGCGCGGTTCGGCGCGCCTGCCGGTCGAGCTCATGCTCGAGGCCGCCCGCAGAGCGATCGCGGACGCCGGTCTGACCCCGGCCGACATCGACGGCGTCGTGCCGCCGCCGGGCTACACGACGGTCGAGGAACTCGCGGTCAACCTCGGGATCCGCGACGTCGCCTTCTCGGCCACGGTGCACATGGGCGGCGCGTCGTCGGTCGCCGCGATCCAGGACGCCGCGATGGCCGTGGCCACCGGCGTGGCCTCGACGGTGCTCGTCGTCGTGGGCTGGAACGGGTACTCCGCCTTCCGGCCGCGCGAGGGCGTGCCGACGCCGCGCCGCGGGTTCGACGCGAACGCGGTGGGCGACACCGTGCTCGACCTGTACGTGCCGTACGGCGCGCAGTCGGCGGCGCAGTTCTACGCGTGGATCGCAATGCGCTACGTGCAGCAGTTCGACGTCCGGCCCACCGACACCGGCGAGGTTGCGCTCGCGGCGCGGGCCCACGCGTCGACGCACCCGCTCGCGCTCATGCGCGACACGCCGCTCACGATGGACGAGTACCTCGCCTCGCCGTACGTGTCCGAGCCGTTCCGCCGGCTCGACTGCTGCCTCGAGACCGATTGCGCGACGGCGGTGATCGTGACGAGTGTCGAGCGGGCCCGCGACCTCGGGCATCCGCCTGCGGTGATCCTCGGGGTGGGCGAGGGTCATCCGTACCCGGCCGACGACATCGCGGGTCGTCCGGATCCCTTCCACATCGGGCTCACGGACGCGGCGCCCCGTGCGTTCGGCATGGCGGGGGTCGCCCCGCACGACGCCGACGTGCTCGAGGTGTACGAC